>NZ_JAAAXQ010000381.1 GCF_009916105.1 Streptomyces sp. GC420 | reverse complement strand
CCGTTCGCGGCGGCGAGGAGGGCGAGGAGTTCGTCCGGGGTGGGCCGGTTCTCCGGCCGCTTCTCCAGGCAGCGCTCGATGAGGGAGCGCAGCCCTTCCGGTACACCGTCGAGGGACGGCGCCGCCTCGACGACGTGGGTGGCGGTCTCGTAGGGGCTGTCCCTGTCGAACGGGCCGCGTCCGGTGGCGGCGAACGCGAGGACGGCGCCCAGCGAGAAGACGTCCGACGCGGGGCCCACCTCGCGGGGGCGGGTGAGCTGCTCGGGCGACATGAAGGGCGGGGTGCCCATGACGCGGCCGGTCTGGGTGAGGGCCTCGCCGGTGGCGGGGTCGGCTGCGCGGGAGATGCCGAAGTCGATGACGCGGGGGCCGTCCGGGGCCATCAGCACGTTGGCGGGCTTGAGGTCGCGGTGGACGACGCCGGCGCGGTGGATGTCGCGCAGCGCCTCGGCGAGGCCGAGGGCGAGCCCGCGCAGTTCCTCCGGGCTCAGCGGCCCCTCGTCACCGACCCGCTGGCCGAGCGTCTCGGCGGGTATGTAGAGCGTGGCCATCCAGGGCAGCGGGGCGTCCGCGTCGGCGTCCACGACGGGCGCGGTGAAGGCGCCGCTGACCCGGCGGGCGGCGGCCGCCTCGTGGCGGAACCGGCTGCGGAACTCGGGGTCGTCGGCGTACTGGGCGTGCACGATCTTGATGGCGACCCTACGGCCCGAGGGTGAGCGGGCGAGGTGGACGACGCCCATGCCGCCGGAGCCGAGCCGGGACTCCAGCCGGTAGCCCCCGAACTCCGGTGCGGGGCCCCCGCCGTCGGGCCGCACCGGCGGCTCCGGCTGTGCCGGCGGCTGCGATTCCATCGGTTCCTTCGGGTCCCTCGCGAGCGACACCATGCCCGGGCCTCCCCCTCGGTCGGGGTCAGCATAAGGTGCTCCCTCATGGAGATCTGGCTCAATCCCGCGTGCTCGAAGTGCCGTTCCGCCATCGGCATCCTCGACGAGGCCGGGGCCGAGTACACGGTCCGGCGCTACCTGGAGGACCCTCCGGGCGCGGAGGAACTGCGCGCCGTGCTGGACCGGCTCGGGCTGGAACCGTGGGACATCACCCGTACGCAGGAGCCGGTCGCCGGGGAACTGGGTGTGAGGGACTGGCCGCGTGAGCCCGCCGCGCGGGAGCGGTGGATCGAGGCGCTCGCGGAGCACCCGAAGCTCATCCAGCGTCCGATCATCACGGCCGACGACGGTACGGCGGTGGTGGGCCGCAGCGAGGAAGCGGTGCGCGAGGCCCTGGACCACAGCAGCTGAGCGGCCGGTCTGCCGGCCGCCGCCCGGCCCTCGGGGTGACGGGGCGCTAGAAGCTGATCTGATTGATCGTCTCGGCTATCGAGTTGAGGAACCGGTTGATCGAGGGCGCCATGCCCGTGGAGGCGAGGAAGAAGCCGAAGAGCACCGCCACGATGGCCGGCCCGGGCTTGATCGAGCCCCCGCGCATCAGCACCACCAAGATGATCGCCAAGAGCAGCACCACAGACAGTGAAATGGCCACAACTGATCACACCCTCGGTCGCTCCGCCTTGCTCAGGCCTCTGGCTTGCGGCCTGCTACCGGCTTGCCCCGGAGGCGTGCACCCCACACACCCCCGCGTGCACCATCGTGCCACCAACGGGTGCATGGTTGGCGCCGGGTGGGGAATCACCGGCCGCCGCGCCGGGCCGCGCCGCCGCGGCGCGCGGCCGCACGCCGATTCCCTTGATGCGCAAGGGAGCGGGACCGGGGTTATTCGACGAGATCATTTCCATGCCCACACAGTTCGTTCGGCAGGAATTCGAATGGTGAAGCGGAACACACCCGCAGAGGCAAACACCGATTCCATATGCCCCATTTAAGTGGGATTAGTTGGGTGAAAACGGTACGTGAGACCGCATCATACGCCGATGGCGGAACGGCAAGCTGGCCCCGGCACACCATTCACGGAGCAACACCACTCGCTCATCGAAGAGGAAAACGGGAGGGGGTTTCCCGAAAGCCAAGGGCGACGCTAAGGTGCCTCAGATGTTCCACGCTGCCTCAACCCCCGCTCACCCAGTACGGAGCACGGACGTCCCCCCGAGCAGGCCGTGGGAGGGCCTGTGAGCCAAGCGCTGCGTCCCCATCAGCCGCTCGCCGGAGCCCCGCTGCCGGCGGTCCGTGACGGTGATCCGCCACCGCGGGACGGCCGGACCGGGCAGGCCGCCCGTCCCGCCCCGCCGGCGCCGGCGTCTCGTGATCCGTTCTTCGACAACGCCAAGTACCTCGCGATCGTGCTGGTCGCGCTGGGCCACGCCTGGGAACCGCTGACCGACCACAGCCGCACGGCGGAGGCGCTGTACATGGTCGTGTACGCGTTCCACATGCCGGCCTTCGTCCTCGTCTCCGGCTACTTCTCGCGCGGTTTCGACCACCGCCCGGACCGACTGCGCCGTCTGGTCACCGGTATCGCCGTGCCCTTCGTGGTCTTCGAGGTCGCCTACACCCTCTTCAAGCGCTGGGCCGGACACGCCCCGGACCAGCCGATCAGCCTGCTCGACCCGTGGTACCTGACCTGGTTCCTGGTCGCGCTGTTCGTGTGGCGCCTGACCACCCCGCTGTGGCGGGCCGTGCGGTGGCCGGTGCCTGCCGCCCTGGCCGTCGCGATCCTGGCGACGCTGTCACCGACCATCGGCAACGACCTCGACCTGCAGCGGGTGCTGCAGTTCCTGCCCTTCTTCGTGGCCGGACTGTGCCTGCGCCCGGAGCACTTCGCGATGATGCGCCGACGCGCGGTCCGGCTGGGCGCGCTGCCGGTGTTCGCCGCCGCGCTGGTCTTCGCGTACTGGGCCGCGCCCCGGATGACCTCGGCGTGGTTCTACCGGCGTGACAGCGCCGTGGAACTGGGCGCGCAGCCCTGGGCCGGGCCGGTGATGACCCTGGCACTCTTCGGCTGCTCGATGGTCCTGGCGGTGTGCTTCTTCGCCTGGGTGCCGCGCCGGCGCACCTGGTACACGGTGCTGGGCGCGGGCACCCTGTACGGCTACCTGCTGCACGGCTTCCTCGCCAAGGGCTCCCGCTTCTGGGACTGGTACGACGCCCATCCCTGGGTCTACACGCCGCCCGGAGAGATCGCCGTCACCGTCGTCGCCGCCGCCGTCGTCACCCTGCTCTGCACCCCGCCCGTGCGGCGCGTGTTCCGCTTCGCCGTGGAACCCCGGATGGAGTGGGCCTTCCGCAAGAGCGCGGCCGAGGCGGCCCGGGAGCGCGTCGCCCGCTGACACTCCCGGCCCCAGTCGTCCGGCACCCAGTCGTCCGGCACCGAGCCGCGCCAGCGGGCCCGGCTCGGTGCCTCAGTCCGCCGCCAGTCCCAACAGGCGGCGGACTTCGGCGTACTTGGCGGTGAGCCTGGCCCGCGTCGCTTCGTCCAGCACCGCCAGCCGCGCCGGGTCGGCGTTGTGCGCGAGGTCCGCCTCCTTGACGAGCAGCGCCCCGGGAGTGGCGAGGATCCGGGCGGTGTAACACTCCGGGGGCTCCCCCGGCCGTTTCGTCACGGCCAGCACCATCTCCTTGGTGGACCGCGTCAGCGGCGCGCCGTCCAGCCACTCGCGGCTCAGCACGCCGTCCTCCACCGCGTCGTGCAGCCACGCCGCGGCGACCTGCTCCTCGGAGCCGCCCCTGGCCCGCACCCCTTCGGCCACTGCCCTGAGGTGCTCGGTGTACGGCCGTCCCGCCTTGTCCGTCTGCCCCGCGTGCGCCGTGGTGGCGATCCGCTCGACCTCGGCCGGGCCCAGCGGCGGCGGTGCCGCGCGGGTCTCCTCGCTGTCGCTCATGGCTCCATGATGCGGTGCGGCCGGCCCTTCTACTCCCGGCAGATCAGCAGCAGTGCCCGGTCGTCGTTGACGTCCTTGGCGACCGCCTCGATCAGGTGCCAGGCCGCACCGCGGAAGCCGGAGGTGACATACCGGTCGGCCTCGCCGGTCAGCCGGTCGATGCCCTCGCTGATGTCCCGGTCGTGGGTCTCCACCAGGCCGTCGGTGAACAGCATCAATACGTCGCCGGGACGCAGGGAGCCCTTCACGGCGTCGAACTGCGCCCCGTCGTACACCCCGAGGAGCGGTCCCTCGGCGGCCTTCTCCTCCCACCGCCCGGTGCCCGCGTTGAGCTGGAGCGCCGGGGGATGCCCCGCGGACAGCAGTTCGTAGTCACCGCTGTCGAGGTCGAGGACGAGGTGTATCGACGTCGCGAAGCCCTCCTCCCAGTCCTGGCGCAGCAGATAGCCGTTGGCGGCCGGCAGGAAGCCGTGCGGGGGCAGTGAGCCGAGCAGTCCGCCGAAGGCCCCGGACAGCAGCAGGGAACGCGAGCCGGCGTCCATGCCCTTGCCCGAGACGTCGGTGAGGACGACTTCGAGGGTGCGCCCGCCGTTGGTGCGGGCGGCGACCACGAAGTCGCCGGAGAAGGACTGGCCACCGGCCGGCCGGAGCGCGATCTCGCGGTGCCAGCCCGCCGGCAGTTGCGGCAGCTTGCCGTGCGTGCGGATCCGTTCGCGCAGGTCGAAGAGCATGGTGCCGCCGCGCCTCCACGGCACGCCGACACGGCTGCGGAACTGGGCGATGACAAGCCCGAAGAAGCCGCAGGCGGCGACGACGAGCACGGTGCCCGGGGTGACCCGTGCCGGGCCGTCCGGGTAGGGGCCGAGCGCCCAGGACTCGATGATCAGGGCCAGGGCCGCCGCCGCGTACAGCCCGAGCAGACTCGCGGGCCGCAGCAGCAGCCCGCCCGCCACGATCGGCAGGACCAGCGCCGCGGGCGAACACCACACCGGCGCGGCGATGGTGGTCACCGCGAGCGCGGGGACGGTCAGCAGCAGCGCCGCCAGCGCGATCCAGTCCGAACCGTCGCCGCGGAAGTAGTCGACCCCGGACTTGCGCACGGCGGTGCGGACCCGGTGCCACCTCATGCGCATCCGGGCCGTGAAGCTGTCGACTCCCCCAGCACCTGCCATTGCATCGGGACCCTATCCGCACAGCCGCCGGGTGTGCAGGGGGACCCCGTGGCAATGCGTTCGAAATTGGGTCGCATGGGGCGGAAAGGCCTGGTACGCATGCCATATGACGACTGAATTGCGGATCCTGCGCCGGGCGGAGTGGGACACCTGGTACGGCAATCTGATCCGTGCCTTCGGCGGTGTCGACGAGGCGACGGAGGAACGGGAGCTGTGGGACGCGCTGACCGAGTGCGAGCGGTCGATCGGCGTCTGGGACGGCGAGGAGTGCGTGGGCACCGCGGGGGCGTTCACCTTCCGGCTCTCCGTGCCCGGCGGCAGGATCGTCCCGGCTGCCGGCGTGACCATGGTGAGCGTGGCCGCGACGCACCGCCGCCGCGGCATCCTCACCTCGATGATGCGCCGCCAGTTGGACGACGTGCGCGCGTGGGGCGAGCCGCTCGCCGTGCTGACCGCCTCGGAGCCGGGCATCTACGGCCGGTTCGGGTACGGGATCGCCACCCAGCAGCTCTCGGCCGAGATCGACTCCTCCCGGGTGCGGCTGGTGCCGCCTCCGGGCGCGGACATCGGCGCGGTGCGGGTGCGCTACGCCGACCCGGAGGCCTCACTGGCGGCCTGTGAGGCGGTGTACGCACAGCGCGTGGAGAGCCGCCCGGGGATGCTCGCCCGGCTCCCCGGCTGGGAACGTCTGGGCGTGCTCGACCCGGCGCAGAACCGGCAGGGTGCGTCGCCGCTCCAGTGCGTGCTCGCCGAGCGGAACGGACGGACCGTCGGTTACGCCCGCTTCGCGGTGAAGCCGGAGTGGGGCGCGGGGGGAGCCGAGGGCGTGGTGAACGTCAGGGACCTCGAGGCGCTCGACCCCGGGGCCTACGCGGCGCTGCTGAACTTCCTCCTTTCGGTCGACCTCACCTCGACGGTGCGGATGCGCAGCCGGCCGGTCGACGACCCGTTCGTCCACCTGGTCTCGGACATCAGGCGGTGCGAGCCGCGGGTGCGGGACTCGCTGCACCTGCGGCCGGTGGAGGTGGGCGCGGCCCTCGAGGCGCGCACGTACGCGGCGCCCGTCGATGTGGTCCTGGAGGTCACCGACCCCTTCTGTCCCTGGAACGAGGGGCGTTGGCGGCTGAGCGGCGACACCAAGGGCGCGGGCTGCGAGCGCACCACCGACCCGGCGGATCTCGCGCTCGGCTCGAACGAGCTGGGCGCGGCCTATCTGGGCGGGACTCGGCTCTCGGCGCTGGCGGGCGCGGGCCGGGTGCGTGAACTGCGGCAGGGCGCGCTGACCGAGGCCTCGGTGGCGTTCGCGAGTCCGGTGGCTCCCTGGCTGCCTCACGGTTTCTGACAGGCCGGGCACCAGAACAGATTGCGGGCGGCGAGACCGGCGGTGCGGATCTCGCCGCCACAGATGTGGCAGGGCATGTTCGCCCTGCGGTACACGTACACCTCACCGCCGTGGTCGTCGACGCGCGGCGGGCGCCCCATGGCCTCGGGGGTGTGCTCGGGGCGGACGGTGTCGATGCGGTTGTTGCGCACGCCCTCACGCATCAGCGCGACGAGGTCGGCCCAGACGGCCTCCCACTGGGCGCGGGTGACGTCCCTGCCGGGGAGGTACGGGTCGATGCGGTGCCGGAAGAGGACCTCGGCGCGGTAGACGTTCCCCACGCCCGCGACGACCTTCTGGTCCATGAGCAGGGCGGCGACGGTGGTGCGGGACGCGGAGATCCGCCTCCATGCCCGGTCCGGGTCGTCGCCGGGCCGCAGCGGGTCGGGGCCGAGCCGGTCGTGTACGGCGCGCTTCTCGCCGTCGGTGATCAGGGCGCAGGTGGTGGGGCCGCGCAGGTCCGCGTAGTACGACTCGTTGACGAGCCGCAGCCGGATCGTCTCCGTCGTCGGGGGTGCCGGGGCCTCACCGAGGGCGACCTTGCCGAAGAGTCCGAGGTGGATGTGGACCCAGCCGAGGCCCTCGGCCCCGCCGAAGCCCAGGAAGAGGTGCTTTCCGTGGGCCTCGGCGGTGTCCAGGGGCTGTCCGTCGAGGAGGGCCGCACTGTCCGAGAACTTGCCTTGGGGGCTGGTGGCACGGAGAGGACGGCCGCGGAAACGTCCGGCGTAGTCCTGGGCGAGCCGGTGAATCGTGTGCCCCTCAGGCACGGTCTCCCTCTTCTCTTGTGCCGGTTCGGTTCGGGTGGGGTGGCCGGGCCGGGCC
>NZ_JAAAXQ010000380.1 GCF_009916105.1 Streptomyces sp. GC420 | reverse complement strand
ACCCCGGCCACCCTCTGCCCACGTCCGCGGGCCCGGTGGGCGGCCCGGGACCCGGGGAGGAGACGGCTCCGGCCGGGCGGCCGGCACGGCCCCGCCCGCGGAACCGGTCGGGCCGGCGGGACCCGGTCGACGACCGGCGGACCCGCCGGGGCGCGGGGACCGGCATACTCCCGACTCCGGCCGAACCGACCTCCCCCGGGTACTGCGCACAACCCACCACCGGGCAGCCCGCGGCATCCCCGCACCCGGCGCGCCCGTCGGGAGCCTCCGCAGCCGGGACACCCGCGCAGCCAGGAGCGGCTCTACGGGTCTCCGCACTTCCCCGTCACTTCCCCGTCCCTCTCCATTCCTCCGATGAATCCCGTGCACCACTCTTCTCCCGGCAACCCCACACGGCTACCATCGCGGCACACATGGGAGCGCTCCCACCTCCGATCAGCCCCGCACCCGCCCTGACCGCCCTCCTGGGCGGTTCCGCTCGGAGAGGACCTTCCCGTGCCCTTGAGCACCAGACCCCTGGCCGTCCTGCTCGCGGCGCTCAGCCTGACGCTCGGGCTGGCGGCGGCCGGGGCGCCGGCCGCCGCCCGTTCCGACGACGTGCCCCGCAGCACCCAGGCATCCGATGTGTCCATCGCCGCCGACACCTACGACTGGAAGAACGTGAGGATCGACGGCGGCGGCTTCGTCCCCGGCATCGTCTTCAACCAGTCGGAGAAGAACCTCGCCTACGCCCGCACCGACATCGGCGGCGCCTACCGCTGGGACCAGTCGGGCAAGCAGTGGACCCCGCTGCTCGACTGGGTGGACTGGGACCACTGGGGCTGGACCGGAGTGGTGAGCCTCGCCTCCGACCCGGTCGAGCCCGACAACGTGTACGCCGCCGTCGGCACATACACCAACAGCTGGGACCCCGCCAACGGCGCGGTACTGCGCTCCTCCGACCGCGGCACCACCTGGCAGGCGACCACACTGCCCTTCAAGCTCGGCGGCAACATGCCCGGTCGCGGCATGGGCGAGCGCCTCGCGGTCGACCCCAACAAGAACTCCGTCCTCTATCTCGGCGCACCCAGCGGCAACGGCCTGTGGCGGTCCACCGACTCCGGGGTCACCTGGTCGGAGGTGACGGCCTTCCCCAACCCGGGCAACTACGCCCAGGACCCCACCGACACCAGCGGTTACGCCAGTGACAACCAGGGCGTCGTGTGGGTGACCTTCGACGGGCGGACCGGCAGCGCGGGCAGCGCCACACAGACCGTCTACGTCGGGGTGGCGGACAAGGACAGCACCGTCTACCGCTCGACGGACGGCGGCTCCACGTGGTCCCGGCTCGCCGGCCAGCCGACCGGATACCTCGCGCACAAGGGCGTGCTCGACACCGCCACCGGCCACCTCTATCTGACGCTGAGCGACAAGGGCGGGCCGTACGACGGCGACAAGGGCCGGATCGCCCGCTACGACACGGCCAACGGCGAGTGGACCGACGTCAGCCCGGTCGCGGAGGCGGACACCTACTACGGCTTCAGCGGGCTGAGTGTGGACCGGCAGCGGCCCGGCACCCTGATGGCGACGGCCTACAGCTCCTGGTGGCCCGACACCCAGATCTTCCGTTCCACGGACAGCGGGGCGACCTGGACGAAGGCCTGGGACTACACCGGCTATCCCAGCCGTTCCTTCCGCTACACCCAGGACATCTCCTCCGTGCCCTGGCTGTCCTGGGGTGCGAACCCCTCCCCGCCCGAGGTGACGCCGAAGCTCGGCTGGATGACCGAGGCCCTCGAGATCGACCCGTTCGACTCGGACCGGATGATGTACGGCACGGGAGCGACGGTCTACGGCACCGAGAACCTCACCGCCTGGGACTCCGGCGGCCAGATGAAGATCACTCCCATGGTGAAGGGCCTGGAGGAAACGGCCGTCAACGATCTGGCGAGCCCTCCGTCCGGGGCCCCGCTGCTGTCGGCCCTCGGTGACGTCGGCGGCTTCCGGCACACCGGCCTCGACTCCGTACCGAAGCTGATGTACACCTCGCCCAACCTGGCGACGACCACGAGCCTGGACTTCGCCGAGAAGAACCCGGACACGGTGGTCCGTGTGGGCAACGCCGACGCGGCCCCGCACATCGGCTTCTCCACGGACAACGGCGCCAACTGGTTCCAGGGCTCGGAGCCCTCAGGGGTGTCAGGCGGCGGCACGGTCGCCGCCGCGGCCGACGGCAGCGGCTTCGTGTGGAGCCCCGAGGGCGCGGGCGTCCACCACACCACCGGTTTCGGCAACTCCTGGACGGCGTCCACCGGCATCCCGGCCGGGGCGGCCGTCGAGTCCGACCGCGTGAACCCGGAGAAGTTCTACGGCTACAAGTCCGGCACGTTCTACGTCTCCACGGACGGCGGGACGAGCTTCACCGCCAGGGCGTCGAGCGGTCTGCCCGCCGAGGGCAACGTCCGCTTCAGGGCCGTGCCGGGCACCGAGGGAGACGTGTGGCTCGCGGGCGGCACCGCCACCGGCACCTACGGGCTGTGGCACTCCACGGACTCGGGGACGACCTTCACCCGGGTCTCCGGGGTGGAGCAGGCCGACGCCGTGGGCTTCGGCAAGGCGGCTCCCGGAGCCTCGTACCAGACGGTCTTCGTCAGCGCGAAGATCGGCGGGGTGCGCGGCATCTTCCGGTCCACGGACGCGGGCGCGAGCTGGACCCGGATCAACGACGACGCCCACCAGTGGGCCTGGACCGGGGCGTCGATCACCGGCGACCCGCGGGTCTACGGGCGGGTGTACGTCTCCACCAACGGGCGCGGGATCCTGTACGGCGAGGCCGCGGACGGGGACGGCGGGGACGGGGGCACCGACCCCGGCCCGGACCCCGAGGAGCCCCCGGCGGACGCCGCCTGCTCGGTGACCTACAAGGTCACCAACCAGTGGTCGGGCGGCTTCCAGGGGGAGGTGACCCTCACCAACACCTCGCGCTCCGGCTACGACGG
Source organism: Streptomyces sp. GC420 (assembly GCF_009916105.1). GTDB lineage: Bacteria > Actinomycetota > Actinomycetes > Streptomycetales > Streptomycetaceae > Streptomyces. The sequence continues at coordinate 4,279 of NZ_JAAAXQ010000380.1, read as the reverse complement.
CTGGGAGCTGACATGGCCGTTCCCCGACGGACAGCGGATCACCCAGATGTGGAACGCCACACACAGGCAGACCGGTGCCGAGGTGGTGGCCGGCAACGCCTCCTGGAACGGCACGGTGATGCCCGGAGCCTCGGTGACGTTCGGATTCACGGGGAGTTGGGCGGGCGCCAACGGCAGCCCCGGCGAATTCGCGATGGGCGGCGAGAGCTGCGCGGTGAGCTGAACGTCACATCTTTTCCGGGCTCGGTTCGCCTCCGGCGCGCCAAAGCCTGCGCCGACGGTCGAAGGTGCTCGGCCACTCGTTCCTCGCGGCCTGCGCGCGTTCTCCCTCTCGACGCAGGCGCGCTCCTTCGGCTCACTCGCCGGGCGTTTGATCGATGATCGGGCAGGAGGCGGCCCCGGCCGTCTCCTCGCCCCTGCCCGGGAGTACCGTCGTGGGGTCGGGGCAGGGCAGCCGGAACCGTACGGCGTCCGCCCTGCCGGTGCGGAACACAGCGAAAGGCACGAGGTGACGGACATCGAACGCGTCGGAGTGGTGGGCTGCGGCCAGATGGGCGCGGGCATCGCGGAGGTGTGCGCCCGCAGCGGGCTGGATGTGAAAGTCGCCGAGACCACCGGCGAAGCCCTGGAACTCGGCCGCACACGGCTGACGTCCTCGCTCTCCAAGGCCGCCGACCGCGGCAAGATCACGGCCGAGGAGCGGGACGCGACCCTGGCCAGGCTGAGCTTCACCACCGACCTCGGAGAGTTCGCCGACCGTGACCTCGTCGTCGAGGCCGTCGTGGAGAACGAGCAGGTGAAGACCGAGATCTTCCAGGTCCTCGACCAGGTGGTGACCCGCCCCGACGCGATCCTCGCGTCCAACACCTCCTCCATCCCGCTGGTGAAGCTGGCCGTCGCCACCTCCCGCCCCGACCAGGTCATCGGCATCCACTTCTTCAACCCGGCCCCGGTGCAGAAGCTGGTGGAGCTGATCCCGGCCCTGACGACGAGCGACGAGACGGTCAAGCGGGCCGAGGCCGTCGTCACGGACGTCCTGGGCAAGCACGCGATCCGTGCCCAGGACCGCTCGGGCTTCGTGGTGAACGCGCTGCTCATCCCGTATCTGCTGTCGGCGATCCGGATGTTCGAGTCGGGCATCGCAAGCCGTGAGGACATCGACAACGGCATGGAGATGGGCTGCGCCCATCCGATGGGCCCGCTGAAGCTCTCGGACCTGATCGGTCTGGACACCGTGGCCTCGGTCGCGGACAGCATGTACGCCGAGTTCAAGGAGCCGCTGTACGCCGCTCCCCCGCTGCTGCAGCGGATGGTGGACGCGGGCCGGCTCGGCCGCAAGGCCGGCTCCGGCTTCTACTCGTACGGCTGACCGACGCGGAGACTGACGCGGCGTCACGGCTCAGGGCGCGGGCCCGGTCCCCCCGGTGGGGACCGGGCCCGCGCCGGCGCACACGGTGTGTGCGCCGTGTGCGCGCATATGCCCCTCGCACACGCTCCCGCCCCGCTCCCGGGACGAGTTGACTCGGTACGGACAACTCACGGGACGTGGAGCTCTTCCCGTCCCGTTCCGGAAGGAGGAGCAGACTGTGGCCACCGACCCCGCACATCCCGTGGTCGTGGACAAGCACGCGGAGTTACGCCGCTGCCTCGACGTCGGGCTTGCCCGGATCGAGGGACGGCTGGCGCTGATCGACCAGCGCGACACCCAGAGCGACAAGGATCTGTCGGGACTGGCCGCCCGGGTGGCGGCGCTGGAGCACCGCCGCTGGCCGCTGCCGGCGCTCGCCGCACTGAGCACGGTGGGAGCGCTGATCGCGGCCGTCTGGCAGGCGTTCGGGAACTGACCCGGGCGCCGAGGAGGCACACGGGCGGGTGATACGCGTCGCGGCGGGTCAGCCCAGCCGCAGATGGTGGAGGAGCAGCAGCGCGGCCGCCATGTTGGCGGCCGGCACTTCGCCGCGGGCCACCATGCCGGGAACGAGCCCCAGCGGGACCCATTCCCGTCGGTCCGACTCGAAGTCGTCCCGCGGATGTCCCACGTACGAGCCTTCCTCGGCCCAGTACACGTGGTGCCGGGCGTCGGTGAGTCCGTTGGACGGCTCGACGGTCATGAGATGCCGCAGCGGACCGGGCCGCCAGCCGGTCTCCTCCTCCATCTCCCGTGCGGCCGCCTCCTCGATCTTCTCCCCCTCCTCCACGACGCCGGCCGCGAGTTCCCACCCCCAGCTGTCGGTGATGAAGCGGTGCCGCCACAGCAGCAGCACCTCGTTCGCCCGGTTGACCATCGTCGCCACGGCGACCGGACGCAGCCGTATGACGAAGTGGTCGAGATGCGTCCCGTCCGGTAACTCCACATCGGCGAGCCTCACCCGGAACCAGCGGTTCGCGTAAACGGTGTGCTCCTCGAGATTCCGCCACTGCATGTTTCTGCCACCTTCCGCCGAAGAGATGGCTTCATGGCAGCAGGAGTCCGCACGGATGAGGAACGCGGCCGGCGCCGCATCCACAGCTCCCACCGGGGCGGCGCCTCTCACGGCGGGGCGGTCTCACGGCGGAGTCGTCCCGGCCGGGCGGTCTCACAGAGGCAGGCGCAGCGCTCTGTCGATCAGTTCGGCCGCCTCCGCCGTCCCGGAGCACCCGCTCCCGGCCAGGCGCTCGCGCACCTCGCGGAGCCGGTCCCTGAGCCGCTGGGACTCCATCCCCCTGGCCAGCTCGGCCATTTGGACGGCGGTGGCCGCCGCGCGGTCGGCCTCTCCCCGACGGAGTTGCACCTGACTGAGCATCGCCAGCCGGTGCACACGGCCCCTGTCGTGGGCGGGCGTGCCGACGGCCGCGGCGGCGTGCCGATGGGCGGCCCCCAGGTCGCCCAGGCCGAGGAGGGCCTCCGCCACCTGGACGTTGACCAGTCCCGGCTGGACATAACCCGTCTCGTCGGGTTCCTGGCCGGGGCTGATGCGCTCGGCGGCGGACTCGGCGCGCCGTATGCACGCCAGGGCGCTGCCGCTGTCGCCGAGGTGTGCGTACGCCTTGGCCTGCATGGCGTAGAGGTCGGCGGCGAGCGCCGGGGTGATCTGGCGGCCCGCGGCGCGCAGCGCGGCCTCCGCGAAGGCGACCGCCTGCCGGTCCTCCCGCATGAACAGCGACTGGTTGACGAGCAGGGCTATGACGTAGGCGCCGAGCCCGCGGTCGCCGCTGGCCTTGGCCAGGCGCAGCGCCTGGTGGAAGTAGCGCTGGGCGAGGCCGTGGGCGTCGGAGTCGTACGCGCAGATGCCGGCGATCGCCACCAGCCCGCCCGTGGCCCGGTGCAACTGGCGCCCCAGCGCGTCGGTGTAGCCGCCGCGCAGCAGCGGCGCGGCCTCGGCGTTGAGGAAACCGACGATGCGGTGGCGCGTGGCCACGCCGCCCGCCTTGCGGTACATCTGCTCGTAGTGGGCGCGGGCGGCGCGCAGCATCTGGATGTCCGCCATGCCGACGCGGGTACGGCCGTCGCGGGAGACGTCGCCGTCCTCGGGCGGGTTCTCCCACTCCCACACGGGCATCACGGCGGGGGTGCCGGTGACGGCGGGCGCGCCGAGGATGTGCGGGCGCTGCTGCTCGTCGGAACGCCACAGGGCGGTGGCGCGGTCGACGAAGCCGGACAGCGGGGAGCCGTGCGGGGAGGCGGTCTGGCCCGGGATGCCGAGCCCGATGTCGTCGAGGGTGACCGGACGGTGCAGCCGCGCGGACAGCACCTCGCAGATGAGATCGGGGACCTGGCCGCGGGGGCGCTGGCCCTTGAGCCAGCGGGCGACCGCGGTGTGCTCGTAGCGCAGGGCGAGTCCGCGTCCGCGGCCGGCCTGGTTGACGTGCGCGGCAAGCCCGGCATGCGAGATGCCGGCTTCGTCGAGTACGGCGTCGAGCAGGGCGTTGGGCTGCATGGGATGCCTCCGGTGGCTCCGTGGCGACAGCGTAGTGGAGCGGCCTTCGCACGGGGTGTGAACGGAGTGCCCGGATCCGGGGCTTGTGCGCTCTGCCCCGGACGGTTCCTGCCCGATTGACTGAAATGCCTCGTCAAGAGGTGGCCGGGCCGCCGGCTCCCCCTCCTGCAGTGCGGCGGCCCGAAGCCCCGCGCCGCCCGCCCCGCTGTCTGCCCGACACTCCGAGGCGGGGCGGGCGGCGCGCCACGGTGGCCGTGGCGGAACAGCGCGAGGGGCCGCCCCCGGCCGGGGGCGGCCCCTCGCGGTGGACGGCCGCGGGTCAGATCACGCCGCCGAGGAGGAGGACCAGGAAGGTTTCGAGG
>NZ_JAAAXQ010000037.1 GCF_009916105.1 Streptomyces sp. GC420 | reverse complement strand
GGGTGGCTGATTGCCCGGGGCGGACAACACCCCCATCATCGGCGGAGGATGACGAACGATCAGGGAGTGTCCATGAGCCGTCTTTCCCGCAGGAGGCTGTCCGTCGCGCTCGCCGCGCTCGTCGCCGGGCTGCCGGCCGCTTCCGCAGCGGCCGCGTCCGCCGCGGACCCGGGGGCGGCCGGGCCCCGGCGCGGGAAGGCTCCGGGGCGGGACTTCCGGGGCATGTGGCTCGCCACCGTCGCCAACCGCGACTGGCCCTCGGAGCCGGGCCTGCCCGCCGCCCGGCAGAGGGCCGAACTCCGGGCCCTCCTCGACGCGGCCGTCGGCCGCCGGCTGAACGCCGTCGTCCTGCAGGTGCGGCCCACCGCCGATGCTCTGTGGCCCTCGGCCCACGAGCCCTGGGCGCAGTACCTCACCGGCACCCAGGGGAAGGACCCGGGCTGGGACCCGCTGGGCACCGCGGTGAGCGAGGCGCACGCCAGGGGCCTGGAACTGCACGCCTGGTTCAACCCGTACCGCGTGGCCAACCACACCGATCCGGCGCGCCTGGCCGCCTCGCACCCGGCCAGGGTGCACCCCGAGTGGGTCGTCCCGTACGGCGGGAAGCTCTACTACAACCCGGGCCTGCCCGAGGTCCGGCGCTTCGTGCAGGACGCGATGCTGGACGCGGTGGCGCGCTACGACATCGACGCCGTCCACTTCGACGACTACTTCTACCCCTATCCCGTGGCCGGCCAGGACTTCGACGACGACGAGGCGTACGCCGCCCACGGCGCGGGCTTCCCCGACCGTGCGGCCTGGCGACGCGACAACACCGACCGGCTGGTGCGCGGGACGGGCGAACGCGTCAAGGCGCTCAAGCCGGAGGTGCGCTTCGGCATCAGCCCGTTCGGGATCTGGCGCAACTCCGCCACCGACCCGCTGGGCTCCGACACCGCGGCAGGTGTGCAGACGTACGACGACCTGCACGCCGACACCCGGAAGTGGATCAAGGAGGGGTGGATCGACTACATCGTGCCCCAGCTGTACTGGCACATCGGCTTCGCGGCCGCCGACTACGCGGCCCTCGTGCCCTGGTGGTCATCGGTCGTCCGCGGCACCGGCGTCGACCTGTACCTCGGCGAGGCGCTGTACCGGGCCGGCGACCCGGCGCAGCCGGCGGCCTGGCAGGACGTCGCCGAACTCTCCCGGCACGTGGCGCTCGGCGCGCGCCACGCCGAGGTCGGCGGCCACGTCTACTTCTCGGCGAGGGAAGTGGCCGCGGACCGCAACGGAGCGCTGGCGCGCGTCATCGCCGACCACTACGGCGGCCGGCGATGACACGTGCACGCGGGCACTGTTCGCGCACGTTGCCGGGGACTGTGAACAGGTGGCGGTCGACTGCGTTTGCGCGTGTTCCGGCGTGCGTGAGTGAGCCTGCGGGTAGTGGCGTGCACGCTCTCCGACGGGGCGGGGAACGGGAGTTCTTGGCTCCGGGCCGCGCGGGCGGACCGGGACGCAGGGGTCGTGCGTGTGGTGCGCGGCGGCAGGCGGCTGCTGAACACCCGCCACCACCTGAACGCGGCGCGGCTCACCAAGGAGCAGCGGCGTGCCCGATGGGAGGCCGGGCGCCGGTTTCTCGCCGCGGACGGCGAGTCCGGCAAACGGTTCGGCAAACGGTTCGGCAACGAGACCATCCGCGTCACCCCCGGCGGCGAGGTCTCGATCAGGCTCCCTGTGCTGTTGGCGCACCTGGCGAACGCTCCGCACGGCCGGTACGTGCTCCCGTGAAGGTGCCGTTCGCGCACCGGGGGAGCAGTGGGCCGAACGGGTCTCTGCCCACCGGGCCGTCGCCTACCGCATCCACGAGGACACCGCACACCGGCGCCGGTACCTGACCGACTCCTGGACCATCCCCCCGGCCCAGACCGTCCCCCTGGCGGCGGCCCGCGCGAGGGGCATGGCCGGGGTGGACACCAACGCCGAACCACCTGGCCGCCTGGCGCCTCGACGAACACGGCAACCCGATCGGCAGCCCTTGGCGGTTCTTCCACGACCTCACCGGCACCACGCAGCATCGGGACGCACAGCTACGCCATGCCCTGATCAGGCTGCTGTACTTCGCAGCCCGGCACGGCCTCGCCATCGCGGTCGAAGATCTCGACTTCACCGCGGAGACCACCCGCGAGAAACACGGCCCGGCGAAAGAGGTTCCGCCACCTCGTCTCCGGCATGCCCACCTCCAGGCTGCGGACCCGCCTGGTGTCGATGGCGGCCGGACTCGGCATCCCCGTCGTCGGCGTCGACCCCGCCCACACCAGCAAGTGGGGCGCCCATCACTGGCGCAAACCCCTCACCACCAAGAACCGCAGGACCACGCGCCACGACGCGGCCGCCGTGGCCATCGGCAGGCGCGTCCTGGGACACCCGATCCGACGACGGACGGCACCGCCCCGCACCCACCAGAGCGATGGGTGCGGGTATCGGACCGTCCAGGCCCGACCGGGCGCCCCAGGGCGTGGGGGAACCCGCCCCCGCATCCCCGGACCACGGACACGATCCGTGCGCGCCGGAAGCGGAGCGAAAGCGGGCAACCAGAACACCCAACACCGTTCGGGGCGTTCGGCTGAGCACGGGTCCCGGCAACAGGACCCACTCCCGCTTCAGCCTCCAAGAACGGTTCTCAGTGGTGCTGCGGCCTCAGGTGGCGTACCACGGAGTCGGGACCGGGCGACATGATCGCCTCGTGCCCGTCCTCGAACCGCACACGGTAGGGCGGCGTACCGCCTTCCCCCAGTACCTCGATGATCTCCGCGACCTTGTCGTGCTGCCCCACGATCCTGCCGTGTACGAGCAGCCAGTCGCCCACAGTGGCTTCCATCAGGAGTGACCTCCTCGGGACTGGCGGTCGGTCCGTCCGTCTTCACGAGTCTACGACCGGGGGCGTCTCCCGCCACTCTGGGCGGCACGCTGCGTGACGACGATGCACAGCAGCACCGCCAGCGCCGCGGCCGGAGCGGCGGGCGTGAGGTGTTCACCCAGCAGGAACACCGACCAGAACAGGGTGAGCAGCGGCTGGGCGAGCTGCAGCTGACTGGCCCGCGCCACACCGATGGCCGCCATGCCCCGGTACCAGACCACCAGCCCGAAGAACTGCGAGCCCGCCGCGACCCAGAGCAGCCCGGCCACCGCGTGCCCGGTCAGCCGCACCGGCTCGTACGACAGGGCCAGCGCGGAGCCGGCGAGGGCGAGCGGCAGGGAGGCGATCAGTGCCCAGGAGATGACCTGCCAGCCCGGCATCACCCGGGCGAGCCGGCCGCCCTCCGTGTAGCCCGCGGCGCAGATCAGCAGCGCCGCGAAGAGGTAGAGGTCCCCGGTGCCCGGCGCGCCCCCGCTCTGCCGTACGGCGAACACGGCCACCACGGCGGCACCGGCGAGCGCCGCCGCCCAGAACACGCGCGAGGGCCGGGTGCCGGTGCGCAGCGCGGAGAGGGCCGCGGTGGTCAGCGGGAGCAGCCCGACGACGACGGCGGCGTGCGAGGTGGTCGACGTCTGCAGGGCCAGGGTGGTCAGCAGCGGGAATCCGACCACCGTGCCGGCGGCGACCATGAGCAGGCCGGGCCAGTGGCGGCGGTGGGGGAGCGGGACGCGCAGGGCGAGCAGCGCACCGGCGGCGACGAGGCCGGCGAGCACCCCGCGCACGGCGGTCAGGGACCAGGGGCCGAAGCCTTCCAGGCCCCAGACGGTGGCGGGGAACGTCAGCGAGAAAGCGATCACGCCGAGGGCGGCGAGGACCGTGCCGCCGTACGCCGTCGTGGCCCCGTGTGCGGCTGCGCCGCTGTGATGTGCGGCCGTGGTGCCGTGCCCTGTCGTGCGGCCCTGCGCCGAGGTGTCGTCGTGGGACCCGGTGCCGCCATCACCGGCCGGGCCGCTGCTCACTGCTATCGCGACCGGGGCGATAGCGCTATCCTGTGCTCTCATGCACGAGCGTAGCAGTGTGGGTGAACTGGCGACTATCCTGCGCGGTGAGATCGACCGCTACTCGCCAGGTGAGAAACTGCCGTCGAGTCGCGCCCTGGTGGAACGGTTCAGGGTCAGCCCGGTCACCGTCTCGCGAGCCCTCGGCGCACTCGCCGCCGAGGGCCTTGTCGTCACCCGTCCGGGTGCGGGCGCCTTCCGCGCGGAACCCCGTACACCCGTGGCCGCCGTCGGGGACACCTCCTGGCAGGAGGTCGCCCTGAGCGCCGAGGCGGACCGTGAACTCGTACCGCGCGCCGTCGATGCCTCGGGTGTCCTCGTCACCCTCGCCGCCCCGCCGACCGGCGTGGTGGAGTTCAACGGCGGCTATCTGCACCCCTCCCTGCAGCCGGAGCGGGCCATGGCCGCGGCCCTCGCCCGCGCCGGGCGCAGGCCGGGCGCCTGGGGCCGGCCGCCCGTCGACGGACTGCCCGAGCTGCGCGCCTGGTTCGCGCGGGAGACGGGCGGCGCCGTCACCCCGGCGGAGGTGCTGGTCACCGCGGGCGGCCAGAGCGCACTGACCACCGCGCTGCGCGCGCTCGCCCCGCCCGGCGCCCCGGTGCTCGTGGAGTCGCCGACCTATCCCGGCATGCTCGCCGTCGCCCGCGCCTCCGGGCTGCGGCCCGTGCCTGTGCCCATCGACGCGGAGGGCGTCCGCCCGGAGCTGCTGGCCTCCGCGTTCGCCGCGACCGGCGCGCGCGTCCTCGTCTGCCAGCCGCTGTTCCAGAACCCCACCGGCGCCGTCCTGTCCGAACCGCGGCGCCGCGAGGTGCTGCGCATCGCCCGCGCCGCCGGAGCCTTCGTCGTCGAGGACGACTTCGCCCGGCGGATGGCCCACGAGGACGCGGGGCCGCTGCCCCCGACCCTGACGGCCCAGGACCCGGACGGCGTCGTGGTGCACGTCTTCTCGCTGACCAAGGTCACCTCACCGAGCCTGCGGGTCGGCGCCCTGGTCGCCCGCGGACCGGTGCTGGAACGGCTGCGCGCCATCCAGGTCGTCGACAGCTTCTTCGTCCCGCGCCCGCTGCAGGAGGCGGCGCTCGAACTGGTCGGCTCGCCCGCGTGGCCGCGGCACCTGCGGAGCGTCGCCGCCGAACTGCGCTCCCGCCGTGAGGCCATGACCACGGCGCTCGCCACCCGTCTGCCGTCCCTGCGCCTCGCCCATGTGCCCTCCGGGGGATACCACCTCTGGCTCCGCCTCCCCGAGGGCGCCGATGAGACCGCCCTGCTGTCGGCGGCGCTGCGCACGGGCGTGGCGGTCGCCCCCGGCCGCCCCTACTTCTGCGCCGAGCCGCCCGCCGGCCATCTGCGGCTGAGTTTCGCGGGGGTGGCGGGGGCCGCCGAGATCGCCGAGGGGGTGCGGCGGCTGGCCGTGGCGTGCGACGAGGTACTGGCCTGACGGTCCCAGGGGCCGCAGGCCCGGTCGGTGGCCCGCCGCCGCACGGCGCCCGCGGCCTCCGGCCTCTGCCGCCGGCCTGTGCCCCCGCCGACTGGATTTCGCCCGGCGTCGTGCGCGCGGCACGGCGCGGCACGGCCGACCGCCCGCACCGGGGACCCGCCAGGCGGTGAACACCGCGGAGAAGGACCGATCGCGCCGCGCCGTTCGGTGCCGCGCTGTTTCGTGCCGAGCGCTCCGCCGGCAGCCCGGTGCGTCGACTCGCGGGGGCGTCGTGGCCGAACCGCGCCCACGCGGCGGAGCCGCATGCTGTCACGGGCCCGCGCCCCTTCGTGGCCCGGGCGACCGGTGGTCAGCGCAGGAGCAGCTGAAGCCCGCCGATCACGGTCGCCGCGATGACCAGCCGGTCGAAGAGCCGCTGGTTGATATGGGTGACGGCCGCCCGCCCGACGAGCGCCCCCAGTACCACGGCCAGTGCCAGCATCGCGTCCAGTTTCAGCGAGTCCGCGTTGATCAGGTCGAGGCCGACCATGAACGGCACCTTGAAGGCGTTGACCACCAGGAAGAACCAGGCGGAGGTGCCGAGGAAGCCGAGCTTGCGGAAGCCCGCGGACAGGAGGTAGAGCGACATCACGGGGCCGCCCGCGTTGGCCACCATGGTGGTGAAGCCGCCGGCCACGCCGTACGACTGGGCCCTCAGGCGTGCCTTCCCCGTTCCGGCCGCCCCGGGCGCGTCCTCGCCCCGCATCGCGTTCTCGTCCTCGTCCTCGTCCTGCGCCGTGTCCTCGTCCCGCGCCGCGGCGCGGGCGGCGACCCGGCGGCGCCAGAGCGTCACGGCGACCATGAACAGCAGGATCGCGCCGATCGACCGCCGGATCGTGGTGTCGCCGGCCCAGGCCACGAAGAGCGTGCCCGCGCCCACGCCGACCGCGACCGCCGGGAACATGCGCAGCAGTGTCGGCCAGTGAGCGTGCCGACGGTAGGTGATCACCGCGATGACGTCCCCCACCAGCAGCAGGGGCAGCAGGGCGCCGGTGGACTCCCGGGCGGGGAGCACCGCGGCGAAGACCGCGAGACTGATGGTGTTGGCGCCGTTGACCGCCGTCTTGGAGAACCCGACGAGCAGAGCCGCGGCCGCGAGGGCGACCAGGCCCCAGGTGGTGATGTCCATGTCGGTGCCGATGCTATGTGCCCTCTCCCACCCGTCCTCCCCCGAGTACCGGGTGGGCCGCGCGTGCGGGGCCGACTCGTGAACCGCTCGACACCGGGGGTCCGGGAGGTGTGGCTGAGAGCTCCAGCCGGTCCCTGCGGACGCGCCGCCGGCTCTGCTCGAGGACCTGGCCGAACACGTACCGCCGGTGCGGAAGGCGGTGCGCGAGGTCGCCCGGCACCGCAACGCCGCGGTCCCGGCACTGCTCGCCTGCCTGGCGGACGGGCGGGCACGGCCGGTGGCCGCCGGGCACCCGGCCCTGCCGCCGCCGCTGATCGTCGAGCTGCTCGCCGACGACGACCGGCGCGTCGTGGAGGCGGCGGCCGCCAACCCGTCGCTGCCTCCGGCCGTGATGCGGGAGCTGGTGCCCGAGCCGGGCAGGCCGTGGAGCCGGGCGGCGCGCCGCCCGGCTCCACGGCCCGCTTCTCAGGAAGACACTGGAGACGGAGGCGCCGGAGCCGGGGGAAAGGCTTTGCATAAAAGTTCGGTGCTGCGTATAGTCATGCCATCGATGAGGAGGGTCCGACGATGGCGGTACGAGCAGCGGTGGCGGGAGCGAGCGGATACGCGGGCGGGGAACTGCTCCGTCTGCTGATCACTCACCCGGAGATCGAGATCGGCGCTCTGACCGGCCACTCGAACGCCGGGCAGCGGCTGGGCGGCCTGCAGCCGCACCTGCTGCCGCTCGCCGGACGGGTGCTGGAGCCGACCGCGGCCGAGGTGCTCGCCGGGCACGACGTGGTCTTCCTCGCGCTGCCGCACGGGCAGTCCGCCGCCGTCGCCGAACAGCTCGGGGACGAGGTGCTGGTCGTCGACATGGGCGCGGACTTCCGGCTGAAGGACGCGGCGGACTGGGAGAAGTTCTACGGATCCCCGCACGCCGGCAGCTGGCCGTACGGCCTTCCCGAACTGCCCGGGGCGCGCGCCGCGCTGGAGGGGTCCAAGCGCATCGCGGTTCCGGGCTGCTATCCCACGGCGGTCTCGCTCGCCCTCTTCCCGGCGTACGCCGGCGGGCTCGCGGAGCCCGAGGCCGTGATCACCGCCGCCTCCGGCACTTCCGGGGCGGGCAAGACGCCCAAGCCGCATCTGCTGGGCAGCGAGGTCATGGGCTCCATGAGTCCGTACGGCGTCGGCGGTGTGCACCGGCACACCCCGGAGATGATCCAGAACCTGAGCGCCGTCGCGGGCGAGCCGGTCACCGTCTCCTTCACGCCGACCCTCGCCCCGATGCCGCGCGGCATCCTCGCCACGTGCAGCGCGAAGGCCCGTCCCGGGGTCACCGCGGAGACGGTCAGGGCCGTCTACGGGAAGGCGTACGCCGACGAGTCGTTCGTCCACCTGCTGCCCGAAGGGCAGTGGCCCGCGACCGCGTCCGTGTACGGGTCCAACGCCGTCCAGGTGCAGGTCGCGTACGACGAGGCAGCGGGGCGGATCATCGGGATCAGCGCCATCGACAACCTCACCAAGGGCACCGCCGGCGGCGCGGTGCAGAGCATGAACATCGCCCTCGGGTTCCCCGAGGACACGGGACTTTCCACGATCGGAGTGGCACCTTGAGCGTCACGGCAGCGAAGGGATTCACGGCGGCGGGCATCGCCGCCGGGATCAAGGAGAACGGCAACCCGGACCTGGCCCTCGTGGTCAACAACGGGCCCCGTCTGGCAGCCGCGGGCGTCTTCACCTCCAACCGCGTCAAGGCCGCCCCCGTCCTGTGGTCCGAGCAGGTCGTCAAGGGCGGCCAGGTCTCCGCGGTCGTCCTCAACTCGGGCGGCGCCAACGCCTGCACGGGCCCGAAGGGCTTCCAGGACACCCACGCGACCGCCGAGAAGGTGGCCGAGGTGCTGCCCGGGCACAGCGCCGGGGAGGTGGCCGTCGCCTCCACCGGGCTGATCGGCCTCCTGCTCCCCATGGACAAGCTCCTCCCCGGGATCGAGCGGGTCGCCGCCGAACTCTCCCCGCACGGCGGCGAGAAGGCCGCCATCGCCATCAAGACCACCGACAGCGTGCACAAGACCGCCGTCGCCGAACGGGACGGCTGGGTCGTCGGCGGCATGGCCAAGGGCGCGGGCATGCTCGCCCCCGGCCTGGCCACCATGCTGGTCGTCCTCACCACGGACGCCGACGTGGACGCCGGCGTGCTCGACCGGTCACTGCGGGCCGCGACCCGGGTGACCTTCGACCGGATCGACTCCGACGGCTGCATGTCGACCAACGACACCGTCCTGCTGCTCGCCTCGGGCGCCTCCTCACTGGTGCCCGCCGAGGACGAGTTCGCCGCCGCCGTGCGGGACGTGTGCGCGGACCTCGCCCGGCAGCTCATCGGTGACGCGGAGGGCGCGAGCAAGGACATCCGCATTGAGGTGGTGGGCGCCGCGAGCGAGGACGACGCCGTGGAGGTGGGCCGCTCCATCGCCCGCAACAACCTCCTCAAGTGCGCCATCCACGGCGAGGACCCCAACTGGGGCCGCGTCCTGTCCGCCATCGGCACCACCTCGGCGGCCTTCGACCCGGACCGGCTGAACGTCGCGATCAACGGCGTCTGGGTCTGCAAGAACGGTTCTGTCGGCGAGGACCGGGAGCTGGTCGACATGCGCTACCGGGAGGTCCGCGTCACCGCCGACCTCTCCGCGGGTTCCGAGTCGGCCGTGATCTGGACCAACGACCTGACCGCCGACTACGTCCACGAGAACAGCGCGTACTCCTCATGAATGCCACACGGAAGCACACCGCGCTGCCGAAGGCGCAGATCCTCATCGAGGCGCTGCCCTGGCTGACCCGGCACTACGGCAAGACCGTCGTCATCAAGTTCGGCGGCAACGCCATGGTCGACGAGGACCTCAAGGCCGCCTTCGCCCAGGACGTCGTGTTCCTGCGGCAGGCCGGTCTCAAGCCCGTCGTCGTGCACGGCGGCGGCCCGCAGATCAGCGCCCAGCTCGACAAGCACGGGCTGGTCTCCGAGTTCAAGGCCGGCCTGCGCGTCACCACCGACGAGGCGATGGACGTCGTACGCATGGTGCTGGCCGGACAGGTGCAGCGCGAACTCGTCGGACTGCTCAACCAGCACGGACCGCTCGCCGTCGGGATGACCGGTGAGGACGCCCATCTGATGTCGGCCACCAAGCGCTACGCCGAGATCGACGGCGAGACCGTCGACATCGGCCGGGTCGGGCAGATCACCGAGATCGACACCGGAGCCATCGAGGCACTGCTCGCCGACGGCCGGATTCCGGTCGTCTCCTCGATCGCCCGCTCCCAGGACGACGGACACGTGTACAACGTCAACGCGGACACGGCGGCCGCGGCACTCGCCGCCGCACTGGGCGCCGAGACGATGATGGTCCTGACCGACGTCGAAGGGCTGTACGAGGACTGGCCCGACAGCGACGAGGTCATCAGCCGCCTCACCGCGAGGGAACTGGAGAAGCTGCTGCCCGACCTGGCCAGCGGCATGGTTCCCAAGATGGAGGGCTGCCTGCACGCCGTACGCAACGGGGTCAACACGGCCCGCGTGATCGACGGCCGGGTCCCGCACTCGATCCTGCTGGAGATCTTCACCGACGAGGGCATCGGCACCATGGTCGTGCCCGACGACCCGTCCGAGGACACCGAAACCGAGGGGGAGTCATGAACAACCAGGCCCAGGACAGCGGGGGTCAGGACAGCCAGGGTCAGGACAGCCGGGGCCGGGACAACCAGGGCCTGACGGGCCGCTGGCAGGGCGCCCTGATGGACAACTACGGCACCCCCAGGATCGCCCTGGTGCGCGGCGCGGGCACCAAGGTGTGGGACGCCGACGGCAACGAGTACCTGGACTTCGTCGGCGGCATCGCGGTCAACGCCCTGGGGCACGCCCACCCGGCCGTCGTGAACGCCGTCTCGGCGCAGATGGGCACCCTCGCCCACATCTCGAACCTCTTCATCGCCGAACCGCCGGTCGCCCTCGCCGAACGCCTCCTCCACCTGGCCGGACGCCCCGGACGGGTCTACTTCTGCAACTCCGGCGCCGAGTCCGTCGAGGCCGCCTTCAAGATCGGACGGCTCACCGGCCGCCCGCACATGGTCGCCACCCAGGGCGGCTTCCACGGCCGGACGATGGGCGCGCTGGCCCTGACGGGCCAGCCGAAGAAGCAGCAGCCGTTCCTGCCGCTGCCCGGCGAGGTCACCCACGTCCCCTACGGCGACGCCGAGGCGCTGCGCGCGGCCGTCACCGAACGGACCGCGCTGGTCGTCATCGAGCCGATCCAGGGTGAGAACGGCGTCGTCGTCCCCCCGAAGGGCTACCTCCAGGCCGCCCGTGAGATCACCCGGGCCACCGGCACCCTGCTCGTCCTCGACGAGGTGCAGACCGGCATCGGCCGGTGCGGCCACTGGTTCGAGCACCAGGCGCAGGGCGTCGAGCCGGACATCATGACCCTCGCCAAGGGCCTCGGCGGCGGACTGCCGCTCGGCGCGACCATGGCCTTCGGGCCGGCCGCCGAACTGCTGAACCCCGGCCACCACGGCTCCACGTTCGGCGGCAACCCCGTCGTGTGCGCCGCCGCGCTCGCCGTGCTGGACACCATCGAGGCCGAAGGGCTGCTGGAGAACGCCAAGCGCGCGGGTGAGCGGCTGCGGAACGGGATCGGGGCGCTGGGACATCCGGTGGTCGATCATGTGCGCGGGGCCGGCCTGCTGCTGGGTATGGTGCTCACCGAGTCCGTCGCGCCGCAGGTGCAGCAGACGGCTCAGGACGCCGGTCTCCTGGTGAACGCAGTCGCCCCCGATGTCGTACGGCTCATGCCGCCGCTGAACCTCGGGGACGACGAAGTCGACACGTTCCTCCGGGCCCTGCCCGGCGTCCTCGACAAGGCCCACGAGGCCGCAGGCGGGGAACGACGATCCGGAGACTGACGACGATGACCGAGGCGCAGGAGAACGGCCACGGGGCGGGACCCGCGGTACCGCAGACCCGCACCGCACGCCACCGGCGGATCGTGGAGATCCTCGGCAGGCACCCGGTGCGTTCCCAGAGCCAGTTGGCCAAGCTCCTCGCCGACGACGGGCTGAGCGTCACCCAGGCGACGCTCTCCCGCGACCTCGACGAACTCAACGCCGTCAAGATCCGCAACACGGACGGCGAGCTCATCTACGCCGTGCCGAGCGAAGGAGGGTTCCGCACCCCCCAGGCCCCGCTCGGCGAGTCCGTGAAGGAGCAGCGGATGCGCCGACTGGCGGGTGAGCTGCTGATCTCCGCGGAGGCATCCGCGAACCTCGTCGTGGTGCGCACACCGCCGGGCGCCGCGCAGTTCCTCGCCTCGGCCATCGACCAGGCGGAGGTCTACGACATCCTCGGCACCATCGCGGGCGACGACACCCTGCTGCTCATCAGCCGCGATCCCGCGGGCGGGCAGGAACTCGCGGAACACCTGCTGGGCCTGGCGCAGAAGGCGCGCTGAGCCGGCCGCCACCGGCCGGGCGGTTCCTGGGCCGAGTGCTTCTGCCCGGTGCGGCACGGACTCCGGGCCGGGGGCTTCTGCCCGGTGCCGGGGCGATCCGGCCCGGCACCGGGGCGCCGGACCGCGGCCGGGCGCTCGGCGTCACCGCCCGCGGTGGGGGTCCGCGGGCGCCCTGGAGGCCGCTGCCCCGAGCAGCGGCCTGCCCGGGTTCCCGGGCGGTCCGGGACGACGGGCTCCGGAGCACCGGGCCCGGGGCCCGGCCCGTTTCAGGCCGTCAGTTTCGCCGTGTGACGGGCGAATCCGCTCGTCTGCCACGTACTGCCGTCCGCCGCGACGGCGAAGCCCTCCGTGTCCGGGAGGTCCTCCAGCCAGCCGCGGGCGGCACGCGCGCCCATGGCATAGGCGGCCGTCGCGCGCGCGTCGGCCTGCGTCAGGCCCGGGCAGACGACGGTGATCGACGCCAGCCCTTCGGCGGGCGCCCGGCGGGTGCGCGGGTCGAGGATGTGGCAGCCGCGCTCGGCCGGACCCGAGGTGGCCACGGCGAGGCCCTCGACCGACTCCACCACCGTGACCAGCCCGCCGGGGTTCAGCGGGTCCGAGATACCGACGCGCCAGGGACCGCCGTGGAGCTGGATGTCGCCTCCGCCGTTGAGGCAGACCGACCCGGCACCGGCGGAGGCGAGCATGCGCACGGCCCGCTCCACCGCCCAGCCCTTGACCAGCCCGGTCGGATCGAGGCTCCCGTCGTAGCGCGCGGTGAACCAGCCGTCGCTCAGCCGCTCCTCCTCCTCGCACTGCCGCAGCACCTCCGCCACCTCGGTGACGCAGTCCCCCAGGGCGAGTTCGCCCCGGGACAGCCGGCTGACCTGGCTGTCCGGGCGGTACGTCGAGAAGACCTCGTCCACCCGGTGCAGACCGGCCACGGCGGCGCCGAGGCCGGCCTGCACCCGCGGGACGATGGTGTCCGGGCCCATGCGGACGTCGAAGGAGAACACCGTCCCCATCGAGTGCTCGACACGGCGCAGCCGCGCCTGGCCGGTCTTCACAGCCCGGCCTTGTCGATGGCGCTCTGCAGCGACTCGATGTAGCCCTCGCTGGTGTAACTGGCACCGGAGACGGCGTCGATGGCGCCGCTCTGTGCCGCGACGGCGGCCTGGTTGAGCCTGGGGACGGCGTCGGCGGCGATCTGCTTGCTGCGCGCGTCGCCGCTGGGTGCCTCGACCGCCTCCGCGGCGGTGATCCTGCCACCGCTGACGGTGATCCGCACCTGGACGTCGCCGTACTGGGTGCTGGCCACGTCGCCCAGGACGGTCTTCGGCGCGCCCGTTCCGGAGCCGGATCCCGAGCCGGACGCGGAGCCCGCGTCCGAGCCCGGGTTTTCGGTGCCCGCGTCCGCACCGGCGTCCGCACCGGCCCCGGCGTCCGCACCGGACCCGTCCCCACCGGCCCCGGCGGTGCCCCCGGTCCCGGAGTCCTCCGCGCCCGCCGATCCGGCCTTGTCGATGGCGCTCTGCAAGGACTTGATGTAGCCCTCACTGGTGTAGGTGGCGCCGGAGACGGCGTCGATGTCCGCGCTCTGTGCCGCGACCGCGGCCTGGTTCAGCCTGGGTATGGCGTCGGCGGCGATCTGCTTGCTCCGCGCGTCCCCGCTCGGCGCCTTGACCGCCTCCGCGGCGGTGATCTTCCCGCCGGCGAGCGTGAGGCGCACCTGCACAGGTCCGTACTGCGTGTCGGTGGCGTCCCCGAGCACCGTCTGCCCGTCGGCGGCGCCGGCCCCGTTCCCCGCGGCCGCCGCCGGCGGCACCCCGGAACCGGTCTGCGCCGAAGCGCCGGTCACCGTGGTGCCCGGCTGCTTGAGGGCGAGCAGCAGCACGACGGCGGACGTGGTGGTGGCGACGCCGATCAGGATCCGGCGCAGCGGGTGTTTCCTCTTCACAGGGACGGCCTCACATCTCGAAGGACTCGTGGTGGATACGGCGGGCCGGCACTCCCGCTTCGCGCAGCGCGCTGTACGACTCCTCGGCGAGGCCGGGCGGCCCGCAGAGGTAGACGTCGTGCTCCTCGATGTCCGGCAGCACCTCCTTCAGGCGCTGCGGGGTGATCTCGGGCCTGACCCCGTCCGGACTGTTCACGGCGTACATCAGCCGGGCCCCGCGGTTCTCCGCGATCTGCCGCAGCTCGCTCCACAGCGCCAGGTCCTCCGTCTTGCTGGCGCGGTACAGCAGCGTCAGGTCACCGGGATTGCCGGGCAGCGTCTCGAAGAGGGCCCGCAGCGGGGTGATGCCCGCGCCGCCCGCGATCATCAGCACCTTGTTCTTGCTGCGCCGTCCGGCCGTCATGGCGCCGTAGGGGCCCTCCGCCCAGACCCGGGTCCCGGGCTCCAGCTCCGCCAGCGCCGTGCTGTGCTCACCGACCGCCTTCACGGTGATGCGCAGCAGATCGGGCCGCGGCGGCGCGGACAGGGAGTACGGATTGGCGCTCCAGCGCAGCCCCTTGGTCAGGAACCGCCAGCGGAAGAACTGGCCGGGTTCGGCACCGAGCCGGTGCAGCCGCCGCCCGCTGATCAGCACGGACACCACGCCGGGGGCTTCCCGCACGGTGCTCTCGACCCGCATCCGGTGCCGCTGGTTGAGCCGGATCGGGGCCAGGACGCGGTACCAGACCAGCAGTATGCCGACCGCCCCGTAGAGCACGTACCACGCGGTCCTGGCGGTCGGGTTGCCGACGAACTCGGCGCCCGTGGCCAACTGGTGCCAGAAGGTCAGATACACCGCCACGTAGGTGAGGAGGTGGACGTAGTACCAGGCCTCGTAGCTCATCCGGCGGCGCAGCGCGCCCGCCGAGACGAAGCCGACCAGCAGCAGCAGTGCCGTGCCGATCGTCGCTTCGATCATCTCCGGGAAGTCGACGACGACCGTGACGGTCTGCTCGACCACCGGCGTGCCGGCCTGCACGGAGTAGCCGTACACAGTGAGGACGACATGGGCCACGATCAGGCTGATCGCGTACCGGCCGCTCATCGCGTGCCAGCGCGCCACCCGGTCCGAACCCACCCGTTTCTCCAGCGCCGGTACGCGTGCCATCAGCAGCACCACCAGGGCGATCGTGTAGCCGCCGAGCAGACCGGTGATCCGGCCCGCCCCGACCAGCCACTCCGCGGTGCTCATGTGCACCACCGCGGTGTTCTCCCACCACAGCCACATCACGGCCGCGGCCCCCGCCCCGGCGAGCCCCAGCAGGGGCACCGCAGGGGAACGGCGGGGCCGGATCGCGCGCATGGTCTGGCGCCTCGCGGCCCTACCGCTGGAGATCATCGTCGTCACGGGTACTCCTTGGCTGCTCCTGGCGTTTTCGCGCTCTTGGATACGGAAGCGGAGGTGCGGGAGTTCAATCGCCGGGGCTTTCGTGACGGCTGTGTTCCGGCTGTGAGTGCCGACGGGGAGGAGAGGCGTCCCCGGGAGGCCCCTGGAGGCGCGCCGGACGGCCACCTGGAAACCGCGTCAGGCGGTGCGAGGGGGGAGGGGGAGCGGCAGGGCCGGGAGGCCGTCCAGGCTCACGCCGACGAACTCCTTCTTCTCGCAGTACGCGGCGAACTCCTCCTCCGACTTGCGGCCGAAGTGCTGCGCGTGCTGCGTGCGCTCCTCCCGGTAGTCCATGAACGGGACGGCGAAACCGCAGCTGTCGCTGATCCGGACGGCGCTGACCAGGATGATCGCCCGCGCCCCGGGGCCGTCCGCGTCCGCGAACCGCGGGATCAGCTCCGCCCAGCGCGGATCGTCGCGGAAGACCGCCTCGCCCCGGCCGTGGACCCGTACGACCTTCGGGGGCCCCGTGAAGGCACACCACATGAGGGTGATGCGCCCGTTCTCGCGGATGTGCGCGATCGTCTCGGCGCCGCTGCCGCCGAAGTCCAGGTAGGCGAGCGTCATCTCGTCGAGCACGACCAGGCTGCCGGACCTGCCCTTGGGGGAGACGTTCACATGGCCGTCGGGCGTGAGCGGGGCGGTGGCCGTGAAGAAGACCGGTTGTTCCTCGATGAAGGCGCGGAGTCTGCCGTCTATCCGTTCGTAGTGCTTTCCCATGTCGGTGATTATTGGTCAACCACCGTTCTCCAGCGGGAATTTCCCGCGTGCCGGACATCCGTGACCGGGTGGTGCGCCGGTGACGGTGCGCGGCCGCCCCGGTACGGGTCCCGGGGCGGCCGCGGGGGGAGTGGCTGCCGGCCCGCCGGCCGCCGGCCCTCCGGCCGTCAGTCGTGAGTCGTCAGCCGTTGAGCTCACAGGGCGCGAGCGCCTCGAGTCCCTCGGGCTTCGCCGCGGCGCGGCCGACGGCGGTCTCGATGCGGTTGAGAGTGGCGACGCGCTTGTTCTCCAGCGGGCCGAGGATGGCGTTCTGGACGAAGTTGGGTCCGCCCTGGCCGACGGTGTCGATCAGCCGCTGGTTGGCCTCCGCGATCTGGGTCTCGAGGAGGGCGAGGTTGCGGTCGACCTCGGCCTGTGCGGAGGCGGGGATCTCGGGCAGGCTCGGCTCGACGGCGGGGCAGTTCACCGTTCCGGGTGATGCCGCGGCCCTGGTGGTGGCCTGACCGCCGTTCCCTCCCTCCCCGGCCAGGGCGGAGCCGGCGATCACCGCGCCGGACAGCACGACGGCGGCAGCGCCGCCTGCCACGACGACACGGCGCTTGTTGTACTTCGGAAGAGCCCTGGACATGCGGAATCCTCACTGGGGGTTCAGGTGGGGAGCCGCCGGGGTGACCGGGCGGCCCGCTCCTCGGTAGGGGAAACGCGGCGCCTGCGTTCGGTGGCAGGTACGGAACAAGACCGTCCGGCGTTCAAGCAAGCGCTTCACGTTTTCGCGGACCGGGGCGAGATTGACGAACCATGCAGAGGAGTGCATACTTATACCCAACAGCGAATGCACTGTAAGGAGAAACCCGTGACCGAGCGCGTCGTACTCGCCTATTCGGGCGGCCTGGACACCTCCGTCGCCATCGGCTGGATCGCCGAGGAGACGGGCGCCGAGGTCATCGCCGTTGCCGTGGACGTCGGCCAGGGCGGCGAGGACCTGGACGTCATCCGCAAGCGCGCGCTCGCCTGCGGTGCGGTGGAGGCCGAGGTCGCGGACGCCAAGGACGAGTTCGCCGACGAGTACTGCCTTCCGGCGATCAAGGCCAACGCGCTGTACATGGACCGCTACCCGCTGGTCTCGGCGCTCTCCCGGCCCACCATCGTCAAGCACCTCGTCGCGGCCGCCAAGAAGCACAACGCCTCGATCGTCGCCCACGGCTGCACCGGCAAGGGCAACGACCAGGTCCGCTTCGAGGCCGGTATCTCCTCGCTCGCGCCCGACCTGAAGTGCATCGCCCCCGTCCGCGACTACGCGATGACCCGGGACAAGGCGATCGCGTTCGCCGAGGCCAACAACCTTCCGATCGCGACCACCAAGAAGTCCCCGTACTCGATCGACCAGAACGTCTTCGGGCGGGCCGTCGAGACCGGCTTCCTCGAGGACATCTGGAACGCGCCGATCGAGGACGTCTACGAGTACACGCAGAACCCGGCCGTCCCCCGTGAGGCCGACGAGATCGTCATCACCTTCAAGCAGGGTGTCCCGGTCGCCATCGACGGCACGCCCGTCACCGTCCTGCAGGCCATCCAGCAGCTCAACGAGCGGGCCGGCGCGCAGGGCATCGGCCGGATCGACATGGTCGAGGACCGGCTCGTCGGCATCAAGTCCCGCGAGGTGTACGAGGCGCCCGGCGCGATCGCGCTGATCACCGCCCACCAGGAGCTGGAGAACGTCACGGTCGAGCGTGAGCTCGCCCGGTACAAGCGGCAGGTCGAGCAGCGCTGGGGCGAGCTCGTCTACGACGGCATGTGGTTCTCCCCGCTCAAGCGCGCGCTGGACGGTTTCATCAACGAGGCCAACGAGCACGTCTCCGGCGACATCCGGATGACCCTGCACGGCGGCCGGGCCGTCGTCACCGGCCGGAAGTCGGACGAGTCGCTGTACGACTTCAACCTCGCGACGTACGACACGGGCGACACCTTCGACCAGTCGAAGGCCCAGGGCTTCATCGAGATCTTCGGTCTCTCCTCGAAGATCGCCGCCAAGCGTGACCTGGCGTAGGCGCCGCGCGTACTAGCCTGGCAACCGCCTCCTCACCCCCGGGGTGGGGAGGCGGTTCGCACATCGGCACCCTCATCACACGCACCCCTCTCCACCCCCACCAGCACTCCCTTCACCAGCACTCCCTTCACCACCCCTTCGCTTCCGAACGACCCCTCCAGAGGAGCTTGAAGCAGTGAGCAGCAACAGCGGTGACGTCCGGCTCTGGGGCGGACGGTTCGCCGACGGCCCGGCCGAGGCCCTCGCCAGGCTCTCGGCGTCGGTGCACTTCGACTGGCGCCTCGCGCCGTACGACATCGCCGGCTCCCGCGCGCACGCCCGCGTGCTGCACAAGGCGGGACTGCTCACCGCCGACGAGCTGACCCGGATGCTGGACGGCCTCGACCGGCTCGAGGCCGACGTCGCCGACGGCTCCTTCACCGGCACCATCGCCGACGAGGACGTGCACACCGCCCTGGAGCGCGGCCTGCTGGAGCGGCTCGGCCCGGACCTCGGCGGCAAGCTGCGCGCCGGCCGGTCCAGGAACGACCAGGTCGCAACCCTCTTCCGGATGTACCTGCGGGACCACGCCCGGATCATCGGCGGCCTCCTCGCCGACCTCCAGGAGGCCCTGATCGGCCTCGCCGAGGCCCACCCGGACGTCGCCATGCCCGGCCGTACGCACCTCCAGCACGCCCAGCCGGTCCTGTTCGCCCACCATGTGCTCGCCCATGTGCAGTCCCTGTCCCGCGACGCCGAACGGCTGCGGCAGTGGGACGAGCGGACCGCCGTCTCCCCGTACGGGTCGGGCGCCCTGGCCGGTTCCTCCCTCGGACTCGACCCGGAGGCGGTCGCCCAGGACCTCGGCTTCGAGCACGGCTCCGCCGCCAACTCCATCGACGGCACCGCCTCGCGGGACTTCGTCGCCGAGTTCGCGTTCATCACCGCGATGACCGGGATCAACCTGTCCCGGATCGCCGAGGAGGTCATCATCTGGAACACGAAGGAGTTCTCCTTCGTCACCCTCCACGACGCGTTCTCCACCGGCTCGTCGATCATGCCGCAGAAGAAGAACCCGGACATCGCCGAGCTCGCCCGCGGCAAGTCCGGCCGGCTCATCGGCAACCTCACCGGACTCCTCGCCACACTGAAGGCGCTGCCGCTCGCCTACAACCGCGACCTGCAGGAGGACAAGGAGCCGGTCTTCGACTCCTGCGACCAGTTGGAGGTCCTGCTGCCCGCCTTCACCGGCATGATGGCCACCCTGACCGTCAACCGGGAGCGGATGGAGGAGCTTGCCCCTGCCGGTTTCTCCCTCGCCACCGACATCGCGGAGTGGCTGGTCAAGCAGGGCGTGCCGTTCCGGGTCGCGCACGAGGTCGCCGGCGAGTGCGTCAAGGAGTGCGAGACGCACGGCATCGAACTGGACCAGCTGACGGACGACCAGTTCGCCAGGATCTCGCCGCATCTGACACCCGAGGTGCGGACCGTGCTGAACGTGCCCGGCGCCCTGGCCGCCCGCAGCGGCCGCGGCGGCACCGCTCCTTCCGCCGTCGCCGTCCAACTGGCCGAGATCAAGGCCGACGTGGCGCGGCAGCGGGAGTGGGCGGACGCCCGCAAGTAGCCCTCGGCCGGCACCGGACACCGGTCTCCCGGCGGGCACCGAGAAGCTGCCCAGCGGGTTTTCCACAGCCGCCCGGCCCCCGTCCCGGGGCCGGGCGGCCGTGTTGTCAGTGCCTCCCCCTACAGTTCCGAGCAATTGATCAGCGGGCGCTCATCCGCTGGTCGGCGACATTGTCATGGGCTTGTGCTGTGGGGAGTTCGGCATGGGGTGGATGCGGGCGGGCGACTACGAGGTCGCCCTCGACGACGGCGGAAAGGTCATCTGCCGCAACGGCGCGGGGAGGCTGCTGAAGTCCGTTCCGCCGAAGATCGCCGACGAGCCGGCGGTGATCGGACTGCGGCAGCTCACCGAGTGGCTGGAGCGCCACGAACGGGAGTGCCTGACCACCGTGGAGCGCTGGATGATCCGCTCGCTCCCCGTGCCCGCCGGCGTCCTCGCCGAGGTGTGGCAGGACCCCGCCTGGCAGGCCGCCCTGCGCGACCTCGTGGTCACGGCCGAAGGAGCCGTCGGCGGCCAGGTCGCCGGATACCTCCGGGACGCCGACGCCGAGCGCGGCATCGGACTGGTCGACCTCGACGGCGACACGGTCAGGGTCCGGGCGGAACAGATCCGCATCCCGCACCCCGTTCTCCTGGACGACCTCGACGAACTGCGGGAGTTCGCCGTCGAACTCGGCGCGCGGCAGCAGGTCCAGCAGCTCTTCCGCGAGGTCTGGCGGCGCGAGCCCTCCCGCGACCCGGAGGCCGTCGTCGTCGACGACTACGAGGGCGGTTCCTTCAAACAGCTGCGCTTCCTGGCCGGCCGCGCCACCTCGCTCGGCTACCGGGTCCGCGGCGGCCACGCCGTCTGCCCCGTCCTGGAGAACGGCGCCACGGCCGAGGCACGCGTCTGGCTCGGCGACTACGACGGCTACGAGCAGACCGAGACCGGACCGCTGGGCTGGACAACGAGCCACGGCAAGTCCCTGAAGCTCGGTCAGGTCGGGCCCGTGGCCTGGTCCGAGGGCATGCGGATGGCGGCCGCGCTCTACGCGGGCCGCGACATCGAGGAGGAGCAGGCGGCATGAGCGTCACCGAGACCATCAGCACCCCCGGCGCCGCCGGCACCGCGGCCCTCCTGGACGCGGGCGCCGTCCTCCCGCCCGGGAGCCACCCCGGGCAGGACGCCGACACCCTCACCTCCCGCACGTACACCCACCCGGTGCTGCCCGGCCGCAAGGTCGTGCGCCTGGTCCCCGCCACCCTCGGCGACGCCGAGGACCTGGCACTGGACTTCCTGGGCCTCGCCCGGGAGAAGGTCACCGAGGATCTCGGGCAGGTGCGCCGCGAGACGCTCGGCTTCCCCGCCTGGGCCCTGGTCAACGACCCCGCCAACGGGCACCACGCCCTCGCCCTCGTCAAGGACGTCGAGCGCCTCGCGCGCACCGCCGCCTCCCGCGCCGGCGCCGCCAAGGACGGCTTCGAGGCGCTCGGCGTACAACTGGGCAGGTCCGTCCCGCATTTCCTGCCCACCTTCTACGAGCAGGCCGCCCGGATCTTCCTCCAGCACGACAGCACCGGCTACGCCACCGTCTTCTTCGGCAAGGCACGCGAGGCCGAGCGGGTGCACGGCCTGCCCGTCGACGAGGCAAGGCAGCGGGCCGTCTTCCTGGAGTTCGCCTTCGCCGGGGCGCTCAGCGTCAAGGCGCTCAAGGAGCACGTGCGCGACCTGACGCAGCGCCTCGACCCGGCCGAGGCCTGGGCGCAGTACCGCCGGCTGATCATCGAGCGCTGCGCCGCCGGCATGCCGCCGTACGCCGCGCTGCCGCAGGACGCCCGCAAGCTGATCAGGGCCGCCGGACTGCCCCGGGTCACCGAGGAGACGGCGCTCCTGGCCGAACTGCTGCCCTCACCCGCCGTGGTGCGCGCCCCCGGCTCCTTCTGGAAGGCCTACCGCCCCACCCTGCTGGTGCTCGCCGGGCAGGACCCCGCCGTGCGGGCCCGGCTGCTGGAGATCATGCCCGCCGGCCTCGGCGACGAGCACGGCGATGAGGAGCCCTGGCTGGAAATCCTCGCCGACAGCGGCGCCGAGACCCTGCTCACCGACGCCGGGGAAGGCGCCCGCACCGACGCCGCGGAGTGGCTCTCGAAGTGGGCCGCGTACCTCAAGTCGAGCTGGCGCGGGCCGCGCAGGTCACCGGCGACCTACGAACTCGTCGCCCGGATGGCGCGGCGGCTGCGGGCCGACGGCACGCCCGCCGATCTCTTCAGGGGCGGTCGCTGGCGCTGCACCGTCGACCTCGACCTGCTCGACGCGTGCCTCGCCCACGGCGTCCCCGTCATGGACCCCCCGGAGCGGGGGCGCGCGCCCGAACTCGACATCGACGGCTGGTTCGGCGGCCGGGACAAGGGCCGCCGCGACCTCGCCGCCGTCGCCGCGGACAAGCGCTTCGCGCCGATGCTGCGCGACGCCGTCGGCGGCCGTCCCGGGCTGCGGTCCACCGGCAACCGGCACCTGCACGCCATCGTCCGGCAGCCGGTGCTGCGGGATGCCCTGAGCGACTGGCTGGCCGAACGCGCCGACGAGTTCACCGCCGCCACCGGACTGCCCGGAGCCCGGTCCGTCCTCGACCGGATCCACCCGTTCCGTACGGTGGCCGCCGAGGTGAACCCCGGTGCCGTCGCCCGGATCGCCCGGCACGACCTGACGGACGTGCTGGCCCGCACGCTGCGCGCCGGAATCCTCGACGAACTGGGCTGGCCCGCCCTCGAAGAGGGGATGCGGCTCCTCGGCGAGCCACGCGCGAAGGAGAACAACTGGTTCGTCACCGAGGAGGCATGGCCCGCGCTGATCATCGCCAGGAACCACAAGGCGGTCGTCGTCGGCCCCGACGGCATCCTGCTCGACCACGACCTGCGCATCCCGGACCGGGTCAACTCCTGGCAGCGGCCCGGCTTCCGCTACGTCGACGGCCAGCTCCTCGTCCACTGGTGGCACGACGGCAAGCAGCGCGCCTACTGGTCCGCGCGCCCCTCGGAGGTCTTCACACTCAAGTCCGAGCAGACCTGGCACAGCGGCGGGATCTCCCTGCCGCTGCCGGGCGGCGGCCGAGCCACCGGCGGCCGCGTCCTGCACGCGGGCGACACAGCGCTGCCCAATCGGGGGGCGATCATCGGCGACGGCACCGGCCACTGGCGGCTCCGCCGGACCAGCGCCGGCAGCTCATGGCAGGAGTACGCCCCCGCCACCGGAGTCGTCGGCCGCACCTCGCTGCCCGCGGCCCTCGCGGCGGGCGTGCGCGAGGGCGGTTCCCTGCTGGCGGAGCACTGCGAACTGATGCCGCTGCAGCCGGGCCTGGAGGACTCGCCGCTCGGAACCGACGGCACCGTGCTCGGCCGGTGGGTGCGCGCCGACGGGGACCGCCTCACCGCGGGCACGCCCGACGGATCCACGGTCTCCGTGCCCGCGGAGACGAGCTGCGGCTGCCGTCCCGTGCCGGTCGGGGCACTGCGGCTGCCCGGCGGCGCCGGGCCCGTCCTCGCCACGGTCGGCAACACGCTCGCGCTGTACGCCGACGGGGCGGGCCCGGACGCCGGTTCCCTCGGGCGCATCCCCTGCGACAGAAAGGGCGGGGAGTACGCCGCGGGCACCCCGCTGGTCCCCCCGGCTTCCTTCTGGCACGCCATGAAGGTCCGCGACGAGGCGGGCTCCGAGGCGCTGCGCGCGCTCACCGGCACCCGGGCGGCCGACATCGCCCGGGGACTGGCCGAGGTGCTGGAACGGCACCGCGCCGACAGACTCGACGCGGCCGCCCGGGCCCGCGACGAGGACGAGGCGATGGCCCGCCTGCTGCCCGAGGTCACCCACCCCGCGCTGCGCACCGGAGTCACCGCCGTCGTCCGCACTCTGCTCCGACTGCGCGCCGACGTCGCGAAGTTCGCCGACCCGGCCAAACCGCAGCGGGCGGTCGAACGCCGCGAGACCGCCATGTTCGAGGACTACCGGCCGGAGCACGGCGACAGCGGCACCGTCCTCGGCGCGGCCCGCGCAGTCCTGGGGCACCACATCGAGGGCCACTGGGGAGGCGGCTGGCACGTCCTGCACCAGATCAGGGCCGCCAACCACGTCTTCAGCGGGAAGGCCGCCGAGGGCCGGACCCTGCCCGCGGAGCACGACCTCGCACACCTCGAGGGCGGCTGGACCTCCGACCCGCTGACCGCACCCTCGGGCAGCATGGACTGGACCCCGCTCCTCAGCCACACGGGGGCCCTCGCCTGGCGCGCCGCCGCCCCGGCCACCGGAGCCGACGAACGCACCGCCCTGCTCCTGCTCCTCGACGCCCTCGCCGAAGGACCGCTCGCCGGACAGCGCGGCACACTGCGCCGCGTCGTCCTGCGCGAGAAGGGACACAAGAAGCAGCGCGGCGGACAGGTGCTGCGCCACGGAGAGCGGACCGCCGTCGTCCTCGCCTGCGTCCGCTCGGAGAAGGCCGAGGACACGGCCGACTGGCTCGCCCTCGACCACGACCCCGCGGGAGCGTTCGGACCCGTCGCCCACTTCACCCTCGTCGACGACCGGCCCGTCGCGGACACCCTCCCCGCCGACCGCGTCACCGCCCTCACCCGGCTGGTCCGCGAGCGCGGCGCCGCACCCTGGAGGCCCGAGGCCGCCGCCACCCTCGCCGCGGCCCCCGGCTGCGGCCCCGCGCAGGCCACGCTGCTCCTCGCGGGCGAGAGCGCCGCCCCCCACGACGGCGCCCTGGCGGCCCGCGTCCTGGAAACCATCGGCCTGACCGCACGTCAGGCGCGCACGGGCCTCGACCGGCTGCGCGGCCTGGACCTCGACGACCGGCTCGCCGTGCTCGCCGCGCTGCTGCCCCAGGACCTCGCCGGCCTGTGGGAGAGCGGCCCCGGCGCGGGCCCCGCCGCACAAGCGGCCGTCCACGCGTGGACGGCCCGCTTCGGAAACCTCGTACGCGTCCCCGAGGACCTGGACATCCCCGGGTTGCCCACCGGCACCGCCGGTGCACTGCTCAACCCCACGCACACCCCGTGGCTCAGCCGCACCACCGTGCAGCGCCTCGACGCGGAGGGACAGCTCATCGCCGAGGACCCCTCGGCCCTCCCCGGCCACGGCCGGCTGCGCGAGTCCGTGGACGCCCTGGCCGGGCTCGCCTACGAACTGCCGTACGGGCATCCGCTGCGCTCCGCGCTCCCCGGCGCCCTGGCCGCACTGCGGCAGCGCCTCGCCGACCCGGGCCTGCTGCTCGTCCTGGACTTCCAGTGGGGTCCCAAGGGCGCGCCGATCGCCGCCGAGATCCGCGCGTCGCATGGACTCGGCGCCACCGGCGGAGCGGGCCCCGACGGACTCACCCGCGTCGGAGAGACCTTCGTCCTGTACCCCTGGTACGGAGACAACGAGCGGACCCTGCTCCGCCCCGCCGGGCTCACCGGCCCCGACGACCCCGCGCTGGGACTCGTAGAGGGCCTCGTCGGGGAGTGGTCCGTGGCACCGCTGAAGGCCATCCTGGGCGAGGACATGGAACAGGCCGTCCACGCCGGCCTGGAGGAGGATGCCACACCTGGCCACGCCCAGGACCCCGGCCGCTGCGTCCCGCACCTGGTCCGCGAGGCCGCCGCCGCCCACGGCCTGAGCGAGGACGCCGCCACCCTCTACCTCCAACTGCTTGCCCTGCCCGACCCCACCGACCGCAACTGCGTCCGGTGGACCGGCTGGAAGCCCGCCCGGACGAAGAAGGCCCGCGCCGAACTCGCCGGGACCGACCTGGTGGTGGAGGCCAAGCGGGCCCGCGCCGGGCGTTCCCTGTTCCTGCCGGGCGGCTGGGAGGCCCTCAAGTCGCCCGCCCTGCCCGTGGAGAGCTGGAAGCAGGGCCTCTACCCCGTCCGCCACCATGCCCGCACGGTGCCGACGGTGCCCGTGCCGGAACTCTTCGCCCGCGCCTGGCAGCGGGTGCGCGAAGGTGACGCGCCCGCCTTCGAAGAACTGATCACCCGAGCCACCCGGAAGGGCCGCCGCCGATGACGACCGCCACGAACACGAACGCCGCCACGAACACGAACGCCGCCAGGAACACGGACACCGCCAGGAACGCCGGGACGACCACCGGTGCGACCTCCCTGCCGGCCGCCCGTCAGGTCGTACCGCCCGAGGAGCTGTACGCCGAGGAGCTGGCGTTCCTCGCCGCGTACGACTCGGGCCCGCGCCCGCCCGGCTGGCGGCTCACCCCGCGTGCCGTCGTCACCTTCGTCATGGGCAGCGAGCAGCCGCTGTCCCTGCCCAGGGCGGCCACCGCCCCCGAGGGCGTTTCCCGGCGGCTCGCCGTCCGCCGCAAGTTCGTCGGCGACCGGGCCCTTGTCGAACGCTGCGTCGTCACCCTGGCCGGCGAGCGCGGCCTGCTGCTCGTCGGCGAGCCGGGCACGGCGAAGTCGATGCTCTCCGAACTGCTCGCCGCCGCCGTCTGCGGCACCAGCGCCCTCACCGTCCAGGGCACCGCGGGCACCACCGAGGACCAGCTCAAGTACGGCTGGAACTACGCCCTGCTGCTCGCCCAGGGCCCC
This sequence comes from Streptomyces sp. GC420, assembly GCF_009916105.1. Taxonomy (GTDB): domain Bacteria; phylum Actinomycetota; class Actinomycetes; order Streptomycetales; family Streptomycetaceae; genus Streptomyces. Next base: position 6,448 of record NZ_JAAAXQ010000037.1, on the reverse strand, counting down.
ACCCCGCAGGCGCTCGTCCCGTCACCCGTGCTGACCGCTATGACGACCGGGGCCGTCGCCCGCGTCGAAGAGGTCACGCGCTGCCTGCCCGAGGTGCAGGACGCCCTCGTCTCCCTGCTCTCCGAACGCCGCATCGCCGTGCCCGAACTCGCGGGCACGGCGGAGGCCCAGCTCCACGCGGCGCCCGGCTTCACCCTCATCGCCACCGCCAACCTCCGCGACAAGGGCGTCTCCGAGATGTCCGCCGCGCTCAAGCGGCGCTTCAACTTCGAGACGGTGGGCCCCATCGGCGACATCGACGCCGAGACCGACCTGGTGCGGGCCCAGTCCCGGGCCGCCGTGGAACGGGCCGGCGCCGCCTACCAGGTCGACGACGCCGTCCTGGAGGCGCTCGTCACCGCCTTCCGCGACCTGCGCGGAGGCCGATCCGTCGAGGGCTGGGAGGTCGAGAAACCGTCCACGGTCATGAGCACGGCCGAAGCCGTCTCCGTCGCCACCGCGCTGGGCCTGGCCGCCGCGTACTTCCCGGGCGACCGTGACGTGCTCGGCCTGCTCCCCGGCCACCTGACCGGCGTCGTCCGCAAGGACGACCCGGCCGACGCCGCCCGCCTCCTCGGGTACTGGGACGGGGCGGTCCGCCGCCGCGCCGAGCAGGGCTCGGCCACCTGGCGCACGCTGTGGGACCTGCGCCACACCCTGGAGGGCTGACCGCCGTGCGGCAGACACCCGACGACAGGGACATCCGGGAAGCCGGGAGCCCCGGCTCGATCCTGGAGGCAGGCGAGACATGCGGGACCCTGGAGGTCCGGGAGCCCGAGGACGTCCTCGACGCCCTCACCGATCCCGGCGGGCCGTTCCTCATCGGCGTACGGCACCACGCCCCCTCCCTCGCCGCGGCCGTACCGCACCTGCTGGACGCCGCCCGGCCCGACGTGCTGCTCGTGGAACTGCCCGCGGAGCTCCAGGACTGGCTGCGGTGGCTCGCCCACGAGCACACCGTCGCGCCCGTGGCCCTGGCCGCCGTCACGCGGGCAGGCGCCGACGGCATGGCCGGGCACGCCCCGGCGTTCTACCCGTTCGCCGACTTCTCGCCCGAACTCGCGGCGCTGCGCTGGGCCGCACGCAACGGGGTGCCCGCCGTCGCCTGCGACCTGCCCCTCGCCGACCCGGCCTGGCGCGGCCACCGCAGAAACCCGGCGGACACGGGCCCCGCGCTCCGGCCCGCCCTGCCCGCCACCCTTCACGACGCCCTGCGCACCCGTCTCACCGGACGGGACGGCGAGGATCTCTGGGACCGTCTCGTGGAGGCGCCCGCCCCCGGCTCCACCCCGGAAGCGGTCAGGCGTGCGGCCCTCCTCACCGGCTGGGCCCTGCGCAGCGACGCCGAGCGGGGCCCTGGCGTGGACCCGCTCGACCTGGCCCGCGAACACCGGATGCGAGCCCATCTGCGGGCGGCCCTCGACGAGGGCCGGCGACCCGCCGCGGTGATAGGAGCCTTCCACGCCCCGGCACTTGCACTGCCGTCCGCCGCGTCCGGAGGCACGGGCCAGTGCCGGGCACCGGACCCGGCGCCGTCCCCTGCCCCGGCCACCTGCACCGTCTCCCTCATCCCGTACACCTACGCCCTGCTCGACGAGCGCTCCGGCTACCCCGCCGGGATCCGGGACCCCGAGTGGCAGCAACTCGTCCTGGAGGCGGGCGGCGACACCGCGCGGCTGGAGGACGCCGTCGTACGGACCGCCGTGCGGATATGCGCCGAACTGCGGGGCCAGGACCATGCCTCGGGACCCGCCGACGCGCGGGAGATCGCACGGCACGCCACCGACCTCGCGCGACTGCGCGGACTTCCCGCCCCGGGGCGCGGCGAACTCGTCGAGGCCGTCCAGAGCGTGCTCGCCCAGGGGGAGCCGCTCGGCCGGGGCCGCGCCGTGGCCCGCGCGCTGGAAGGGGTACTGGTGGGGCGGCGCACCGGCCGGCCCGCCCCCGGGGCACCGCGCAGCGGCCTCGCTCCCGCCGTCGAGGCCGAACTCGCCGCGCTCGGACTGCCCGGGCCCGGATCGCCGGCCGCCGACCGTGAGCTGCGGCTCGACCCGCTGCGCTCCGGCCCCGACCGCGACCGCGAGATCCTGCTGCGCCGACTCGCCGTCTGCGGCATCCCGTACGCCGAGGAGCAGGCCACCTCCGGACCCGCGGGCACCGACACCCTCACCAGCCGGTGGCGGGTTCGGTGGACCCCCGCCACCGCGGCGCTGCTCGCCGCGGCAGGGCATCGCGGTGTCACCTCCGCGCAGGCCACGGAGGGCACCCTGCGCGAACGGCACCGCACGGCCGTCGCCGAGGGCGGCCCCACCGCGGCGCAGACCGTCGAAGGCCTCGCCCTCGCCGCGGCCTGCGGTCTCCCGGCGCTCGCGGCCGAGCGGCTCGCCGAGACCGCCGCTGTCGTCCCCGGCGCGGGCACACTGCCCGAACTCCTGGCCGCCCTTGCCCTCGTCGACCGGCTCGGCGCGGGCCATGTGCCCGGCCTGTCCGGCGGGGACCCGGCCCCGGACTGGCGGGACCGGCTCGCGGACACGGCCGAGGCACTCACGACCGCGGCCGTACGCCAGGTCGACGGCCTCACCGGCTCCGAGGACCCCGCCGACGCGCGGGCCCTGCTCGAACTGGCCCACCGGGCCGACCGCACCGGCGGCATCCGCCTCGGGGACGCGCTGGCCCGCCTGGCGGCCGAGGGCTCGCCGCTGATGCGGGGCGCCGCCGGAGCCGTACGGGTGCTGCTCGGCCACGAGGACCCGTCCGCCCTCGGCACGCGCGCCGCTTCCTGGCTCGACGCGGCCGCCGGCCCTGCGGCCCGCGCCGATCTCACGGCACGCCTCACCGGCCTCCTCACGGCCTCGGCGCCGCTTCTCGAAACGGCGCCGGCCACCCTCACGCCTCTCCTCGACCGCGTCACCTCCCTGCCCGACCGCGACTTCCTGGACCGGCTCCCCGCGCTGCGCGGAGGCTTCGACACGCTCAGCCCCGCAGCCCGTGACCGGCTCCTCGCGGTCGTCGAGGAACGCACAGGCACCCAGGTCACCGACCTCGCCGACCTCGACCCCGGCACACTCGCCGCCTGGACCCGCGCCGATCTGGCGGCCCGCGGAACCCTGGCGGCGGAAGACCTGCTGCCGGTCCCCGCACCCCACGCCGGGCCCTCCCGCCGGGGTGCCCCGTACGCGGTTCCGGCCCACAGGACCGCTCCCGCGCCCACCGCCGGGGCGGGAGACCCCCGGCCCGGCGTGGGCGCGGCCCCGGTGGGAACGCGGCCCCCGGCCGGGGGCTCGCCGCAGGACGGGCCCGCGCTGCCGCACGCTTCTCCGGTGCCGGGAGCAGCACGGCCCGCCGACGCGGCGGACGCGGCCTCCGGGCCACAGGACGCGGACGGGACGTCCGCTCCGGGAACCCTCCGCCCCGGTACGGAGCCTCCACGCACCGCCCCGCCCGGCCGGACGGCCCCGGCGCTCGCCGGCCCGGACGAGGAGACCGCCTCCCCGGTCGGGGGCACCCCGGGGGAGCCCGCGCTGCCACCCGCCTCCGCGGCCGGGGGAACGCGACCGGCCGACGGGATCCCCTGCCCTGCGGGGGCGGGGGCGCACACCGCGCACGACCTCGCGGCCGTACGACCGGAGCCCGGCGGGCCGGCGGGCCTGACGGCGGACCAGGACCGGCTCACGCCCGCCGAGCGGTGGAGGCTCGTGCTGGGGCGCCGGGCCGAACGGCTCGGCGGCCGGGCCGCCGCGCTCGCGACGGCGCTCGACGAGTTGTACGGGCAGGGACGCGGCGAAGGCGCGGGGGGAGACCTCACCGGGCCCGCCGGCCGGCGGGGCGGGCGGGAAGCCCCCTACCCGGGCGTGCGCGAGTGGGCCGCGGAACTGGCCGCGCTCTTCGGGCCCGGCATACGCGAGGAGGTGCTCGCGGCAGCCGCCGCCGCCGGACGGCAGGACGCCGCGTTCGCGCTCGACCCCGACTCCGTGCGGCCCTCCGTGGACCTGCTGCGCACGGTGCTCCAGCATGCGGGCGGCCTGCCCGAGGCCCGGCTCGCCGCGCTGCGGCCGCTGGTGCGGCGTCTCGTGGACGAACTCACCCGGCAGCTCGCCACCCGGATGCGCCCCGCACTCACCGGCGCCGTCCAGCAGCGCCCGACCAGCCGCCCCGGCGGCGGCCTCGACCTCGCCCGCACCCTTCGGGCGAACCTCGCGACCGCCCGCCGCGCCCCGGAGGGCACGGTCCAAGTCGTCCCCGAACGGCCGGTGTTCCGCAGCCGGGGCCGCCGCTCGGCCGACTGGCGGCTCGTCATCGTCACCGACGTGTCCGGTTCGATGGAGGCCTCCACCATCTGGTCGGCCCTCACCGCCTCCGTCCTCGCCGGAGTCCCCGCGCTGTCCACCCACTTCCTGGCCTTCTCCACCGAGGTGCTGGACTTCACCGATCACATCCACGACCCCCTCGGCCTGCTCCTCGAAGTACGGGTGGGCGGAGGCACGCACATCGCGGCCGCCCTGCGCCACGCCCGCACGCTCGTGACGGCACCCTCACGGACCCTTGTCGTCGTGGTCAGCGACTTCGAGGAGGGGTATCCGATGGGCGGACTGCTCTCCGAGGTACGGGAACTGATCGGCTCCGGCTGCCATCTGCTGGGCTGTGCCGGACTCGATGACGCGGGGCGGCCCCGCTACTCCAAGGGAGTCGCGGGACAGCTCGTCGCCGCCGGTATGCCCGTCGCGGCGCTCAGTCCGCTCGAACTGGCCCGCTGGGTGGGGGAGAAGATCCGTTGACCGCCCCGCAGCACATCAACCCGCACCCGGACCCCCACATGAACCCGCACCCGCACCCGGACCTGCACTCGGACACGCCCCCAGACCTCGACGCGAAGCCGCACATGATCCTGCCCTCAGTCCCGCCCGTCGTCACCGCGGAACTCATCGAGTCCCTCAGCCCACGCCTGCGCAAGCGGCTGGACGCCGCCGCGGCCAAACTCGCCACCAAGCCGACGACCGTGGACGGGGACACGGTCCGCATCGCCGTCGACGACGAGACCACCCTCGAACTCCACGCCCCCGGCGGCACGGTCGCCTCGGCCGACGCCATCCGCTGCGGATGCCTGCTGGCTCCCGCCTGCGTGCACCGCGCCGCGGCGGCCTGCGTCGCCCCGGTGGCAGAGCCCCAGCCGCACCAGGAAACGCACCCGGACACGCAACCGGACACGGCCCCGCAGGCGCGGCCGGAACCGGAGCCGGACACCGGACCCGCCCCGGTCCCGGAGTCCGCCGCCCCCCAGCCGCCGGCCGCCGAACTGCTCGCCGCCGCCGATGCCCTGTGGTCGGCGGGCGCCGCCGTCCTCGAAGCGGGAGCGGACGGCGCCGGGGCCGTCACTCAGGCCGAGCTGCTGCGGGCCGCGCACACCGCGCGCCTCGCCGGGCTCCCGCGCCCCGCCTCGGCGGCCGTGCGCACGGTGACCCTGCTCCGCGCGGCGCGCGCCGCCGAGCCCGGCTACCGCCTCGCCGACCTCGCCGGTGCCCTGCGCGAACTCCTCGCGACCGCCCACGCCCTGCGCCGGCCCGCCTCACCGGAGCGCGTCGCCGAGCTGCGCGGCACCTCCCGCAGGTCCTACGAGGACGGTGGCTCGCTCCGCCTGTTCGGCCTGTGCACCGAGCCCGTACTCACCGCCTCCGGCCACGCCGGCGCCGTGACCTGGGTCGCCGACGCCCAGGGTCGGCTGTACACCGTCCCCGACGTCGCGCCCGGCGGTCCCGCTCGCGCCACGGGCGCCGCCTCGCGCACGGTCAGGATCGGCGACACCGCCCTCACCCACCGCGAACTCGCGGGCGCGGGCCTCGTCGTCTCCGGCGCCACCGTCTCGGCCGACGGCCGGCTCGGGGCGGGCAAGGGGGTGCGGGCCGTACGGGCCGCGGGAGCCGGGTGGGACGAGGAGCCGCTCGCCGCCCTGTGGGCGGTGCCGCCCGCCCGGCAGGCGGCCCGCGCGCTCCGCGCCGCGCAGGGGGCCGGGGACGGCCAGGACCTGCTGTTCCTCGACATCACCCTGCGCGGCGCCGTCCACGAGGCCGGAGGTGACTGCCTGCTCGCCGACTGCCACGGGGGAGACGGACCGCCGCTGCGCCTGCGCGTCACGTCCGCGCACGACCATCCGGAGCTCGCCCACCGGGACAACCTGCGGCTCCTCGCCTCCGCCACCGGCCTGCGCATGCGTGTCGTCGGCCGGCTCGAACCGGCCGCCCACCCCCGCCTCCGGCTGCTGGCGGCCGAACTGCCGGGCGGCCGGTACGACATGGGGCTGGACCGACTCCAGCGCGCCGACGTCCCCGCGGCGGGAGGCGTCACGGACACCGGGTCCATGACGGCCGCGCCCACGGTGGAAGGCCCCACCACCGGACCTTCGGCAACCCAACCC
>NZ_JAAAXQ010000379.1 GCF_009916105.1 Streptomyces sp. GC420 | reverse complement strand
CCCCGCGCGGCATGCCCCCGCCGCACGCACCCTCGCCGAGCTCGACGAGACGCTGACCGGGTGCCGCGCCTGCCCGCGCCTCGTCGCCTGGCGCGAGGAGGTCGGCGAGGTGCGTCGTGCGGCCTTCGCCGACTGGGACTACTGGGCCAGGCCGGTGCCCGGGTTCGGTCCCCCGGACGCGGCGATGCTCGTCGTCGGGCTGGCCCCGGCAGCGCACGGCGGCAACCGCACCGGCCGGATGTTCACCGGGGACCGCTCGGGCGATGCGCTGTACGCGGCGCTGCACGACCTGGGGCTCGCTTCCCGCGCCGAGTCCGTACGCCGTGACGACGGGCTGGAGCTGTACGGAGTGCGGGTGACGGCGCCGGTGCACTGCGCGCCGCCCGGCAACAGGCCGACACCCGGGGAGCGCGACACCTGCCGGCCCTGGCTGGCCCGGGAGCTCGAGCTGCTGCGGCCCACGGTGCGGGCGGTCGTCGCCCTCGGCGCCTTCGGCTGGCAGGCGGCACTGCCCGCGCTGGCCGCCGCGGGCTGGACCGTCCCCCGGCCCCGTCCGGTCTTCGGCCACGGCGCCCGCGTCGGACTCGAACCGGCCACCGCGGGCTCCGCCGAGCCGCTGAGCCTCTTCGGCTGCTTCCACGTCAGCCAGCGCAACACCTTCACCCGCCTGCTCACACCGGAGATGCTCCGCGAGGTGCTCGCCGGGGCGGCGCGGGCCGCCGGCCTCGCGGTGCGCGGGGGATGATCCGCCGCCCCGGGGGATCATCCGGGCCCGCGGGGTACTCGTGCGGCAAGCGATGCGACAGGCAGGAAGGTGAGCCCCGTGCCCCGAGGATCCAGCCCCAAGCGGGAACGGCAGTACGAGCACATCAAGGAAAGCGCGGAGAGCCGCGGCGAGAGCGAGAAGAGGGCCAAGGAGATCGCCGCCCGCACCGTCAACAAGGAACGGGCGCGCTCGGGAGAGTCCAAGAGCGCGAGCCGCACCTCCACGCAGGACAGCAAGTCCGCCCCGCAGCGCGGTGGAGAGCGCTCCGGCAAGGGCTCGCAGGGCCCCACCTACGACCAGCTGTACGAGGAGGCCAAGCGCCGCGGCGTCGACGGGCGCTCCAGCATGAACAAGTCGCAGCTGCAGCAGGCGCTGGACAAGAAGTGACGCGGGAAGCCCGGCCGCCCGGCGGCGCGGAAGAGGTCTTCGTCGGGGACACGGTCCGGGACGTCAGGGCGGCATCCGGGGCGGGAGTGCGCTGTGTCGCCCTGCTTCCGGGGGCCTGCCCCGCGCCGACCTGGAGGAGGCCGGGACCGCCGCAGTCTACGACGGTCCCGCGGATCTGCTGCGCTCGATAGGCACCAGCCCCCTGGGCGCCGGTCCCTCCGGCCGGGCCCGGCCGGGCGGATGACACCGTGTGCCCCGAGGGCGTGCCGGTATCACCCGCTCACACGCTCAGCCGTTGACCGGCTCGTCCACCCGGCACGAGTCGACGCGCACCGGGTGGTTGGCGGTCGTTCCGTATCCGGCGAAGGTGGCGGTCTGACGCGGGTCGATCGCACGGCACGGGCCGAGCGTGCCGTCCGTGTAGACGACCTCGACCTGCTGCGTCCCCTCGCAGCCGTTGGTGACGAACGTGTACCGCCAGCCGGTGCTGTACGTGACGCAGGCCGGAGCCTCGGCCCCTCCCGCCGCCAAGGCGGTTCCCCCCGTGCCGAAGGCCGTGAGCACGAGCGCCACCGCCGCCGTCACACGCTTCGAAAGCTGCCGGAACATCTCTGACTCCCTTGGTCATGGGGTTGTCGGACACCTTGAATCCTCGCAGATTCTGCAACCTCTTCCATGATTTTGCGCAAGTTCCGCAAGAAATCTCAGAATCGGACCGTGCTCCGCGCCGCCCGCTTGCCCGATGGCGGGCAAATCACTTGGTGTTCCCGTGTCCGGTCCCTAAGCTCCGGCTTCGTCAGTGCAGAAACGATCCCGAGGAGCGCTCCGTTGACGACCCCCGCGCCGCAAAAACCACCACGGGCCACGGACGCCGGGACCGCGGCGGAGCCGGCACCACCCGCTCCCCGGCACGTCACCGGGGCGGTATGGGTGGCGCTCGGCATCGTGTACGTCGTCTGGGGATCGACCTACCTCGGCATCCGCGTCGCCGTGGAGACCATGCCGCCGTTCCTCTCCGCGGGCGCACGGTTCGTCACGGCCGGGCTGATACTCGCGGCCCTCGTCGCCAGGCGGCAGGGCCCCGCCGCCCTGCGCGTCACCCGCCGCGAACTCGCCTCGGCCGCCCTCGTGGGACTGCTGCTGCTCCTCGGCGGCAACGGGCTCGTCGTCCTCGCCGAGACCTCCGTCCCCTCGGGGCTCGCGGCGCTGCTCGTGGCCGTCATGCCGGTGTGGGTGGTCCTGCTGCGCACGGCCTTCGGGGACCGGCCGGGCGGGGCCACCTTCGGCGGGGTGGCACTCGGCCTCCTCGGACTCGCCGTGCTCACCCTGCCGGGACTCAGCGGGGACGTAGGGCTCGGCGGCGTCCTCACGGTCCTCGTCGCGACCCTGCTGTGGTCCGCGGGCTCCTTCTCGGCCGGCCGCATCCCGATGCCCGCCGACCCCTTCGCCGCCGGCGCGTACGAGATGATCGCGGGCGGACTCGGCTGTGCCCTGCTCGCCCTGGTCCGCGGCGAACAGCGGGGCCTGGACCTCGCCGCGGTCTCCACCCGCTCCTGGCTCGCCCTCGGCTACCTCGTCGTCTTCGGCTCGCTCGTCGCCTTCACCGCGTACGCCTGGCTGCTGCACTCCGCGCCGCTGTCCCTCGTCTCCACCTACGCGTACGTCAACCCGGTGGTCGCCGTCGCCCTGGGCGCCCTGGTCCTGGGCGAGGAACTGACCTGGCCGATCCTCCTCGGCGGCGCGGTCGTCGTCGCCGGCGTCTTCCTGATCGTCAGCACCGAACGCAGGCGGGGAAGCCCGGGCTGAGCCATCCCCGCGGTCCCGGCCGGTCCGGTGATCAGGGCCGGACCGGCCGCCCGCGGGACCTCGGCCGCTCAGGGCACGACCACGATCTTCCGTCCCCGGCCGGCCGCGAACCGGGCCAGTGCCTGCGGGTACTCGTCGAGAGGCATCCGGTCGCTGATGAACACCTCCGGATCGAGCACCCCGCCCGCGAACAGCTCCGCCGCCCGTTCGTAGCTGTGCAGCACCGCCATCGAGCCGGTGATCGTGATCTCCCGGTTGTAGATGCGGTACGGCGAGATCGTGGCCGTCGTCGCGTAGTCCGAGACCCCGAACTGGAGGAACGTCCCGGCCTTCGCCACCCGTTCCAGGCCGTCCTGGATGGCCGCCACGTTGCCGGTCGCGTCCACGACCACGTCCCAGCCGGACGGCCGCTCCAACTCGGCCGCCGAGCGGGCGGCCCGCGAGCAGCCCAGCTTCTCGGCAGTGGCGAGCCGCACGGGATTGATGTCGACGACGTCCACCGACGCGGCGCCGGTGCGCTTGGCCAGCTCCAGCATCATCAGGCCCATCGTCCCGGTGCCGTAGATCAGCACGTGCGCGCCCAGCCTGCTGCCGAGCACGTCGTAGCCGCGCACGGCGCAGGACAGCGGCTCGATCAGTGCCGCGTCCTGGACCGCGACGTGCTCCGGCAGTCGTACGCAGTTGGCGACGGGCGCGACCGCGTACTCGGCGGCGCCGCCGGGCACCGTCACCCCGATCGCCGCCCACCGGTCGCAGAGGTTGTTGTGACCCAGCCGGCAGTAGCGGCACTCGTGGCAGTACAGCGACGGGTCGACGGCGACCCGGTCGCCCACCGTCAGTTCGGTGACCTCGCTGCCGACGCCCACCACCTCCCCGGCGAACTCGTGGCCCGGCACGATCGGCAGGCTCGGCGCGAACTCGCCCTGGAGGATGTGCAGGTCCGTGCCGCACAGCCCGCAGGCCGCCACGTCGACCACCACCTCGCGCGGCCCGGGTGCGGGGTCGGGCACCGTGGTGACGGTGACCTTGCCGGGGGCTTCGATGACAGCGGCCTTCACTTGACGGCTCCTAGGGAGAGGCCCTGGACCAGCTTGTCCTGGGCGGCGAAGCCGGCGGCGAGCACCGGCAGGGAAATGGCGACGGAGGCGGCGCAGACCTGGGCCAGGAAGAGCCCCTGGCTGGTGATGAAGCCGGTGAGGAACACGGGCGCCGTCTGCGCGGTGACGCCGGTGAGGACCCGCGCGAACAGCATCTCGTTCCAGCTGAAGATGAAGCAGATCAGCGCGGTGGCGGCGATGCCCGGCCCGGCGATCGGGGCGACCACCCGGGCCAGGACGGTCGGCAGTCCGGCCCCGTCCATCTGCGCCGCCTCGATGATCGAGACCGGTACGTCCGCCAGGAAGGACTGCATCATCCACACCGCGATCGGCAGGTTCATCGAGGTGTAGAGGAGGACCAGCAGCCAGATGTTGTCGAGCAGCCCGGCGTTCTTCGCGAAGAGGTAGACCGGGAGCAGACCCGCGACGACCGGCAGCATCTTCGTCGACAGGAAGAAGAACAGGACGTCGGTCCACTTCTCCACGGGCTTGACCGACAGCGCGTACGCGGCGGGCAGCGCGAGCAGGAGGACGAGGAGGGTCGAACCGACGCTCGCCGTCGCCGAGTTGATGAGCGCCGGCCAGGGGCCGTCCGCGCCGCCGGCCTCGAGGAAGGAGCGGTAGCCGTCCAGGGTGAGGGAGGCGGCGAGCTTCGGCGGGTTGGCGGCGGCGTCGGACTCGGAGTGGAAGGAGGTGAGCACCATCCACGCGACCGGCAGGAAGAACAGGATGCCGACCAGCCAGGCGAGGAAGCCCAGGGCGGTACCGCGCCTGTTCCGCCGGGGGAGGGAAACGGCCGGAGCGCTCATGCGCGGGACACCTCCGCACGGAACAGGGACGACACGACGCGCAGGGCGAAGGTCGCGACGACGATCGACCCGATGACGACGACCACGCCGGCCGCGGAGGCGAGCCCGTACTCGTGTGCCTGGTAGAAGGTCTGGTAGATGGTGTACGGCAGGTTGGCGGTGCCGAGCCCGCCGGAGGTGATCGTGAAGACCGCGTCGAAGTGCTGCACGATGTAGATCGAGCCGAGCAGCACCCCGAGTTCGAGGTAGCGGCGCAGGTGCGGCAGTGTCAGATAGCGGAACACCTGCCAGTTGCCCGCGCCGTCCAGCCTGGCCGCCTCGACCATCTCCAGCGGCCGGCTCTGCAGCCCGGCCAGCAGGATCAGCATCATGAACGGCGTCCACTGCCAGACCAGCGAGGCCTCCACCGCGATCAGCGGCATCTCGGAGATCCAGTCGGGCTGCGGCGCCGTGCCGCAGCCGAACAGCCCGGCCACCCAGGTCAGGGCGCCGTTGAGTAGGCCGTACTCCGGGTTGTACAGCGCGTGCTTCCACAGCAGCGCGGCGGCGATCGGCACCAGCAGGAACGGCGCGATCAGCATCGTCCTCACGATGCCGCGGCCGGGGAAGGCCCGGTCGAGCAGCAGCGCGACCCCCAGCCCGAGCAGCAGGCTGACCAGGACGACCGAGGCGGTGAGGACCACGGTGGTGAGCACCGAGTCGCGCAGACCGGCGTCGGTGGCGACGGAGCCGTAGTTGGACAGTCCGGTGAACCGCCGCTCGTCCGGATAGAGGGAGTTCCAGTCGAACAGCGAGATCACCAGGGTCGCCACGAACGGCAGTTGGGTGACCGCGATCAGGAAGACCAGGGCGGGCAGCAGCGGGGCGCGGGCGGCCCAGGCGCGGGCACGGTGCGGGCCCCGCCGCGGCGTCCCGGCCGCGGCCCCGGGGTACGGGTGGGTACGGGCGGTGCCGGGCACCGCCTGCGGTGTGCTTGGCGGCGTGGTCATCGGCGTGCTCATCGGTTCCGGTACTCCTCGCCGACCTTCTCGGCCAGCGCCTGCGACTTCTTCAGTGCCTCGTCGACGGACTGGCGTCCGGCGATGGCCGCGCTGATCTCCTGGGAGACCCTGGTGCCGAGGTCGGAGAACTCGGGGATGTCGACGAACTGGATGCCGATGGTGGGCCTGGGCTGGGTGCCCGGATCGGTCGGATCGGCGCTCGAAATCGCCTCCCGCGTCACATCTGCGAACGCAGCGGCCGCCTTCCGGTACTCGGGCCGCTCATAGGTGGAGGCGCGCTTGCCCGCGGGGACGTTCGCCCAGCCGAGTTCCTCACCGACGAGTTCCTCGTACTCCTTGCCCGACGCCCAGGAGATGAACTTCCAGGCGTCATCGGGGTTCTTCGAGGCCTTCTGCAGGCCCCAGGCCCAGGTGTAGAGCCAGCCGGAGCTCTCCGTCCGGTCCACCGGCGCCGGCGCGTAACCGATCCTGCCCTTGACGGGGGAGTCGTCGGCCTCCAGCGAACCGGCGGCGGCCGTGGCGTCGTACCACATGGCGACCTTGCCCTGGGTGAGGTTGTTCAGGCATTCGGCGTAGCCGGCCTGCGCCGCCCCGGACTCACCGTGCTCACGGACCAGGCCGACGTAGAACTTCGTCGCCCTGGTGAACTCCGGCGAGGTCAGCCGTGCCTCCCAGTCCTTGGTGAACCAGGTGCCGCCCATGGTGTTGACGACGGTGGTCAGTGGGGCGATGACCTCGCCCCAGCCGGGCTGGCCGCGCAGGCAGATGCCCTTCATGCCCTTCTCGGCACCGTCGGCCTTCGCGGCGAGCTCGGCGACCTGTTCCCAGGTGGGCTTCGCGGGCATGGTCAGGCCCTCGGCCTCGAAGACGTCCTTGCGGTACATGAGGAAGGACGACTCACCGTAGAAGGGCTGGCCGTAGACCTTGCCGTCCTCGGCGGTGAGCGACTCCCGCATGGGCTCCAGGATGTCCTCCCGGTCGAACCCCTCGTCCTCGGCGACGTACTCGTCCAGCGGGTGCAGCCACTGGTTCTTGGCGTAGAAGGGGACCTCGAAGTTGCTGATGGTGGCCACGTCGTACTGTCCGGCCTGGTTGGAGAAGTCCTGGCTGATCTTGTCCCGGACCTCGTTCTCCGGCAGCACGGTGAAGTTGACCTTGATGCCGGTCTCCTTGGTGAAGTGGTCGGCGGTCAGCTTCTGCAGCTCGGTCATCTGCGGGTTGTTCACCATCAGGACGTTGACCGAGGCGCCGCCGTCGCCGGACCCGCCGGCACCGCCCGCCCCGCTGCACGCCACCAGCAGCGGGCCGGCGGCCGCGGCCGTGAGAAGGATCGAAGGGACTCTGCGTATGGGCATGGCTGTCTCCCATGGATGTTCGGGGGTGTGCGGGACCGGACCGCGGCCCGGAGAGTGCGGGGCGCGG
>NZ_JAAAXQ010000378.1 GCF_009916105.1 Streptomyces sp. GC420 | reverse complement strand
GGGCCGCTTGTCGTCGAGGACGCGCAGCGGGTTGATGTCGATGCGGCGCCGGGTGTCCTCGTCCAGGTCGAGTCCGCGCAGGAAGTCCTGGAGCGCGGCCCGGCGACCGCGCGCTGGCGCGGGGTTGAGGTGCCCGTCCAGCAGGAGCCGCGCCGGGCGAGGAGCCGGCGGAGCCAGAGCTCCGTGGAGACGAGTTCGGCGAGGCCGTCGAGGGGCAGGGGCTCGCCCTCGGAGGCGCCGCGCAGGGCCTTGCGCACGACGCGGGCCTCGACGATGCCCGCGTCGGCGAGGAGCGGCGCGTCGAAGAGGGCCACGAGTTCGCCGATGCCGGTGCGCAGCCCGGCCCGTGCGGCGGCGGCATGGGCGGCGTGGGAGGGGGTGCCCCAGCCGGGCGGCAGCTCGCGGATGCCCGCCCCCGCGAGGACGGAGCGGAGGATGGAGGCGCGGGCACCGGGCTGGACGCGCAGGGATTCGGGCAGGGCGCGGGCCGCGCGGACGACCTGGTTGTCGAAGAAGGGGCTGTGCAGGCGCTGGCTGCGGACCTCGGCGGCCTGTTCCAGCACCCGGTGGTCGGCCGCCGCCCGGGCGAGCGCGGCGCGGGCGCGCAGTTCTCCGGGTCGCTGCAGTGGTCCCGGCCGGTTCGCCGACTCCGTCAGGCGAACCGATACTTCAGCCAGGGCCTCGCCCGTCAGCCAGCGGGCCGCGGGCCCGGGCCTGGACCATGCGAGCGCGGCCAGCGAGGCGTCGACCGCTCCGACGCCCGCCGACCCGTTCACGCCCGCGAGGTCGTCGAAGCGCCCGTCCATGAGCCGCCCGGCCGCGTCCTCCACGCCCGCCCGGTAGGGCGTACGGGCGAGCCGCCGCGCCGCCCGGTACACGGTGAGCGGCACGAACAGGGACTGCGCGGAGGGACCGTCGGCCCTCGCGAGAGCCGCCACGGGCCGCAGCAGATGGCGCCGGCGGCGGTCCATCAGGAGGTCGGCCAGGCGCGCCGGGTGGGCGTCGAGGACCTGACGGGCGCCGTGGCCCACGAGGTGGTCCGCGCTGCCCGCGACGAGTCTGCGGCGGTGGCGGCCCGCCTCGATCAGTGACGGGCCCGGTTCGTCGGTCAGCGGGCCCTCCAGTTCGGCGTAGGGCAGCGCCTCCTCCCCGGCGGCCACGACGACGTGGTGCAGCCGCGGGTTGGAGGCGATGGCCCTGGCCCGCTCCAGCTCGGCCTCACGGTCCCCGCCCCGGCCGGCGAGGTCGTTGAAGGTGACGGCGAGGAGCCGTTCGCCCGCGCCCGTGCCGTGGCCCAGGATCGTCCCGGGGACACCGGGCAGGCCCGCCGCGAGGAGGGCCAGGGTGGCCGAGGCGGAGCCGCCCGAGAGGTCCGCGCCGATGCCGGGGGCGGGTGCGCCACGGGCCGCCCGCCGGTCGGCGGGGCCCATTCCGGGGACCGGTCCGGGATCGGGTTCCAGCCGTTCCGGGGCGTGCCTGGGTGCCGTGAGCCTGGCCCGTACGGCTTCGATCAGTGCGTCCCTCACGCCCTCGACCGCGCGTTCCGCGTCGACCTCGGGCGCGGCGACGGCCAGCGAAGCGGCCTGTTCGTAGGAGGTGATCTCGCGGGATCCGTCACGCAGGATCAGCGCGTGACCTGGTGGAATGCGGCGGACACCGACGTAGGGCGTGCCGTCGCGCAGGGCCTCGGGAGCGTCGGGGCAGGCCAGCAGCGCGGTGAGGTGGGTGACGTCGAGCTGTGCCTCGATGAGGTCGGCGAGCGGCAGCGCCGCGGTGGCGTAGGCGGTCCCTCCCGCCCAGGCGCAGTGGAAGACCGGCCGTGCGCCCGCGAGGTCGCCCGCGACCGTGATGCGGCGGCCGACCTGGGCCACGGCCGTGTAGCTGCCCGGCCATGCGGTCAGGTGCCGCAGTGCGCCCCCGCGCGCCGCGAGCAGCCCGACACGCAGCTCCTCGTCGGAGGCACCGCAACAGCCCAGCACGGCAAGGCGGGTGAGCTCGTCCACCCTCACGACGCGGACCTCGTCGGGCCGCCAGTCACCGACCGCCCACAGCGGATCGGGTTCTCCCCACAGGAGTTGGGCGCCTATGGGCTGGACGGTGCGGCCCTCGGCCGCCGCTCCTCCCGCGGCGGCACTGCTCCACCCCACCAACCACCGCATCGCCGCCTCCACAGCCTGTGGACAACAAAGCCCGGGTCCTTCACGGAACATGCTGCCACGACACGGGCGCGCAGGAGGGTCTACGGGGAGTGCGCGGCGCGAAGCGCGGCGCGGTACGGGCGCGTTGTACGCGCCCCGCGGCGGCGTGCCGCCAACGGACCGGGCGGTGATCGCCGGTGCGCCGACGGCGGGCCGGCGGTCATGAGTGCGCCGGCAAACACGCCCCCGAAAACGACCTGAATGAGCGCTGGCTGAACCGGCGCACTACGGTCGGCATTCGGCCAATCTGCGAACGGCCCGGCTCGATACGGGCCGTGCACACCCCGCCACGCGCGGTTCCGGGATTCCCGCGATCCGGGAGGCGCTGGCCGCCTCCCGGACCGGTCCGCCGCCCGCGGGGATTGAGGCGGCGGTGTCCCCCAGCCCACTGGATCCAGGTACAGCGGGCCGACCCACGCACCACCCATGGAAGCGCTCTCCCGCCGGGACGGGCCAGGTCGCAGGACGGGCGCACGGCCACACACCCGGAGCACAGGGTGCCGAAGCGCCTACTCCACGTGCCCGGGGCGGGGCCGGCGGCTGATCGCCAACCTCCTGAACGGACAACAATCTCGCCATACGGAACTGTGCCTCTTAACGGTCGGGATGCGGCGAACTACGCTGGGTTCACGAATGCCGGGCGTTTATGCCACGGCAGCCGTCGGGGTGGTCAGGGGTGGCGCAATGTCGAGAGAGCAACGCGGGCCGAACGAAAAGCTCGGCACCGTTCTCGCCCTCGCGGGCATCAGCAACGCCGGCCTGGCACGCCGGGTCAACGACCTCGGCGCCCAGCGCGGTCTGACCCTTCGTTACGACAAGACGTCGGTGGCCCGCTGGGTCTCCAAGGGGATGGTTCCGCAGGGAGCCGCCCCGCACCTGATAGCCGCGGCGATCGGGCAGAAACTCGGCCGCCCGGTCCCGCTGCACGAGATCGGCCTCGCCGATGCCGATCCGGCGCCCGAGGTGGGCCTGGCGTTCCCGCGCACGGTCAGCGAGGCCGTCAAGTCCGCGACCGAGCTGTACCGGCTGGATCTGGCCGGGCGCCGGGCCGGCGGCGGCGGCATCTGGCAGTCCCTCGCGGGCTCCTTCGCGGTGAGCGCATACGCAACTCCCGCGTCCCGCTGGCTGATCACCCCGGCCGACGCCTCCGTCGCCCGGAACGCGAAGGACGCCGGGAACGGCGAGGTGCCCTCCGACGTCACCCCGCAGCGCGTCGGGCACAGCGATGTCACCAAGCTGCGCGAGGCCGCAGAGGACGCCCGCCGCTGGGACTCCAAGTACGGCGGCGGCGACTGGCGTTCGTCGATGGTCCCGGAGTGCTTAAGGGTGGACGCCGCGCCGCTCCTCCTCGGAACGTACAGCGACGAGGTGGGGCGTTCCCTGTTCGGGGCCACCGCCGAACTGACGAGGCTCGCCGGGTGGATGGCCTTCGACACGGGCCAGCAGGAGGCCGCCCAGCGGTATTACATCCAGGCCCTGCGCCTGGCCCGCGCCGCCGCCGACGTGCCGCTCGGCGGCTACGTCCTCGCCTCCATGTCACTGCAGGCCACCTACCGCGGCTTCGCCGACGAGGGCGTCGACCTCGCCCAGGCCGCCCTGGAACGCAACCGGGGCCTGGCCACCGCCCGCACGATGTCCTTCTTCCGCCTCGTCGAGGCCCGGGCCCACGCCAAGGCCGGCGACTCCCAGGCGGCGGGTGCGGCCCTGCGCTCCGCCGAGGGCTGGCTGGAGCGGTCCCGCCCCGGAGACAGCGACCCGAGCTGGCTCGGCTTCTACTCGTACGACCGTTTCGCCGCCGACGCCGCCGAGTGCTACCGCGACCTGAACGCGCCGCGCCAGGTCCGCCGCTTCACCGAGCAGGCCCTGTCGCGGCCCACCGAGGAGTTCGTCCGCTCGCACGGGCTGCGCCTCGTCGTGTCCGCAGTCGCCGAACTGGAGTCCGGGAACCTGGACGCGGCGTGCGCGGCCGGGGCGCGGGCGGTGGAGGTGGCGGGCCGTATCTCCTCCGCGCGTACGACGGAGTACGTACGCGACCTGCTGCACCGCCTCGAGCCGTACAGCGGGGACCCGCAGGTGGCCGAGCTGCGGGAGCGGGCACGGCCGCTCCTGGTGACCCCGGCATAGGCCACTGGCGTAAGAGCGGGCGGCACGGTGCATCATCTTCAGTACGTGCAGTGACTGAGTGCGTGCGGTACTGGATGGTGAGGCGTTGACGTACGACTGCGATGTGCTGGTGATCGGCGGCGGGATCGTCGGCCTGTCGACGGCGTACGCCCTGACGCGCGAGGCACCGGGCACCCGCGTCCTCGTCCTGGAGAAGGAGAACGGCCCCGCCCGGCACCAGACGGGCCGCAACAGCGGAGTGATCCACAGCGGGATCTACTACCGCCCGGGCTCGCTCAAGGCCCGCTTCGCCGTGCAGGGCGCGGCGGAGATGGTGAAGTTCTGCGCCGAGAACGACGTGCCGCACGAGGTCACCGGCAAGCTGATCGTCGCCACCCGGCGCGCCGAGCTGCCCCGGCTGCACGCCCTGGTCCAGCGCGGCCGGGAGAACGGCATCCCGGTGCGGGAGCTGGGCGCCTCGCAGATCGCGGAGTACGAGCCGTCGGTACGGGGCCTGGCCGCCATCCACGTGGGAACGACGGGCATCTGCGACTTCGGGGCCGTCGCGCGGCGGCTCGCCGGCCTGGCCGAGGAGGCGGGCGCCGCGGTCCGCTACGGCCAGGAGGTACGGGCGATCGGGCGCCGTCCCTGGCAGGTGGCCGTCCGCACGGCCTCCGGGGAGGTCTTCCGGGGCCGGACGCTGGTGAACTGCGCCGGTCTGCACGGCGACCGGGTCGCCCGGCTGGCGAACGACGAACCGGGCGTGCGGATCATGCCCTTCCGCGGTGAGTACTTCACGCTGGCCCGCCCCGAACTGGTCCGCAACCTGGTCTATCCGGTGCCCGACCCGGCGTTCCCCTTCCTCGGCGTCCACCTCACACGCGGCGTCGACGGCTCCGTCCACGTCGGCCCGAACGCGGTCCCCGCGCTCGCCCGCGAGGGCTACTCCCGGGGGACGGTGCGGCTCGGCGACATGGGCGCCACCGCGGCGTGGCCCGGTGTGTGGCGGATGGCCGCCCGGCACTGGCGCTACGGCGCCGGGGAGCTCCACCGCTCCCTGTCCCGCCGTGCCTTCGCCGAGGCCGTGCGCCGACTGGTGCCCGCCGTGGCCGAGGCGGATCTCACCCCGGCCCCCGCGGGCGTCCGGGCGCAGGCAGTGCTGCGCGACGGCACCCTCGTCGACGACTTCCTGATCAAGGAGGGCCCGCGGACCGTCCATGTGCTGAACGCCCCCTCCCCGGCGGCGACGGCCTCGCTCCCGATCGGCCGGGAGATCGCGCGGCGGGTGCTGGAGACCCTGGCCTGAAGGGCCGTGCCCGCACCGTGCCCGTCCTGCTAGTGCCGCGTCGGTCGGGGTTTGCCCGCTGAGGAGCGGCGTCCGGTGCCGGGGGCACCTCCCGCCGGAGGCAGGGGGAGCATCGCAAGGCGGCCGGAAGCCCTCGTAGTGGGCCTGCTCGGGCTTTCGGCCAACGCAGCGTGGGGGTACCTCCCGCGCCCGGAGGGCTGCGGGGGAGTGCCGTGCAGGGCGTCGCGACGGGGCGAACCTCGGCCGACGCGGCACTAGCCGTCCAGGGCTTCCCTGGGCACCGCGTAGCCGGGCACCGACGGCCACCGGACCGTCAGGACTACCGACTCCTCCTCGGCGACCCAGGAGTGGTCGACACCGCGTCCCCACACGACGTAGTCGCCCTGCTGCTCCAGCAGCACGCTGCGGCCGGGCAGCTCGACCCGGAAACGACCGCTGACGAGTATCAGGAGCGCCGTCCGCTCCTCGCCCCTCACCCACTGCTTCCGCTCGTCACCGGGCGGGTGGACGCCCCACTTGATCTCCACGTCCTCGCTGTGGCGGGGGTCGCCGGCGGTCTTGAAGTGCCCGAGTATCCATCCCCGGTCCAGTGCCGCGTCCCTGCCGGCGTTGCCCACGTACACGCTGTCGTTCACGTTCCCGGACGTTAACAGGGCCGGGGCACGGCCCGGCCGTGCCCCGGCGCCGCGCGGCCTCACGGGCGGCCGCCGGCCCCCGTAGAATCGGGGCATTGTGTCCGAACCCATGAACGCCGCCTCGCCCGTCACGAGCCCGGTGCCCGCCCAGTCCGCCCAGTCCGCCGTATCGGCCGCATCGGCCGTCGCCGGAACCGGCCCCGCCGGCGGCACGGTGCCCGGGAGCGCCGTGCCCGCGCGCCCGGCCGGCGCCCCGCAGGCGCGGCGCCCCAAGGGCGCGCCGCGGTTTCCCGAGGGGCCGGCGCCCGATCCCGCGGGGTCGCACCACGAACGGCGGATCCGCAGCTTCCAGCCGCGCCGGAGCCGGGTCACCACCGGGCAGGCGGACGCGCTCACCAGGCTGTGGCCACGCTGGGGCCTGGACATCGACGGGCGGCGGAAGCTGGACCTGGACGAGATGTTCTGCGGACTGCCCGTCGTGCTGGAGATCGGGTTCGGGATGGGCGAGGCGACCGCGCAGATGGCCGCCGACGACCCCGGCACGGGGATTCTCGCCGTCGACGTGCACACCCCCGGGCAGGGCAATCTGCTGGGTCTCGCGGAGCGGAACGGACTGTCCAACATCCGGGTCGCCAACGGCGACGCGATCATCCTCCTGCGAGAGATGATCGAACCGGAGGCCCTGGCCGGTGTCCGCGTCTACTTCCCCGACCCGTGGCCCAAGAAGCGGCACCACAAGCGCCGCCTCGTCCAGCCCGAGTTCCTGACGCTCGCCGCGAGCCGGATGAGGCCGGGCGCGCTGCTGCACTGCGCCACAGACTGGGAGCCGTACGCCGATCAGATGCTTGAAGTCCTCACCGCCCACCCGGACTTCGAGAACACCAGGCCCGACGGCGGCTTCGCCGACCGCCCGGCGTTCCGGCCGCTGACCCGTTTCGAGGGCCAGGGACTGGACAAAGGTCACGTCGTCCGCGATCTGCTGTTCGTGAGAAGGGCGTCTCGTTAGGGTCGATCGGGTGTACCAGTCCCCGTCCCCGTACTCACCCCC
>NZ_JAAAXQ010000377.1 GCF_009916105.1 Streptomyces sp. GC420 | reverse complement strand
ACCCGGAACGAGAATCAGGAGCGGGCGCATTCGATGAGCACGGCATTCGCAGACCGCGCCGCGGGACCCGTGCGCCGTCTTCTGCGGCCCACGCGGCGCGGCTGCTCGGCCGGGCGCGAGCGGCCGCTGGGCGGCTGTGCGGCGGCCATGGCCGGGTTCGGCGCGTACACCGCGGCGTGGGCCACCGCCGTACGGCTGAGCGGCCGGCCGCTGCCCGACCGGCCGGAGTCGTGTGACGTGGCCCTGACGGCCGTCGCCACGTTCCGGCTGAGCCGGCTGCTGAGCAAGGCCTCGGTGACCAGCCCGCTGCGTGCGCCCTTCACCACGTGCGCGGGCCCCCAGGGCCCGCCGGGCTGCACGAGGAGCCGCGCGGAGGCGGGAAGGAGACGGTGGGCGAGTTGCTGACGTGTCCCTTCTGCCTGAGCGTGTGGGTCGCCTCCGCCCTGACGGCCGGCCAGTTGCTGTGGCCGCGCGGTGCTCCAGCCCGAGCAGCCGCCGCGAGATCAGCGTCCGGCTGGCCGACGAGGAGGGGCCGCGATGAGCAGCGGCGACTCCGACCCGGATCGTGCCCCGCGGGCCGCGCCCGGGCGGCCGGCTCACCCCGCACGGCCGGGAGCGGCTCGGGGGCAGTCCGTTCGGCGACGGAGCCGCCCCTCCGCCCGTGCCGCCGTCGGAGGAGGTGCCGCCCGCCGGCCGGGCCGACGCCGGCCGGGCCGAGGCGGGCTGAGCGGCCCGGACCCGGCGGCGTCCGTGGAGCCGGGGGGCGGCGCTCGTGCCGGTCAGCAGCGCGGCACGGGCTTGCTGTACGTCGTGGAGCTGGGTGTGGCCACGTAGTTGTCGGACACGTAGTGCCCGTTGTCCAGCCGGTCCCACACCGGTGTCGTGCCCACCTTGGTGCCCGGCCGCTGGCAGGTCGTCCAGGCCAGCGCCCCGCCGGGCGAGTTGCCGACGACGGCGTACGTCGTTCCCGGACCGCTGCGTTCGCTCAGTCCGCCGGCCGCCTTCACCTGGTACGGATAGGCGCAGCGGGGGAGCGGGGCGCTGTAGCCGGTGTCCGACGGAGTGCTGACGTAGCGGTCGGTGACGTAGCTGCCGTCGGCAAGCTTGTTCCACACCGAAGTGGTACCCACCTTGGAGCCCGGCGCCTGGCAGACGACGCTCAGCGAGGCTCCGGCGGGGTACGACTTGACGCTCCCGTAGCTCGTGGAGGGGCCGCTGCGGGCGTTCAGGGGGGTCGTGCTGGTCACCTTGTACGGATGGGCGACGGTGGCGACCGGGGCGTCGAGCCGGTCGTTGTCGATGTTGAGAGTGACACCGCCGTACGTCTCGTCGTGGCTGCCGCGGTACTGCTTGGCCCGCTGGTGCACCGCCCACTTGGAGTCGGAGACGCCCGCCCAGCCCTTGAGCGAGTCGGCACCGTCGTAGCGGGCGACCCACAGCGCGTCCGGCCTGGCGAACGAGGTCGAGGTGTAGACGTCGGAGAGGTGCTTGGCGCCGTTGTTCAGGTTCATGTAGACGCCGGAGAGGTATCCGCGCCGGTGCAGTTCCCTGGTCCAGGCGGAGAGATACGTCAGCACGGCCGTGCGGCAGCTCGAGACGGTCGTGTCGTAGTGCTCGATGTCGTTGTAGAAGGCGCTGCCGGGCAGCATCCCCCTGGCGGTGGCCTGGGCGACGGCGTCTGCCGCCGCGGCCGTGCCCTGGCTCGCAGCGCGGGCGGGGTCGATCTTCTCGTCCGTGGGGCGGGCGCCGCACGGTGGCTGGAGCCCTTTGTAGATGGGCAGCAGGCGCCACTTCAGACTCGACACCCCGGCGACCCAGCCGGCCGTCAGCTCGGGCTGGGCGCAGGTGCGGTTGACACCCCCGATGTAGACCCCGAGCGCTCGGTACGGTGAAGCGTTCCACGCCTTGACGGCGGACAGGGGCGGCGCGGTGCAGGTGTCGAAGGCGAGACCGGTGTAGCGGGTCGCGGTGGCTCCGGAGGGGAAGGCCACCGTCGTGTGCGGCTCCGCCGCGGCGGGCGGGGCCAGTGCGGCCGAGGCGGTGATGGAGCACAGGGCGGCGACGGAGAGTACGGCGAGCCGGTGGCGGCGTTGCTTGCGGAACATGACGTCCCCCAGGAAGGCGGTCGAGCGGGGCACTCCAACGTGGAACCGTTCGGCGCCCCAGCGCAAGCGTTCTGACGGAGTGTCCTGTGACGGCCGCTCCGACGGCCCTGGACCGGCGGAACTTGTCACGCTGGAGAACCTCGTCACCTACGCGCTCCCGACGCTACTCCCGGATGTGCCCCGCGAAGCCCCTGACGGCCTTGGAACAGGCGGCGCGACAGTTCTCACGGCGCCGCCTCCCGTCACCCGTCCTCGGCGACACGCCAGTTCGCGGCCACCGTGATCCGGCCCGCCACGACCGGCGTCGCCGCACGCCGGACGGACCCTGCGCGGCGACCGTGCGGCGCACGCGAGCAGTGGTCGGCAGCCCGCGTATCGGCAGGGGAGCCGGCGGGCCGGACGGCGGACCGGTCTTGCGGACGGTGGGGAGGAGCGCGGCCGTCGGCCCCCGCCAGGAGGACGGCGGTACGCCCGCACGGGAGTCCATCACGGGCCGGCTCAGCGGTCGGCTTCAAGCCCCGCTGCCGGGCCCGCTTCGCGGCCGGCGCCGCGGGGAACGGGCTCCGGCATCCGTGTCCGCGTTTCGTAAGGGGTCCGGCCCCTCCAATCCGGCCCGACCGGCGGTGTGATGGGGCCATGAAGCCACTACTCGGTCTGCCGGTGTTCTCGGGCAGACTGCACGACGCCCGCACGGCGACGGCGATCGGCCGCCCGCTCGGCCTCGCCGTGGCCGTCTGCTTCCTCACCGGGATCGTCAGCCACGTCCTTCAGCGCCCGCCCGGCCTGGCGGCGGACGTCCTGCCGAGCCGCCCCGCGTGGGGATACCGGTTCACCCAGGGCCTGCACGTGGCGAGCGGCATCGCCGCGATCCCGCTGCTCCTGGCGAAGCTGTGGACGGTCTACCCGCGACTGTTCGCCCGGCCGCCGGTGCGCTC
This sequence comes from Streptomyces sp. GC420, assembly GCF_009916105.1. Classification (GTDB taxonomy): domain Bacteria; phylum Actinomycetota; class Actinomycetes; order Streptomycetales; family Streptomycetaceae; genus Streptomyces. Next base: position 4,272 of record NZ_JAAAXQ010000377.1, on the reverse strand, counting down.
GGTGCGGCACGCCCTGGAGCGGCTGTCTGTGGCCGTGCTGGTCGCCGCCGCGTTGTTCGAACTGTTCACGGGACTGCTCAACACCTTTCAGTGGTATCCGTGGCCGTTCTCCTTCGTGCCGGCCCACTACGCCGTCGCCTGGCTGCTGACGGGCGCGCTCCTGCTGCACCTCGCCGTCAAGGCCCCCGGGATCAGGGCACACTGGCGGCGCCGTTCGGCCGGTACGCTCGCCCTGCCGGCGGAGGACGAGCCGGACCGCCGCTCGCTCCTGCTCGGCGTCACGGCGGCCGTCGGAGCGGTGACCCTCACGACCGTGGGCCAGAGCCTCACCCCCCTCAAGCGCTTCGACCTGTTCGCCGCGCGCCATCCCGATCACGGCCCGCAGGGACTCCCCGTGAACCGTACGGCCGCCGCGGCCGGCGTCGCGGGGCTCGTCGCTGCGGACTGGCGGCTGACCGTCTCGGGACCACGCCCGTACGAGCTGACGCTCGAGGAACTGCGGGCCATGCCCCAGCACGAGGTGACCCTGCCCATCGCCTGTGTCGAGGGATGGAGCGCGTCCGCCCGCTGGACCGGCGTACGCGTGAGGGACCTGCTGGAACGGGCCGGCGCCGGCGCGGACGCCGGGGTGCGTGTGGTGTCGCTGCAGCGCCGGGGAGCGTACCGGGTCACGGAGATGGGCCGGACCTACGCCCACGATCCCCTCACACTGCTCGCGCTGCGCCTGGGCGGCGAGGTCCTCTCGCCCGACCACGGGTTCCCCGCCCGCGTCATCGCCCCCAACCGGCCCGGGGTGCTCCAGACCAAGTGGGTCGGCCGGCTGGAGGTCCTGTGACCGGGCGGATCCTGCTGGGCTCGCTGGGCGTGGCCCTGATGGGCTTCGGCGCGGTGCTGCTGTCCGGGCTCCGGGACCCGCTGTCCGTCCTGGTCTGGCTGGCCGGTGGGATCGTGCTGCACGACGCCGTCCTCGCGCCCCTCGTCCTGGGCGCCGGGCTGCTGCTCGCGAGCCTGCCCGCCCGGCGTACCGTGCGCGGGGCGCTGATCGTGGCGTGCAGTCTGACGCTGGTCGCCCTGCCCCCGCTGCTGCGCCCCGGCAGGAGGGGCAACGCCTCGGTCCTGCCGCTGGACTATCCGCGCAACTGGCTGCTCGCCCTCACGGCGGTGGCGGTCGTGACCGCCGGGCTCGTGCTCGCGCGCCGGCCGGGGCGGCGCCGCCCCGGCCGGCGCGCGCCAATCGGACCGCCCGTCGAGCGGGGCGCAGACCGAACGGGCTGAACCAGCGTGATCTCCACCTCAGCCCTCATCAACTGTTTGCCTATAGCAGCGGGCAGCCTTGCGCCCATGCAGAGTGAGACCCTCGGGCCGATGGAGACGACATCGCTCGCCGACCAGGCGTACCGGCGCCTGCGCGAGGCCGTTCGCGAGGGCGTCCTCAGGCCGGGGGAGAAGATCACCGAACGCGACCTCGCAGGGCGCCTCGGTGTGAGCCCCACCCCCGTGCGCGAGGGCCTGCGGCAGCCGGTGCACGAGAAGGTCGTGGAACGGGTCGGTCCCCGTTCGCTGCGGATCGCGGATCCCTCGGCGGCCACGCTCTCGGAGATCGTGGAGGCCGAGGTGCGGCTGTCCGCGCCGATGGCCCGCCCCGCCGCCCGCAACGCCACCGCCGGCCGGCTGACCGAACTGGTGCAGCTCCTCGACAAGGCGGACCGTCTGGTGGCCGGCCCTCGAAGACGCCCGCGCCGGTGACGGCGGGGACACACTCGTCGCGGACCGGCTGGCCGAGGTCTTCGCCTGATCTACTCCGACCAGCCCGCCCGGCGCCTGGAGGCCCACTTCGACGAGGGACGCATCCGGCCGCTCGCCCACGCGCCCCGCATCGACCGGGATCTGTTGTGCCATGACCGGGCCGCGTACGACGCGCTCCCGGCAACCGGTTTCCTGACCAGGGAGCTCTTCGCGTCGCTGTACGGGGCCGATCCGGAGCAGATCCTCCTCGTCGCCCACCCTGGCTCTCGCGGCGAAGGTCTCCCTGCCGCGCCCGTCGTCCAGGGCGACCTGCGGGACGGCGACTGCTACGCGGGGCAGCAGTACGCCCCCTCATGGAAATGCGGCCGCCCGATCCGCCCGCCTGACACCGCGCGTGCCGGCGTCACCCGCGGCGCAGCGCCATGAACACCCGGCCCGAGGCCGTCCACTCCCCGGCCGCCGTCCAGCCGCCGGCCCCGGCGTACCCGCGCAGCGCGGGTACGCCGACCCGCGCCCACGGAAAGGCGGTGCCCCGCGTGGAGCCGCCCCGGCCGTCGTCGACACGCACCTGGACGCGCTCGTCCAGATCGAGCGGCGAAGCCTCCACCAGCAGGACGCCGTCCGTCCGCACCAGCCGGGCGACACGGTCCAGCAGCTCGGCCGGGTCGCCGCCGATTCCGATGTTGCCGTCGACGAGCAGGGCCGTCCCCCAACGGCCCTCGCCCGGCAGCGTGTCGAACACCGAACTGCACAGGGCGCTGCCGCCGGACCCGACCGTGCGGGCCACGGCGACCGGGCTGACGTCGATGCCGAGCGCCGGGGTGCCCAGCGCGCCCAGCGCCGCCACCAGGCGGCCGGGCCCGCACCCTATGTCCAGCACCGAGCCGGTACAGCGGCGCAGCACCGTCATGTCGGCCGCGTCGGCCTCGGCGCACCAGCGCTCCACCTCCAGGGGCAGCAGCCAGCCGTCGGCGCGCCGCAGGAACAGCGGTCCACGGCCTCGGCGCAGCGCCTCGGCGTAGGCGCCCTCGTCCCGCCAGGCCGGGGCGGGCCGCGGCACGGCGTGCCGTACAGATCCGGCGGTCCTCATCGCACCCCGGTCCCGGACAGGCGCGCCACGAGCGCCGCGAACCTGGTGTGCGGCGCCTCGGCGGCCACCAGGCGCGCGTCGTCGGCGGTGTCGACGTCCCGCAGGAGCGGCAGTTCGCGCACCGAGAGCCCGGCGCCGGCCAGCCGCCGCCGCTGCGCCGCGCCGGTCTCCGGCACGGACATCGGCACGCCCCGCAGCAGCTCCGGGTCGGGGGCTGCCAGGCCGAGCGCCCAGAAGCCGCCGTCGGCGGCGGGACCGAACCAGGCGTCGCACCCCCGCCAGCCGCCCGGTCGAAGCGCAGGGCCCAGGAGCCCGGCCGTGAGCTGGGGTGTGTCCATGCCGACGAGCAGCGCGGGCCCCGTGCACAGCCCGAACGCGGCGGCCAGCCGCTCGTCGAGCCCGCCGCCCGACTGGGGTACGACCTCGATGCCGGGCGGCGCCCAGGGGCCGGGACTGCCGTCGAGGACCAGGACGCGCCGCCGGGCCGGGGCCGCCAGCACGGCCAGGAGTGTGTCGGTGAGCGCCGCCTCGGCGAGCCGGGCCGCCTCCCGCGGTGTGTAGGGCGGGGTCAGCCGGGTCTTCACCCGGCCGGGCACCGGCTCCTTGGCGATGACGAGGAGCGTGGTCACCGGGCGCCCTCCGCGGGTTCGTCCGCGAGCACCCGGCTCATGTCCCGCACCGCCTGCCAGGTCCCCCGCCAGGTGCCCGTGACCTTGGACTTCCCGGCGCGCGGGAGATAGGGCACATCCCGTTCGCACACCCGCCAGCCGGCGTCACGGGCCCGGACCACCATCTGCAGCGGATAGCCGCTGCGGCGGTCGGTCAGCGCCAGGTCCAGCAGCGCCTCGCGTCGTGCGGCGCGCATCGGTCCGAGGTCGTGCAGGCGCAGGCCGGTGCGCCGGCGCAGCATCAGCGCCAGCGCCAGGTTCCCGGCGCGCGCGTGCGCCGGCCACGCTCCCGGGCCGCGGGGGCGGCGCCGGCCCAGCACCAGATCGGTGCCGCCGTCCGCCACCTCGCGCACGAAGCCGGGCAGCAGGCCGGGGTCGAGGCTGGCGTCGCAGTCGCAGAAGCAGACGATGTCGGCCTCGGAGGCGAGCAGCCCGGCGTGGCACGCGGCACCGAAGCCGCGGCGCGGCTCGCGCACCACCGTGGCCCCGAGCGCGCGGGCGATCTCGGCCGAGCCGTCGGTGGAGCCGTTGTCGACGACGACGGCCCGCCAGCCTGCGGGGACGCGACGCAGGACCCACGGCAGGGCCTCGGCCTCGTCGAGGCAGGGCAGCACGACGTCCACGGTCACGTCGCCGGGGATGCCGGGCCCGTCCGTGCGGCGCGGGGCGCCTTCCGCGGCAGGCCCGCTCACGCCGTTGGGCGAGTGCCGCACGGGGAGGGGCGGTTCGGGGGAGGTGGGACGGCTACGGAACACGGATGCCCTCACC
>NZ_JAAAXQ010000376.1 GCF_009916105.1 Streptomyces sp. GC420 | reverse complement strand
GTGCGTGCGCGGTGTTCTGGGCCGGGGTGCCCCGGGAGACGGTGGCGACCGGGGGGCGTGGCAGCGGTTCGGGGCGGCTCAGGGGCTGGGAGGCGAGCGACTCCCCTCGCGGGCCGCCGCGAAGGTCCGCGCTCTCCACACCCTCTGCGGTGAAGGCCACGTACCGGATGCCGGCGTCGTCGTGCAGTGCCAGTTCGACCGGGGATCCGAGCGCGGTGGCGATGGCGGCGGCACGGACCTTGGCGGCCTCCTGCCCCGCGGCGCCGTCCTGCGGCCCGAGTGCCAGCCACAGCTGCGGCAGCGGGCGCTCACCGCCCTGCTGACCGTCGGGCTGCTGCGCCAGATACGCGGTGATCTCCTGAATCAGTGAAGGCTCCTCGGCGGCCTGCTCGGGCAGGTCCCAGACGCCGTCATCAGGGTCGCTGGGCAGGATGCCGTGGCCCCGCAGATCCGTATCGGAGACCCTGAGCAGCGCTGTGCCGGTGACGTAGCGGACTTTCCCGTCGGGGCCGGTGACGGTGGTCACCGTGTCGACCTCGACCTCGTACGTGAGCAGGCCGCTCGTCGCTGTGGACAGCCCCGGCGTGCCGAGCTTCGTCCAGCGGCGTTCACCCGCGGAGACGCCGCCGCCCTGGCCCTGGGGCACCGTCTGGTACTGGAAGGGCGTGGTGGAGGCCCCCAGGGTGTTCCTTCCGCTGCTGTCGGCGGTGTGGTTCACGCCGAGGGAGAAGCCGTAGACACGCGAGACGGAGGAGGCCGCGCTGAGGCCGGAACCGGTCTGCCGTACCCGGTCGATGGTGACACCGCGGCTGTTGCCGATGATCCTCGGCCGCAGCAGTCGCGTGGTCATCCGCACCGGAGTCCCGCCGTCGGCGCGGGGTGCGGAACCGCCGAGTCCCGCAGCCTGCCGCAGCGAGTCGACGGTGATCGCGCCGCCGTGCAGCAGCTCCGTCAGCCGTACGGCCGCCGCCTCGTCGCTCGCGCCGCTGGTGAGAGTGCCGCCGGCCGCGAGCCCGGGGGCCACCGTGTGGACCGCCCGCAGCAACTCGCGGTGATGGGTGACCCCGTAGACGGACTCCGTCCCCGTGGGCCGCAGCGGCACCGCGTTCAGCAGCCCGATCTCGGTCCTCGGGTCCACCTCCCACATACCCACGGGCAGACGGCCGCCCGGAGCGGCCGCGTCGTCCGGGACCAGGGGGTTCTCGTCCATGGCGAAGCGGACGGTGACAGCGGCGTTCACATCGTCGATGGAGCGCGATCGTCCGTCGGTCTCCACCGACGCCGTGAAGGTCCACGCCAGCCGGAACTCCGCTCCCCCGTCCGTGCGCATCCAGAGGCGGTCCTCGGCTGTGCTCGTGGTGGTGACCGAGTCGGTGCGGGTGGTGGCGTGCGTGGCTGCCGGGGCGAGACCCAGTTTGTGCTTGCTGTTCCCGACGGTTTTGACGGAGAGGCCCGCGGACAGGGTGGATGCCCACTTGGTGGTCCGGCTCCGCGTCTCGGTGATGTTGTCGGGCGCGTGCTGGGTGAAGTTCTCCAATCCGGCGCCCGCCCCGGCGGTACGCCCTCTCACCCGCAGGAGCTGTTCCCCGTCCCAGCCCGAGCGGGCCGCGAGGTGCACCGTGACGTCCTTCGTCCCCAGGCTGGTCGGGTACGGGAACGTGAAGGTGAGCGGCTGGTCATTGCCACGGCCGGTGAGTGCTGCCATGGCGGCGGGGGAGGTGAAGTCCGCGAGCCGCTGGCGCAGTCCGGGCACGTAGTGCGGGCCGCCCGGAGTGAGGGAGCCCGGCGCCTGGGTCTCCACCAGCTCGGTCAGCCGACGCTGGTACAGATCGCGCTCGATCCGGGGCACGGGGTTCGGCTCCCCGGCGGCGGGAGCCTCTCCGGCGGCGGGAGCACCTTCTGCGGGCGCACCTTCCGCGGGGGCTGGTGCCGGTGCGGCTGCGGGAGCCGGCAGCGGGCCGCTGAGCGGCGTGACGTCCAGTACGACCGCCAGGCCGAGAGTTCCCCCCTGCACGAACCGGTACGGCAGCCGGACGTCCTGGGGCCTCGGGTCCACGCGCGGCTCGTCCAGGCCCAGTAGGTCGATCAGCCGGCCCTGATCGCGCCGCAACTGCTCCGGTGTGGCCAGGAACTGCATTCCGCCCTCGATGGTGACCGTCCGAGGACCGGTGACATCCGCGGTGCGGGCCACCGGGCCACCACGCGTGCCGCGGCGCACCGTCACTTCGTAGGTGATGTCGGCACTGATGCGGAAGTGACGGCCGCTTTCGGAAGGCACTCGCGTCACCGTCGTGGACACGGCGGCCGTCACCGCCCGGGTGCCGCCCCTGCCGTATACCGCTTTGGCGCCCCCACTGCCGGACACTGTCTTGGCACTGGTCTGCCCGCCGGCCGCGGGCGGCGCGGGCTTCAGCTGGAAGCCGCCGCTCCCTTCCAGGGAGGAGGTACGGGCGGTCTGCCGGGAGGCGTTGTCGACGAGTCCGAGGTCGATCTCGCCGTACTGGGTGACCTCGCCGAGGCTGCGGGGATTGGACAGTCGGGCGCGGATCTCGACGATGAGGTCGGTGCCGAAGAGGGCGCCGGGCACGAAGAGGTCGTCGATGACGTACACGCCCTTGACCATCTGATGGGCGCGGGCGGACAGGGCTGCGGGGGTGAGCTGGGCGTGCAGGGCTTCTCCCAGCGATATCCCCTCGGACGCGAGGTTGTCGCCCGTCGGTGTGTGCCGCGCCGTCGTGGAGGCGTTCAGGGCCCACCCGGCCAGGGACCTGGCGCCTTCCACGGCCCAGGACCACAGGGTGGAGTAAGAGCCGGTGGTGACGGTGTGCGTCGGCAGCAGCGGACCGACCGGCAGCAGGGGGGTGACGGGGAAACCGCCCGGCATACGATCGCCCGCCGGACGGTCCGGTCGTCCGGACGACGACGATCCGGTCGAAGGCGATCCGGACGGCGCCAGGGCCGGCGGCGGCTCCTGAAGCAGGTCGCTCACGAGCGTGTGCAGCTCCTTGCTGCCGCGCAGGATGTCGACCAGGGAGCCGTTGGGCAGCAGACTGCCCGGGTCCCGTGTCTCTTCCCGGTCCTGTTCCCGGGGCTCCTCCTGCTCCCGCCTCTCCTCCTCCGGCCGTATCTCGGACTGCCCCGGTGTCCGCTCCCGCTCCGGTCCCCGGTCCTGGGCCTCCACTTGGTCCTGGGCCTGCACTTGGTCCTGTCCCTGGTCCTGGCCCTGGGCCTGACCCGGGGGCTGGGTGACGGCCGGCAGGGTCCGACTCGCGGGCAGGGCGACGTCCAGGTACGCCCTGGTATCGGCCCCGGCGCCGGGTTCCGTGTCGGCGGGCGCGAAGACCTCGGAGTCGTAGGTGTACAGCGACTCCCCTTTTGCCCGGATGTCCAGGCTGAGCACGGCCGGTATGCGGAAGACCTCGGCGGCCTGGTTGCTCGTCGCGATCTGCTGCGAATAGGCGAGCCCGGCACCGACGGTCAGGACATCGGCGTTCTGCTTCGTTCCCTTGAGCTCGCCACTGGCCGCGCCCTGTACGGGGTTCGCGGCGGAGCCGCCGAGTTCGGCGTTGCCTCCGAGCCACATGGAGACAGTCCGCGCCGTCTGGCTGGTTCCCGGTACGGACAGGCCGCTGATGTTCGGGTTGATGACACCGGTGATCGTCCGCCGGTGGCTGACGTCGCGGCTCGGTCCGCCGCCGGAGACCGCGGCGGGGCTCAGGCCCAGATGCAGCGCCACCCGGTCGTTGCCGCCGCCGATGACCGGCTTGTTGAAGTGGATGACGTAACCGCCGTCGATCATCTCGTCCACTCCGGCCTGGAGGCTGATCGGCGAGGTCAGCAGTGTCAGCTTCCGCAGGTTCTCCAGGCGTGCCTTGCTCAGGCGCTCGTCCCTGAAGGCCTCCGGCCTGCCTGCTTCGGGCAGATAGCCGTTCTCCTGAAGCCAGTTGCGGGCGCTCTGCAGGAGCGCGCGTACTCCCGCACCGTCAAGGGCCAGGGGAGTCGCGGTCAGTCCGAGAGACGTCAGGGCCGCCACCTCGGCGGGCGGCCTCGGCGCGCTGTCGGGGACGGTGCCGTTGACCGTGTCCGGGTGCAGGGTACGTATCCACACATCGGTGGTGAGGACGGATACGGTCGCGGGCGCCGCGGCCTCCGCGGTTGACGTGTCCGGCCGGACGCTCCCGTCCGCGGAGATGAAGGTCACCCGGTACGTCACCTGCGCAGGGGTCAGCACGTGCCCGCGGTTCGCCCGCAGGTTGTGCAGGGTGTTGTGGGTGGAGCCGGCGCCGAAGCCACGGTCCTTCTGCCAGCTGCCGCCGCCCTTGAGCGCGGTGCCGAGGCCGACCTGGAAGTCCCACAGCAGAGAATTGGAAGCGGGGGCCGACCAGTTCGGATTCACCCCGATCGACACCTCGCCGCCCAGGGTGAGTGAAGACTTGGAAAGCGAGTCCACCTTGATCACTCGGTCGAGGGAGCGCTCGAAGTTGAACCGGTTGTCGACCTCGATGTCGCGCAGGCCGCCCCCCTGGCGTGGGGACACCTCCGCGACGATCCGGAACATCCCGAGCGCCCGGCCGTCCTTGTCCAGCAGGATCGGTGAGAGCGTGCCCGCGGCGTCGCCGGCGTCCTGACCGGGCCGCGGAAACTGCAGAGGGAGGGCCCCGAGCTGGTGCTGGGCGCCGAAGAACCGCTCCACGGCGGCCAGGGATTCGGGCGAGAGCCGGCCGAGCTCAGTGCCGTACCGCTGCCTGACGTGCCGCAGCAGACTGCCCGGATCGACCATCGAGTCCATCGCCCACAGGGGCAGCTTGTCCAGGTGCTCGCGGAATGCCTGAGGGTCGTCCGAGAAGAAGGACGCGGGGCCCTCGCCGCCGTCGGGCACGGGCTGGACGAGATGCGCGGGAAACCAGGCGGTGACGATGTGGTGCGCTGAATTCTGCTCACCGCCGAGGGGGCCCCGCTCATTGGTGCTCTCCGGGTTCTGATCCCCCTGCGTGTCGGTGCTGGGGCCCGTACCTGTGCTCGCGCCTGTGTCGGTGCTGGGGCCTACGCCCGCGCCTGTGTCGGTGCTGGGGCCCGGCACTGTGACGATGAAGTCCGTGTCGCCGCGACTGAGCGTCCGCAAAGGGATGGCGTCGTTGCCCTCGACCAGGTTTTCTGCCTGGTCTGCCTGGTCTGCCTGGTCTGCCTGATCGTCCGTGCCCTCGAACGCGGCGGACATGAGGTCTTCGGCTCCGCTCACGGTCGGCACCGCCGGGATGCTGACGTCCCATGAGGCCTTGTAGTCGTACGGGGTCGCCGGTTCGCTGCTGCGCAGCAGACTGGTCGAGACGACGGACTGGGTGACCGTGGTGGACAGGGTGTTCCGGCCCAGCGTCACGGTGGGGACTGCGGAAACGGGGAGGCTGATGACCCGGTTCCAGGATCCGGGCAGCTTCGGCACGGTGGAGCCGTTCTGCCCCGCGGGGAAGGCGCCCGTCCAGGAGGGCAGCGAGAGTGTGCGCACGGAGGTCGTGCCGCCCTGGGAATTGGTGTCGTAACCGGCGGAGCGGCGGTCCTCGTTGTTGCGCGGGGGGACCCGCCTCGCCTGCCCGTACATGAGGGAGGGGGCCGGGTCGGACAGCAGCAGCCGGACGACGACGGTGTGGGTGGCGCCGCTGTAGGCCAGGTGGACCCGATGTCCGTCAGGGCTCAGCAGCATGACCCGGTTGTCGTGGAGGGTCTGGGCGCTCAGCAGGGTGGCCAGTTGTCCGTCGACCTCGGCCCGGTCCTCATCCGTCACTGCCAGGGTATTCAGGACCTGATCGTGCAGGGCGCTGACGGTCTCGGGGTCAAGCGGCGAGAACTGCACTCCTCCCGGCACCCCGCCACGGTCGGTCCCGAGATTTCGCACCGCCGCCGAGAGGGGGGCCCGAGCCGCAACCGGGGCGTGTTCATCGCCTTCGGTTTCACCGCCTTCGGTGTCTCCACCGTCTGTTTCGTCGCCTGTGTCGGCGGAGAACCAGCTTTCCGTGTCGCTGTCGTCGTCGGAGGTGTCCTGGTGGACCACCTCCGTTTCTGCGGCCTGCGGTACGGGAAGGGCGGTGTCCGGAGCTCTGCTGGTGTCCCAGTCCACGGATTCCGGGTCGGCTGCGAGCTTCCCTTCGGTCCGTGTCTCCTCGTAGGCGGACGTGGTCGTGACGGGGGTGGCCGGAGGGCCGGGGTTCCCCTCTGTGGTGGGGGAGTCGGTCTGCCGGGCCGCCTCGTTGTCGTTCCGGTTCGCCGGGGCGGTGTCCCCGCCCGGGACGGTGCCGCTCTCCGTGGCGACGCCGGCCGGCCGGACCGGTGCGCTCGTGTCGGCGCCGGTGCCGGAGGGGGATGCGGGGGGTGCCTGACCACCCTGCGCCTTGTCCCGGGAGGCGGTCGAGGAGGGGGACGTGGCCGAGGAGGGGGACGCGGCCGAGCTGCCCGAGGCACCCGAACTGTTCGCGGTGTTCGCGGTGTTCGGCGGCGTGGTTGAGGAGGAGCCGCCGGACGCACCCTGAGCGGCCCCGGTGGCCCCTGCGGCGGGCGCGGAGGTGGTGGTGATCGGCGTCGGGGCTCCCTGGCCGTCGCCCGTACCGGTGCCTGGCTCTCCGTCCGCTTCGGCGAAGAACTCGTCCAGGGCGAGGTTGGGCATGTCGTCGGTGAGGCTCGGCCGTTCACTGCTCGCGGTGCTGCCGAGATCCGGCGGGTTCATGCCGAGGGAGTCGCGCAGCCCGAGCCCGAGCTTTTCGCCGCCGGTCTCCAGCAGGTTGCTCAGGCGGCCCTCGACGATGCCGGAGCCGAAGGTGAGCCCGGAGGTCGTGAAGGTGTGCTCCTCCGAGAAGAGGAGGTTGTACGTGCCTTCCGAGACCGCCGCGTGGGCGCCGTCGAACAGGCCCCTGGCGACCCCGTCCCGCATCGACTCGAGGATGCTCTTGCCCAGCGCGTCCGCGGTGCCCCGCGTCAGGACCTCGGTCACCCGGTCGTCGAGCCGGTCGGCGATGGGCTTGAGGGCCTCGCCCAGAGCGTCGGGCAGTTCCTTCCGGCCGGTCGCCATGAGCAGGGTCGACGCCCACTGCCGGCCCGCGTCGCGGGCCTCCGAGCCGCCGAAGCGCCGCTCGAAGGCGTCCCCCACGTCCTTGATGAAGTTGCGTGCCGACTTCTCCGGGTTCGGTCCGGCCGTGCCCGGCAGATGCTTCCTGAAGATGTCGGTCATGTCCTGGCCGAAGGACTGCGGCGGGGGAGGGAGGGGCTTTCCGGCGTCCGGTCTGGAGGCGCCACCGGGCGGTGTCTTCGCGGGCGGGACCGCGGGCGGGACCGCGGG
>NZ_JAAAXQ010000375.1 GCF_009916105.1 Streptomyces sp. GC420 | reverse complement strand
GCCTCCACCACGTCCGGGGGCACAGCCGCGGCCGCGTAGATCCTGGCCAGGTACACCCCGTAGGGGGAGAGGACCAGGGGCAGCAGCACGGAGGCGTAGCTGTCGGTGAGGTTGGCCTCGGCCAGCAGCAGGTACTGCGGCACGGCGAGGATCACCGGGGGCATCAGCACGCCCGCGAGGAGCACGTTGAAGACGGTCTCGCGGCCCCGGAAGCGGTAGACCGCGAGCGCGTAGCCGCTCACCGCGGAGACCGCCGCCGACAGCAGGGCGCCCGCACCGGCGTAGAAGGCGGAGTTGGCCATCCATTTCCAGTACACGCCCTCGCGGTACGCCGACAGGTCGGTGACGTTGTCCGCGAAGCCGGTGCCGGGCAGGAACGTGAACGTCGAGAACAACTCGCGTCCCGACTTGGTGGCGGCCATCACCACCCACAGCACGGGGAGCAGGCAGTAGAGGGCGCCGAGGAGCAGAGCGGCGGTCGGGACGAGGGCGGCACGGCGGCGCCGCGGCGGTCCCTGGGCGGTGCCGGGGGTGGTCCCGGCGGCCGGGACGGCCTTGCGGCCGCCCGCGGCCTGCCGGGCGGCGAGCGAACTCATCGGGCTTCCTCCTGCCGGGAACGGGAGTTGGCGACGCGCAGGAACCCGAAGGACAGCGCGAGGGTGGCGACGGCGATGATCACGGCCTGGGCGGCCGCCGAGTGGATGTCGTTGTTGGCGAAGGCGTCCTGGTACACCTTCATCAGCGGACTCCAGGTGGTGGAGACGGAGTTGGTGAGCGGCCTGAGGGTGGTCGGCTCGGCGAACACCTGGAGCGTCGCGATGATCGAGAAGAAGAAGGTGAGCACCAGGGAGGGAGCCACCATCGGGATCTTGACGCGCAGCGCGACCTGGAGCTGCGAGCAGCCGTCCAGCTTCGCCGCCTCGTGGACCTCGGCCGGGATGGCCTGCAGCGAGGTGTAGATGACGATCATGTTGAAGCCGGTGCCGCCCCAGACCGCGATGTTCGACAGGGCGACGAACAGCGGCCCGCCGTCCAGCAGGTCCGGCTGCGGGAGCCCCGCCCTGTCCAGTACGAAGTAGAACGGGCTGACGTCCGGGAGGTACAGGAAACCCCACAGCAGCGCCGCGATCACCCCGGGGATGGCGTACGGCAGGAAGATCGCCAGCCGGGTGAAGGAGGTGAGGCGGACCCGGTCCGTGTCCAGCATCAGCGCCAGGAGCAGGGCGGAGCCGAGCATGACGGGGACGACGATCGCGCCGTAGCCGAGGACGCGCAGGGCGCCGTCGAGGAGTTCGGAGTCACCGAGCGCGGACGTGTAGTTGGACAGGCCCGCCCAGACCTCGTCGCGGGCGCCGGCGCCGAGACCGAGGCCCTTGACCTCGACCTTGCGCAGGCTGAGGTGGACGGCGTAGCCGATGGGCAGGGCGAAGAACAGCAGGAACAGGACGACGGCGGGGGCGAGGAAGAGGTACGGCGCGCGGCGCACCCGCCCGTTGGCGGGGCGGGCGGCCCGGGCGCCCGGCGCACGGCGGGAGCCGTGCGCCTTGACCTTGTCGGTACTCATCACCCGGCGACCTTGAAGCCGGTCTTCTTCAGGTCCGCGACGGTGGCGTCCTGCATCGTGGTCAGCGCGGCGCCGAACCGCGCCCGGCTCCTGGCCTTGGCGGCCTTCGCGAATTCGTCGCGGAAGGCGGTGTAGGCGACGTTGACGTTGGGACCCCAGGCGGAGGGCGCGGTGGTCGCGGCGATCTCGGCGGCCTCGGTGTAGAAGTCCGGCTGGTTGGAGAAGAACTCGGGTGCCTCGGCGAGCGCGCCTCCGGTCTGGGCGGCGGTGGCGGCAGGGTAGATGCCGCCCTCCCTGACGAGTGCGGCCAGCGCCTCCTCGTCGGTGTTCAGCCAGGTGGCGAACTCGGCGGCGGCCTTCTTGTTCCGCGAGTCGTTGGTGACGGCGGTGGAGGAACCGCCCCAGCTGCCGGTCGTGTTGTCGCCCTCGGTCCACTGGGGGAGCGGGGCCATCGCCCACTTGCCCCTGGTGTCGGGGGCGGCGGTGGTCAGCACGCCGGGCGCCCAGACCGCGCTCACCCAGGCGATCTGCTTGCCGGTGTTGAGGCCCTTGTTCCAGGCGGGGGTGTACATCGGCTGGTTGTCGACGGCGCCCTCCTCGACCAGGCCGCCCCAGAAGTCGGCGACGCGCCTGGTGGCGGCGTCGTCGATGCCGACCTTCCAGCTGTCGCCCTCGGTGGTCCACCACTTGGCGCCGGCCTGCTGGGAGAGGCCGGCGAAGAGACCGGCGTCGTTGCTGGAGAAGGTGGTGAGCGCCTTGGCGGGGTCCTTCTTCTTGAGCTTGCGGGCCGTCTCGGCGAACTCGTCCCAGGTGGTGGGGACCGTCAGGCCGTACTTCTCGAAGAGGTCCTCGCGGTAGTAGAACATCATCGGGCCGGAGTCCTGCGGGACCGCGTAGACCGCGTCGGTGCCGAGGGTGGTCTGCTGCCAGACGCCGGGCGCGAACGCCTTCTCGGCGTCGCCGGCGTCGCCGGATATGTCGGCGAGGACATCGTTGCTGACGAGCGTGGGGAGCGCCTGGTACTCGGCCTGCACCAGGTCGGGGCCCTTCTCGGCCTTGGCCGCCGTGATGATCTTGGTGACGAGTTCGTCGCCCGAGGCCTGCTTCTTCACCGTCACCTTGATGCCGGCCTCCTTGCCCTCGCCGGCGTTCCAGATCGCCGCGACCTTGTCCATGCCGGGCGCCCAGGCCCAGTAGGTCAGTGAGACCGGGCCCGAACCGGCCGAGCCCTCGTCCTCCGGGCCGGAGCCGCAGGCGGCGAGGGTGGTGGCGCCCAGCGTGACGGCGACCGCGGCCGACAATGCCGGCACGAGGCGTCGTCGCATCGTGAACTGCATGGGTTCTTCTCCCCTGACAAGGGTCTGGCGACCGTGGGTTCCGCAGACCGGCCATGCGCGGTGTGCTCTGTGAACGTTCACAGTAGAGAAACATCCTCGACACTTGTCAATGGTTGTTGCTGTGCGGTTATGTTGGACTCACGTCGCCGATGATGTGTGTGCACGTTCCCAATTGATCGTTTCGTCGCCCCGAGCCTCACCAGGAGACCCGCATGCCGGACACCGCACCCAAGGGCCTGAAGGGGCTCGCCTACGGCGGGGACTACAACCCCGAGCAGTGGCCGGAGGAGGTCTGGCACGAGGACGTCCGGCTGATGCGCGAGGCCGGCGTCACGATGGTCAGCGTCGGCATCTTCTCCTGGGCGCTGCTCGAACCCGAGCCGGGGAACTACGAGTTCGGCCTCCTCGACCGGGCCATCGGCCTCCTGCACGAGAACGGCATCCGCGTCGACCTCGCCACCCCCACCGTCGCACCGCCCGCCTGGTTCTTCCGCGCCCACCCCGAGGCACTTTCCGTCACCCGCGAGGGCATGCGGTACGCCTTCGGCTCCCGCGGGGCCATCTGCCACAGCTCACCCGCATACCGGGCGGCCGCCGCCGCCATCACCGAACAGCTCGCCCGGCGCTACGGCACCCACCCGGCGCTCGCCCTCTGGCACGTCCACAACGAGTACGGCGTCCCCGTCAGCGCCTGCTACTGCGAGAACTGCGCCGCGCACTTCCGGCGCTGGCTCGAGCGGACCTACGGCACGGTCGATGAGGTCAACGAGGCCTGGGGCACGGCCTTCTGGGGCCAGCGCTACGCCTCCCTCGACGAGATCGAACCGCCGCGCGCCACCCCCACCGTGTGCAACCCGGCCCAGCGGCTGGACTACGCGCGCTTCGCCGACGCCACCATGCGCGAGAACTTCACCGCCGAACGCGACATCCTGCACCGACTCTCGCCCGGCGTTCCGGTCACGACGAACTTCATGACCGCCCTCAGCCAGTGCGACACCGTCGACTACTGGGCCTGGGGCCGCGAGGTCGACCTCGTCACCAACGACCACTACCTCATCACCGACGGCCGCCGCACCCATGTCAACCTCGCCATGGCCGCCGACCTCACCCGGTCCGTCGCCGGCGGCGCGCCCTGGCTGCTCCTCGAGCACTCCACCTCGGGTGTCAGCTGGCAGCCGCGCAATCCCGCCAAGGCGCCCGGGGAGATGGCCCGCAACAGCCTGGCCCACGTGGCGCGCGGCTCCGACGGCGCGATGTTCTTCCAGTGGCGCCAGTCCCGGCGCGGCGCCGAGAAGTTCCACTCGGCGATGGTGCCGCACGCGGGGACGGACAGCCGCGTCTGGCGCGAGGTCGTCGGCCTCGGCGCCGGCCTCGGCTCCCTGGCCGCGGTCCGCGGCACCCGCACGGTCGCGGACGCCGCGATGGTGTGGGACTGGCAGTCCTGGTGGGCGCAGAACCTCGAATGGCGGCCCAGCGAGGACCACGACGCGCGGGAACGCGCCGACAGCTTCTACGAGGCGCTCTACGACCGGCACCTGACCGTCGACTTCGCGCACCCTGAAGGCGACCTGTCGGCCTATCCCCTTGTCGTCGTACCCGCCCTCTACCTCACCACCGAGGCCGCGGGCCGCAACCTCCGGGCGTACGTCGAGAACGGCGGCACGCTCGTCGTCTCGTACTTCTCCGGGATCGTCGACGAGCACGACGCCGTCCACGACGGGCCCCACCCGGGCGCCCTGCGCGAGGTCCTCGGGCTGACCGTCGAGGAGTTCTCACCGCTCGGGGAGGGCGAACGGGTCCGCATCACCGCGGCGGACGGTTCGGAACTGACCGGCGACGTGTGGACGGAATTCGTCGTGCCGCACGGCGCCGAGACGGTGTGGACGTACGCCGGCGGGCTCGCCGCGGGCGGCCCCGCCGTCACCCGGCACCGGCTGGGGAAGGGCACCGCCTGGTACGTGTCCACCCGGCTCGGCGCCGGAGACCTCGACACGATCCTGGACGCGGCCGCCGGGGACGCCCGCCTCGCCCCGCGCGCCGGACTCCCGCGCGACGTGGAGGTCGTACGCCGCACCGGCGAGACCGGCAGCTACCTCTTCGCCGTCAACCACACGGCCACCGAAGCCAAAGTGCCGCTGGACGCCCACGGCACGGAACTCCTCACGGGGGAGCTGGCGGCAGGCCACCTGGGCGTGCCGGCGGGTGCGGTGCGCGTCCTGAGAATCGACGACGCCTGACGGCCCCCGGGCCGGGCCACCCCACCGGTCCCGGCCCGGCGCCGGGCCGGCACCGCCCCGGGACCGGTGCCCCGGCCGGCGCGGCGAACGCCGGCTCGACGAAGGGGGCCGGGACCGTTACCGCCGCCAAGACGCCGGTGCCGCCCGCGATGCGGGCCGGCCGCCGGCCGCACGGTGCGATGGGCGGCACGGTGCCGCCGACCCGGTGCCGAGGGCCGCGGTGCCGGGCCGGCGCACCCCCGCACCCGCACCCCGCGCACCGCTACCGCTCCACGCTCGCCCACCGCACACCGCCCGCACACAGCACACCGCCCGCACACAGCACACGGCACCACGCACGGCGCACGTCCCCAGCCCCCATTGTCGAAGGGACATCGACGATGCACGTACTCCACCGCACCGCCAGGGCCGCCGCCCTGAGAGCCGCCGCCGCGGCGGCACTCGGCGGCCTCCTGCTCGCCGCCCTGCCCGCACAACGGGCGGACGCCGCCGCGACCCTGTCCAACGCCGGGTTCGAGGCGGACGGCACCGGCACCGCGACTCCCGCCGGCTGGAGCACCTACTCCGCCACCGGGCAGAACTCCGCCTCGTACACGGAGGCCGGCGGCCACAGCGGCGGCCACCGCCTCACCCACTGGTTCTCGTCCGCGTACAAGGTCGAGACGTACCAGTACCTCACCGGGCTCGCGGACGGCACATACACGCTCAGCGCACGGGTCCGCTCCAGCGGCGGCCGGAACGCCGCCTACATCGCCCTGCGCAACTGCGGCGGCGCCGAGCAGCGTACGGACCTGCCGCCCACGCCCGACGGCGCCTGGATCCGACTGGTCACCTCCGTCAAGGTCACCGGCGGATCCTGCACCGTCAGCTTCAACTCCGACGCCCACGCGGGGGAGTGGGCGAACTTCGACGACCTGACCCTCACCCCGGGCAGCACCGGTCTCGCCATCAGGGGCGGTGACGTCTCCACCCTGAAGAAGAGCGAGGACAGGGGCGGTGTGTACCGCTACGCCAACGGCACGGCGGGCGACGCCCTCGCCGTCCTCAGGTCCAAGGGCATGAACTACGGCCGCCTCAAGGTGTGGGTGAACCCCGCGGACGGCTACAACGACAAGGCACGCGTCCTGACGATGGCCAAGCGCATCAAGGACCAGGGGATGAAACTCCTGGTCGACTTCCACTACAGCGACACCTGGGCCGACCCGGGCGCGCAGAACACGCCCGCCGCGTGGGCCTCGCACGGTTACGCGCAGCTGAGGACCGACGTCTACAACCACACCCACGACGTCCTCGCCGCACTCAAGGCGCAGGGCACCACCGCCGACATGGTGCAGATCGGCAACGAGCTCAACGGCGGCATGCTCTGGCCCGAGGGGTCCACCGACAACTGGCAGCAACTGGCGGGACTGCTGACCTCAGGCGCCAACGCCGCCAAGGCCGTCTCCTCCTCCACCAAGGTGGCACTGCACCTCGCCCACGGCGGCGACAACGGCCTCTACCGCTGGTGGTTCGACAACGCCGTCGCCCGCGGTGTCCCCTTCGACGTCATCGGGGCGTCCTTCTACGGATACTGGCACGGGCCGCTGAGCGGCCTGCAGGCCAACCTGGACGACATCGCCTCCCGCTACGGCAAGGACGTCTACGTCGCCGAGACCGCGTACGCCTTCCGCCTGGACAGCGAGGACGCGCACGAGAACATCATCGACACCACCGCCGAACTGGTCACCGGCTATCCGGCGTCGGCGGCCGGGCAGGCCGCGTGGCTGCGTGACGTCATGAACGTCGTCGAGGCCGTACCGAACGGCCGGGGCCTCGGTGTCTTCTACTGGGAGCCGACCTGGACCGCGGTCGCCGGCAACGGCTGGGACCCGGCCGATCCGTCCTCGGGCAACGGCTGGGAGAACCAGGCACTCTTCGGCTACGACGACCGGCTGCTGCCCGCCGCCGACTGGTTCGCCCACCGCTGAGCCGGCCCGGCGTCCGGTGCAGGGGCGCGGTCCGGGCCACACCCCGTGTGAATCGCGCGGACGCACATCGCACCCGCACACGCTTCCGGCCAAGTGGCCGGATCGATTCACTCGACCCATGGAACCGCCCGGGTGAGGGAGGCCCGGGCGAAGGGGCCGCCGGTGCCGTCCTCCCGCCCGGCCGGCGGCCCGCCCCGCTCCTTCTCCCAGGGTGGGGCGGGAGCGGGGGCCGCGCCGCGGTCACC
>NZ_JAAAXQ010000374.1 GCF_009916105.1 Streptomyces sp. GC420 | reverse complement strand
CAGGGCGGGGCCGGGGGCGTCCGGTGCGTGCGATCGCAAGGCGGAGGGAGGAGAGCGCAGCGGGCTGCGCCGACGACCGACAACGCCGCGTGGGGGCACCTCCCGTGCCCGGAGGGCCACGGGGGAGCGTGCCGGGCGTCCCCGGGCAGGCGGGACTTTCGAAACACGCCCCGGGGCGCTCATGCCGCCTCCGTGCGGTCCGCGGCCATGCCCGCCGCGTCGAGGAGCGCGGTGCCCACTATCAGGTCCGCCCCGCCGAACTCGGGGTCGTCGAGATCGGTGCCGTCGTCGACGGCGAAGAGCAGGCGCTCCTCGCCCTGGCGGTAGGCGGTGCCCACGGGCGGACTGGCGGCGTGCACCGCGAGCAGCGCCACGAGGTAGGGCAGTTCGGGGTCCCTGCGGCGGGCCTCGGCGAGCAGTCCCGAAAGCCGGCGGGGCGCGTCGGGCGGCAGGTCGAGGAGTTCCGTGGCGGCGGCCAGCTGCTCCTCGGTGAAGCGGCTGTCGTCCGGGGTCGCGATGAGGTCGGGTTCCGGCATCTCGGCGCCGAGGTGCTCACGCTCCTGGGGCGGCGCGAGCAGCATCTCCACGAGGTCGCCGACCCGTACGGACGTGGGTGTGCGCAGTCCTGTGCCGCGGGCGAAGAAGGCGTCGGTGACGCGGATCGCCTGCTCGGCGGGAAGCGGCAGGACGGGGGCGAGCAGCTGGCCGTACAGGTCCAGGCCGGAGCGCGCCGCCGGGGCGGCGAAGGCCTGGCGGTCCTGCTCGGCGCGGAACAGCGGGCCCGCCTCGAGCAGCCGGGACTGGAGCTGGGTGTGGCGCCGGATGCAGTCCTTGACTATGTCGACGAGTTCGGCGGCCCGGCGCTTGTGCTCGGGGTCCTCGGCCTCGTCGCGGGCCTTGCGGATGTTGGTGAGGATGGCGTTCTCGTGGCGGTAACGGTCGGCGACGTGGTCCAGTGCCTCCGCGATCATGTCGGGGACGGCCTCGAGCCAGTCGACGGCGCGGACGTTGCGCCGGGTCGCCTCCAGCGTCCTGCGCAGTGATTCGGCGTACTGCACGGTGCGGTAGCGGGCCTGCTCGGCGGCGAGCTGGGCGTCGGCGAGCCGGCCGCGGTTGATCAGCACCTCCAGCTTGACCTCGGCGGCGATCTGCGCGCTGGTGACGTCGGTGTCGAGGGCGCCGACGAGTACGTTGACCGCTTCGTCCGTCGTACGGAGGTACACCCCGCCGCCGTAGCCTGGGACCTCCTCGATCAGCTTGAAGTCGTAGTCCCTGCGCACGTAGACGCCGTCGGCTCCGAAGGTGCCGTACACCGCGCGGAAGCCGCGGTCCACGCTGCCGACGTTGATCAGGTTCTCCAGGACCCAGCGGGCGACGCGCTCGTGCTCGGCCACCGGGCGCCGCGGGGCCTGGGCCGCGACGCGGGGCAGCAGTCTGGCCACTATCTGCTCGTGGTCGGCGCCCGTGTCGAAGTCCATGTTCAGGGTGACCAGGTCGATCGCGGACAGGGCGACCTCCGCCATGGAGTACACCGTGTACTCGCCGGCGAGATTCGCCTTCCGGGCGTCGAGGTCGTGCAGCGGCGCAGTGCAGGCGAGCGCGCGCAGCCGCCGCGCCAGGCCCTCGTCGGCCGCGGGGCCGGGGGCCGGGCGCTGCGCACCCGTGAGCTGGGACGGAAGGACGGATTCGGTCACGACGGACAGATTAGGGGGTCACACTGACATCGATCGATTCGGCGCGGTGGCACCGCGTGGGCGGCGTCATGATCCGGACATCCGGCCCACCGCCCGGCCGGACACGCGGACCGAATCGCCGGCCACCCGGGACCCGGCGCCCGTCCGCACGGCGGACCCCGGCGGCCCCGGCGCCCGGACGGCGCGGCCCGTACGGTGCCCGGCAGCGCCCCCCGCTCTCAGCCCTCGCCGGCCCCGCCCGCCTCGATCCGGCGCGCGTACACCTCGACCAGTTGTTCGCGGGAGTCGTCCAGGTACCGCGCGAGGAGCCGTTCGGCGCCTGCCGTGTCGCCGTCCCGCAGGGCGTCGAGGACCTGCCGGTTGCGCGCCAGGTACGGCTCGTGGAGCCGGCGGGCGTCGTCCACCATGTGGAAGGCGAGGCGCAGTTCGGCGAGTACGCCGCGCATCAGTTCGTCCGTGCGCGGGCTGCGGGCCAGGGCGACCAGTTCGCGGTGGAAGTGGATGTTGGCGGTTCCGAGGACGGTCCAGTCCTTCTCGTGTGCGGCGCGCGCGCCCTGTTCGACGGCGGCCACGAGCCTCTCCAGCGCGTACGGCGGCTCGCCGAGCCCGCGGACGACGGCGCACTCGACGAGGCGCCTGACGCGGTAGATGTCGGCGACGTCCTCGACGGCGAGGACCCGGACGAAGACGCCCCGGTTCAACTCGTGGACGAGCAGCCGCTCGTGGGTGAGCAGCCGGAACGCCTCCCGCAGCGTGTTGCGGGAGACGCCGAGGGCGCCTCCGATGCTGTCCTCGGACAGCCGTGTGCCGGGCGGGAAGAAGCCTTCCGCGATCCGGTCGCGGAGGATGTCCGCGACCCGCTCCGCGGTACTGGTGCGTCCCAGTCGCGCGCGGTCGTCCGCCAGTTCGCCCAGTCCGGCGCCCGTCGTCCCCACAGTGCCGTCATCTCCCGCTCCGCCGCGTGCTTTTTCGTCCAGAACAGGCCGAAGTCAACCGCAGAATCGAGAACGCAACAACATACCTCTTGAAGGATCGTTCAACGATCCTCTAACTTATCCGGACACGCACGGTCTCAGCTCAGTCCTGACGCACCCATCTCCCCTTCTGCGAGGTGCAGATGAGCACGACACCACCGCCCCCCGTCACCCGCACCGGCCCGCACGACGGGCGCGCCGGCCGCACCGGACCCGCCGAGGACAGCGGCGCGTTCGCCTGGCTGCGGGCCCTCGGACCCCGCGGACGCCGCGCCTTCGGCGGCGCGTTCGGCGGCTACGCCCTCGACTCGTACGACTTCTTCACGCTGCCGCTGAGCATGGTGGCGATCGCCGCGTACTTCTCGCTCGACACCGGACAGACCGGACTTCTCACCACCGTCACCCTGGTCGTCTCGGCCGTGGGCGGCGCCCTCGCCGGCGTCCTGGCCGACCGCATCGGACGGGTGAAGGCCCTGATGATCACGGTGATCACGTACGCCGTCTTCACCGTCCTGTGCGGCTTCGCGCCCGACTACGAGACGCTGCTGGTCTTCCGCGCCCTCCAGGGCCTCGGTTTCGGCGGCGAGTGGGCGGTCGGCGCGATCCTGGTCGCGGAGTACGCCTCCGCCAGGCACCGGGGCCGCACGCTCGGCGTCATCCAGAGCTCCTGGGCCGTCGGCTGGGGTCTCGCCGTCCTCGTCTACACCCTGGTCTTCCAGTACGTGGACCCGGACACCGCCTGGCGGGTGATGTTCTTCACGGGCGCGCTGCCCGCGCTGCTCGTCATCTACGTGCGCCGCAGTGTCAGCGACGCCCCCGAGGCCGCGAGGCGCCGCGCCGAGAGCACGGAGAAGGGGAGCTTCGCGGCGATCTTCAGGCCCGGACTGCTGCGCACCACGCTGTTCGCCGTGCTGCTGTCCACGGGTGTCCAGGGCGGGTACTACACGCTGGCCACCTGGGTGCCCACGTATCTGAAGACGGAGCGCGGGCTGACCGTCGTCGGCACCGGCGGCTATCTGGCCTTCCTCATCTCGGGTGCCTTCACCGGCTACCTGACCGGCGGTTACCTCACGGACCGGCTGGGCCGCAAGAAGAACATCGCGCTCTTCGCCGTCCTGTCCGCGGGCAGCATCGCCGCCTACACCGGCATCCCGTCCGGGGCGAACACCCTGCTGCTCGTCCTCGGATTCCCGCTCGGGTTCTGCATGTCGGCCATCTTCAGCGGCTTCGGTTCGTTCCTCAGCGAGCTCTACCCGACGGCCGTGCGCGGCACGGGGCAGGGCTTCACCTACAACACCGGGCGGGCCGTGGGCGCCTTCTTCCCGGCCATGGTGGGTTTCCTGGCCGGGAGCTGGGGCGTCGGCGGTGCCCTGATCTTCGGGGCCATCGGGTACGGGATCGCGGTACTCGCCCTCCTCGGACTGCCCGAGACGCGCGGAAGGGACCTGCCGTGACCTTCCTGGACACCGCGCACGGCCGGGCCGCCGGGACCGGTCACGGCCCGCTCGCCCCGCGGGCGGGCTCACCTCGGGCGGACACGCCGCGGACCGCCGCACAAGCCGTCGCACCACCCACCGCCGCGACCGAAGCGGCGGCCGGCCCGGACCGCGCCGGGCTGGAGCCCGCGGAGGCCCGGGCCCTCTTCCGGGCCGGCACGGATTCCCCGACCGCCGGCTGGGTGCCCGGCCGCACGCAGGCCAACCTGATCTCCGTACCGGCCGACTGGGCGTACGACGTGCTGCTGTTCTGTCAGCGCAATCCCAAGGCGTGCCCGGTGCTCGACGTCACCGACGCCGGATCGTGGACCACCCCGCTCGCCCCCGACGCCGATCTGCGCACCGACATCCCCCGCTACCGGGTGTGGGAGCACGGCGAACTGGCCGACGAGCCCGCCGAGGTGACCGGTCACTGGCGCGGCGACCTGGTCTCCTTCCTCATCGGGTGCAGTTTCACCTTCGAGTGGTCGCTGGCCGGCGCGGGCGTGCCGATGCGGCACGTCGAACAGGGCCGCAACGTGCCGATGTACGTCACCGGCCGCACCTGCCGCCCGGCGGGACGGCTGCACGGACCGCTGGTCGTGTCGATGCGTCCCGTGCCGCCCGCCGCCCTGGGCACCGCGATCGGGGTGAGCGCGCTGATGCCCGCTGTGCACGGCGGCCCCGTGCACTGCGGCGACCCGCGCGCGCTGGGCATCGAGGACCTTTCCCGGCCCGACTTCGGGGATCCGGTGGAGGCCGAGCCGGACGACATCCCGGTGTTCTGGGGCTGCGGGGTGACGCCGCAGGCAGCCGTGATGGCCTCCCGCCCGCCGTTCGCGATCACCCACGCGCCCGGCAGGATGTTCATCACCGACGCCCGCGACGATCAGTACCGCGTGGCCTGACGGAGACAGAGGAAAGGGAAGTCGCGTACATGACCTGGGGTTCCATCGATCTCAACGCCGACCTCGGCGAGGGCTTCGGCCGCTGGCGGCTGACCGATGACGAGGCGCTGCTCTCCGTCGTCACCAGCGCCAATGTGGCCTGCGGCTTCCACGCCGGGGACGCGGCCACCATGCGGCGGGTCTGCGAGCTGGCGGCCGAACGCGGGGTGGCCATCGGCGCCCAGGTCTCGTACCGCGACCTGGCCGGCTTCGGGCGCCGCTCCATGGACGTCCCGCCCGCCGAGCTGGCCGCCGAGGTGGCCTACCAGATCGGCGCCCTGGAGGTGTTCGCACGGGCGGCGGGGGCCCGCGTCGCCTACGTCAAACCGCACGGCGCGCTCTACAACCGCGTGGCGCGCGACGAGGAGCAGGCCGCGGCCGTCGTCGAGGGTGTCCTGCTCGCGGGGGGCGCCCTGCCCGTGCTGGGCCTGCCCGGCTCCCGGCTGCTCGCCATGGCAGAGAAGGCGCAACTGCCCACCGTGGCCGAGGCGTTCGCGGACCGTGCCTACACCGACGACGGCGCCCTCGTGCCCCGGGGGGACGAGGGCGCCGTCATCGCCGACCCCTCCGAGGTCGTGGAACGCTCGGTGGCGCTGGCCCGGTTCGGCACGGTCGTCTCGCACACCGGCGAGCACGTCGGTGTCCGGGCGCGCTCCCTGTGCGTGCACGGCGACACCCCCGGCGCCGCCGGTCTCGCCCGCCGTGTGCGGGACGAACTCGAGGCGGCGGGTGTGCGGGTGGAGGCCTTCGCATGACCGGGCCGGGGAACCCGCCGGTGACAGGACGGGGAACCGCGTCGGGAACGGCGCCGGGGGCAGGACCGGGAACCGTACCCGGGACGGGACCGAGGGTCCTGCCGGTCGGTGAGCACGCCCTGCTCGTCGAGACCGTCAGCGGCGAGGCGGCCGGAGCACTCCACGCGGAGCTGCTGCGCCGCCGTGCCGCGGGCACCCTGCCCGGAGTACGGGAGATCGTGCCCGCGGCCCGGACGGTGCTGCTCGACGGGCTGGAGGACCCCGGCCGTCTGGCCGAGGAGCTGAGCCGCTGGCGGGTGCCGCCGCCGCGCCCGCGGTCCGCGGCCGTGGTGGAGATACCGGTGCGGTACGACGGCCCGGACCTCGCCGTGGTCGCGGACCTGTGGGGGGTGACGGCGCAGGAGGTCGCGCGCGTGCACTCGGCGGCCGAGTTCCGGGTCGCGTTCTGCGGCTTCGCGCCCGGCTTCGGCTATCTCACGGGGCTGCCCGAGCGGTACGCGGTCCCGCGCCGGGCCACCCCCCGCACCTCCGTGCCCGCGGGCTCGGTCGCGCTCGCCGGCCCGTACACCGGCGTGTACCCGCGCTCCTCGCCGGGCGGCTGGCAGCTCATCGGTACGACGGAGACGGTGCTGTGGGACCAGGACCGCGAGCCCGCGGCCCTGCTGAGCCCGGGCACGCGGGTCCGCTTCGTCCCGCTGTCCGCGGGGCGGTCATGACGGACCGGGCCCTCGCCGTCGTACGGGCCGGGGCGCTCACCACCGTGCAGGACCAGGGCCGTCCGGGGCACGCCCATCTGGGAGTGCCGCGCTCGGGCGCCCTGGACGCGCCGGCGTCCCTGCTGGTGAACCGTCTGGTGGGCAACCCGCCCGGGGCCGCCGTGCTGGAGACCACGCTGGGCGGCTGTGCGGTGCGGTCGCGTTGCGACGTGACCGTGGCGGTGGCCGGGGCACACTGCCCGGTCACCGTGGACGGGCGGCCGGCGGCCTGGGGCGCCCCGGTACGGGTACCCGCGGGGGCGGTGCTCGACATCGGCGCGGCGCGGTCCGGCCTGCGCTGCTACGTGGGCTTCGCGGGCGGCATCACGGTCGAGCCGGTGCTCGGCAGCCGTTCCACCGATCTGCTGTCGGGCCTCGGCCCGGCACCCCTGACGGACGGCGCGGTGCTGCCACTGGGCCGGGCACCCGGCCGGCCCGCTCACGCCGACGCGGTGCCGCACCCGGCGCCGCCGCGCGAACTGGTGCTGCGGCTGCTGCTGGGGCCGCGCCACGACTGGTTCACGCCCGGGGCGCTGGCGACGCTGGCCGGGTCCCGCTACCGGGTGTCCTCCGCGAGCAACCGTGTCGGGCTGCGTACGGAGGGCCCGCCGCTCGAGCGGGCCGTCCCGGGCGAACTGCCCAGCGAGGGCATGGTGCTGGGCTCGGTCCAGGTGCCTCCGGACGGCCGCCCCCTGGTCTTCCTCGCCGACCACCCGACGACCGGCGGCTACCCGGTCGTCGGCGTCGTACCGGAGCCGGACCTCGCGGCGGCACGGACGTGCACGGCGACCAGGGCCTCTCCGGGGCCCAGCTCGGGCACGGGCACCTCGTCGAGGTGCAGCGACTTGCGGGGGTCCTTCTCCCGGGTGGTGAGACCG
>NZ_JAAAXQ010000373.1 GCF_009916105.1 Streptomyces sp. GC420 | reverse complement strand
CGCCCCCCTCATCACCGCCATCGGCCTCTCCCTCGCCCTCCAGCAGGCCGTATGGGCGTGGTACCCCGAGGCCAAGTCCGCCCGCACCTTCCCCGAAATCCCCGGCGGACCCTTCGAAATCGGCAGCGTCACCCTCCAGACCGGCGACGTCTTCCTCTTCACCGCCGCCCCCCTGAGCATGGCGATCCTCGCCTACTTCGTCATGAAGACCCGCACCGGACGCGGCATGCAGGCCACCGCCCAGGACCCGGACACCGCCAAGCTCATGGGCATCAACACCGACCGCATCATCGTGGTCGCCTTCGCCCTCGGCGCCGCGTTCGCCGCAGTCGGAGCCGTCGCCTACGGCCTCAAGTACGGCCAGATCGACTTCCGCATGGGCTTCATCCTCGGCCTCAAGGCCTTCACCGCCGCCGTCCTCGGCGGCATCGGCAACATCTACGGCGCCATGATCGGCGGCCTCGTCCTCGGCATCGCCGAGACCATGGCAACCGCCTACATCAGCGACATCCCCGGCATGCAGCAGCTCGGCGGCCAGTCCTGGGCCAATGTCTGGGCGTTCGTACTCCTCATCCTCGTGCTCCTCTTCAGGCCACAGGGCCTGCTCGGCGAGCGCGTGGCGGACAGGGCGTGACAACGATGACGACACAGACCACACCTCCCCAGACGCCGGCCACCCCGGCGACCCCCACCACCGGCCTCATCGGCATCCCGCCGAACGCCGGACGCGCCCTCGCCACCGCGGGCGGCGCCCTCACCACCGCCTCCGCATTCCTCGCCTGGACCTGGACCGCCGCATTCCCCGGCGACCTCACCGTCTACGGCTACCCCGGCGGACTCCAGGTCCTCGTCCTCCTCGGCGGCGCCCTCACCACCCTGTTCGGCCTCGCCTCCTACGGCGTCAAGGGCCTGCAATGGCTCACCCCCGGCAGCGCCGACAGCGCCATCAAGCTCTCCGCCCTCGCCGCGTTCGCCACCGCCTGGTACACCATCATCGCGATCAGCGTCCAGCTCGGCGGCCTCGCCAACCTCGAACCCGGCGGCTGGGTCGCCGCCATCGCCACCCTCGCCGCCGTCCTCGGCGCACTCTCCCTCCCCTTCGAACGGCCGGCCACCGAACCCGCCGACCCCGACGACAGCGCATGGGAGCAGTACCGCCACAACCGGCGCAACGACATGACGGTCCTCAAGGCCGCCTTCGCCTCCGGCACCGTCACCCCGGCCCGCAAGATCCCCGCCTACGCCGAGATCCTCGTCATCGTCGCGGCCATGGCACTGGGCCTCATCGTCTTCACCTACGGCATCGGCACCGAATACGACGAACTGTTCGTCGGCTTCCTCATCACCGCCGGCTTCGGCTTCGCCGCGCTCTTCAAGGCCGGACTCGTCGCACGCGTCTCCGCCATCACGGCAAAGCACCGCACCATCACCATGACCGGCGCGTTCCTCGCCGCCGCCGCATTCCCCTTCACCCAGGCCGACGACCAGTACGCCACCATCGGCGTCTACATCCTCATCTTCGCCACCGTCGCCCTCGGCCTGAACATCGTCGTCGGCCTCGCCGGCCTCCTCGACCTCGGATACGTCGCCTTCCTCGGCGTCGGCGCCTACACCGCCGCCATGGTCTCCGGCTCCCCCTCCTCGCCGTTCGACATCCACCTGCCGTTCTGGGCAGCCGCCCTCCTCGGCGCCGCCGTCGCCATGGTCTTCGGCGTCGTCATCGGCGCCCCCACCCTCCGCCTGCGCGGCGACTACCTCGCCATCGTCACCCTCGGCTTCGGCGAAATCTTCCGCCTCGCCGTCCTCAACGCCGACGGCACCTCAGGACCCGACCTCACCAACGGATCCAACGGCATCTCCTCGATCCCCAACCTCAACATCCTGGGCTTCGACTTCGGCGCCGAACACACCATCGGCGGATTCACCATCGCGCGATTCGCCAACTACTTCCTGCTGATGCTCCTCATCACCCTCGTCGTCGTCATCGTCTTCCGACGCAGCAGCGACTCCCGCATCGGCCGCGCCTGGATCGCCATCCGCGAGGACGAGACCGCCGCACTCGCCATGGGCATCAACGGCTTCCGCGTCAAACTCATCGCCTTCGCCCTCGGCGCCACACTCGCCGGCCTCGCCGGCACCGTCCAGGCACACGTCACCTACACCGTGACCCCCGAGCAGTACCAGTTCGCCCACGTCGTACCCCCCAACTCCGCCTTCCTGCTCGCAGCCGTCGTCCTCGGCGGCATGGGCACCATCAGCGGACCCCTCGTCGGCGCCGCACTGCTCTACCTCATCCCCGCCAAGCTCCAGTTCCTCGGCGACTACCAGCTCTTCGCCTTCGGCCTCGCGCTCGTACTGATCATGCGCTTCCGTCCGGAAGGCCTCATTCCCAACCGGCGCCGCCAGCTCGAATTCCACGAAGAAGCCGAAGCGCCCACAGTCCTCAGCAAGGCAGGGGCCTGACCACCATGACCACCGACACCACCACCCAGGGCACCACACCCGCCGCCCCCACACCCGGCGAAAGGGTCCTCGACGCACGCGGCGTCACCATGCGCTTCGGCGGCCTCACCGCCGTACGCAACGTCGACCTCCACGTCAACAGCGGCGAGATCGTCGGACTCATCGGCCCCAACGGCGCCGGCAAGACCACCTTCTTCAACTGCCTCACCGGCCTCTACATCCCCACCGAGGGAGAGGTCCGCTACAAAGGCACCGTCCTGCCGCCCAAGTCCTTCAAGGTCACCGCCGCCGGCATCGCACGCACCTTCCAGAACATCCGGCTCTTCGCCAACATGACCGTCCTGGAAAACGTCCTCGTCGGCCGCCACACCCGCACCAAAGAGGGCCTCTGGTCCGCCCTCCTGCGCGGCCCCGGCTTCCACAAGGCCGAGGCACGCTCCCGCGAACGCGCCATGGAACTCCTCGAGTTCGTCGGCCTCGCGAACAAGGCGGAACACCTCGCCCGCAACCTCCCCTACGGCGAACAGCGCAAGCTCGAGATCGCCCGCGCCCTCGCCAGCGAACCCGGCCTCCTGCTCCTCGACGAGCCCACCGCCGGCATGAACCCGCAAGAAACCCGCGCCACCGAAGAACTCGTCTTCGCCATCCGCGACATGGGCATCGCCGTCCTCGTCATCGAGCACGACATGCGGTTCATCTTCAACCTCTGCGACCGCGTCGCCGTCCTCGTCCAGGGCGAAAAACTCGTCGAAGGCGACAAGGACACCGTCCAGGGCGACGAACGCGTCGTCGCCGCCTACCTCGGCGAACCCTACGAAGACGCCCCCGGCGACGACGAAGCCGCGGAGGTCGCAGCCGCGGAAGCCAAGGCCGACGCCGCGCCCCGCAAGGAGAACGACCGATGACCGCACTCCTCGAAGTCGAAGACCTCCGAGTCGCCTACGGCAAGATCGAAGCCGTCAAGGGCATCTCCTTCAAGGTCGACGCCGGCGAGGTCGTCACCCTCATCGGCACCAACGGCGCAGGCAAGACCACCACCCTGCGCACCCTCTCCGGACTGCTCAAGCCCCTCGGCGGCCAGATCAGGTTCGACGGCAAGTCACTCAAGAAGACCCCCGCCCACCAGATCGTCTCCCTCGGACTCGCCCACTCCCCCGAGGGCCGGCACATCTTCCCCCGCATGACGATCGAGGACAACCTCCGACTCGGCGCCTTCCTCCGCAGCGACAAGGCAGGCATCGAGAAGGACATGCAACGCGCCTACGACCTCTTCCCCATCCTCGGGGAACGCCGAAAGCAGGCAGCGGGCACCCTCTCCGGCGGAGAACAGCAGATGCTCGCCATGGGACGCGCCCTCATGTCCCAGCCCAAACTCCTCATGCTCGACGAACCCTCCATGGGCCTCTCGCCGATCATGATGCAGAAGATCATGGCAACCATCAAAGAACTCAAGAACGCGGGCACCACCATCCTCCTGGTCGAACAGAACGCCCAGGCGGCCCTCTCCCTCGCCGACCACGGCCACGTCATGGAAATCGGCAAGATCGTCCTCTCCGGCACCGGACAGGACCTCCTCCACGACGAATCCGTCCGCAAGGCATACCTCGGCGAGGACTGACACCCACCCCCGCACAAACGACGAGAGGCCCCCGCCCCGGAAACCCGGGACGGGGGCCTCCCGCCATCACACCAACGGCCGACAGCAGCCCACCACTACGACCACTACGGCTACTGCTGCTCCTTCGCCTTCGCCGCAGCCGCCTTCTTCTCCTCCGCGTCCTCAATGACCGCCTGCGCCACCTGCTGCATCGACATACGACGGTCCATCGACGTCTTCTGGATCCACCGGAACGCAGCCGGCTCCGTCAACCCGTACTGCGTCTGCAGCACACTCTTCGCCCGGTCCACCAGCTTCCGCGTCTCCAGCCGCTGCGAGAGGTCCGCGACCTCCTTCTCCAGCTCCTTCAACTGCGTGTAACGCGACACCGCCATCTCGATCGCCGGCACCACGTCACTCTTGCTGAACGGCTTCACCAGATACGCCATCGCACCCGCGTCCCGCGCCCGCTCCACCAGCTCACGCTGCGAGAACGCGGTCAGCATCAGCACCGGCGCAATACCCTCCTCGGCGATCTTCTCCGCCGCGGAGATACCGTCCAGCACCGGCATCTTCACATCCAGGATCACCAGATCCGGCCGGTGCTCACGGGCAAGCTCCACGGCAGTCCCACCGTCACCGGCCTCACCGACGACCGTGTACCCCTCCTCCTCAAGCATCTCCTTGAGGTCGAGGCGGATGAGGGCTTCGTCCTCGGCGATCACAACGCGAGTGGTCAGCGGCGGGACGTGCGACTTGTCGTCGTCGACGGGCGGTGTCGGCTCGGGGGCGGTCACGGGACTCCTCGTTCCAAGGGCAGGGTGCTGCTCCCCATGAGCCTACCTAGCAGCGGCGGCGCATGGTCACCCGGTACACTTCCGGGCAGTAACAGCCTCGCCGGGTTGGTGGAACGGCATACACGGAGGTCTCAAACACCTCTGCCCGTGAGGGCTTGCGGGTTCGAATCCCGCACCCGGCACCCATCTCAAGTGGACGTTCACCTTCGCGTGAACATCCGCTTTCTGCTGCGCAAAGCCACCCCATTGTCACCCAGAGTGGCGTCATGAAACCTCATAGTCCCGATGTCCGCCACACGGCCCTCGCTCTATTGCGCGGCGGCGCGAGGAACGCGGATGTTGCCCGACGACTGGACGTGCCCCCTGGGACCGTCAGCTACTGGAAGCACACGGACCGCGTGAGGCGCGGTGCAATACCCAGAGCGCACGACCCGAAATGTCCCCGGTGCGACGGTCGGGACCTTGATAGCGCGGCCTATTCATACCTACTGGGGCTCTATCTCGGCGACGGACACATCAGCCACCATTCGGGACATCGGGTGCCCAGCCTGATGATCGCCTGCGACGACGCCTGGCCCGGACTGTCCGGATTGACGGAACAAGCCATGCGCATGGTGTTCCCCGACAACCGCGTGTGCCGCGTGCGCCGCAGCGGCTCCCACAATCTCAAGCTCTACTCCAAACACCTGGAATGCCTCTTTCCCCAGCACGGCCCCGGAAAGAAGCACCAGCGCCCCATCCACCTGGAGCAATGGCAGCAGCAGATTGTGGACTCTCACCCGTGGGCTTTCGTACGCGGCCTCATCCACTCGGACGGATGCCGCATCACCAACTGGACGATCAAGATCGTAGGCGGCGAGCGCAAACGGTACGAATACCCGCGCTACTTCTTCAGCAACAAGTCCGACGACGTTCGCAAGCTCATGTCCGACACCCTGACCAAGGTCGGTGTCGAATGGACGATCCTCGCTCGGGGCAGCGATCCATTCAACATCTCCGTCGCGCGGCGGGCGTCCGTCGCGCTCATGGACGCGCACGTCGGGCCGAAGTACTGAGGTGGGGCGGGGCGGGCCCGCCCCGGGGTCAGTGGACGGACTCGCCGATGTGGTGGACGCGGACGAGGTTCGTGGTGCCGGGGACGCCGGGCGGGGAGCCGGCGGTGATGACCACGGTGTCGCCCTTGTCGCAGCGGCCGAGCCGCAGGAGTGCCTCGTCGACCTGGGCGACCATGCCGTCGGTCGTCTCGGCCGCGGGGGCGAGGAAGGTCTCGACGCCCCAGGTGAGGTTGAGCTGGGAGCGGGTGGCCGGGTCGGGGGTGAAGGCGAGGAGGGGGATCGGGGAGCGGTAGCGGGAGAGGCGCTTGAGGGTGTCGCCCGACTGGGTGAAGGCGACGAGGTACCTGGCGTGGAGGAAGTCGCCGATCTCGGCGGCGGCGCGGGCGACGGCGCCGCCCTGGGTGCGGGGTTTGTTGCTCTCGGTGAGGGGTGCGAGGCCGCGGGCGAGGAGGTGTTCCTCGGCGGCTTCGACGATGCGGCCCATGGTCCTGACGGTTTCGACGGGGTATTTGCCGACGCTGGTCTCGCCGGAGAGCATGACGGCGTCGGTGCCGTCGAGGACGGCGTTGGCGACGTCGGAGGCCTCGGCCCGGGTGGGGCGGGAGTTGTCGATCATCGAGTCGAGCATCTGGGTGGCGACGATGACCGGTTTGGCGTTGCGCCGGGCGAGTTTGACGGCGCGCTTCTGGACCATGGGGACTTGTTCGAGGGGCATTTCGACGCCGAGGTCGCCTCGGGCGACCATGATGCCGTCGAAGGCGGCGACGATGTCGTCCAGGTGTTCGACGGCCTGGGGTTTTTCGATCTTGGCGATGAGGGGGACGCGGCGGCCTTCCTCGCGCATGATGCGGTGGACGTCCTCGGCGTCGTTTCCGCTGCGTACGAAGGAGAGGGCGATGATGTCGAAGCCTGTGTGGAGGGCCCAGCGGAGGTCTTCGACGTCCTTTTCGGAGAGTGCGGGGACGGAGAGTGCGGCGCCGGGGACATTGAGGCCCTTGTTGTCGCTGACGATGCCGCCCTCGATGACGGTGGTGTGGACGCGGGGGCCGTCGACGCGGGTGACTTCGAGGCAGACGCGGCCGTCGTCGACGAGGATGCGTTCGCCGGGGGTGACGTCGGCGGCGAGGCCTTCGTAGGTGGTTCCGCAGGTTTCGCTGTCGCCCTGGGTGCCCTTTTCGGTGGTGATGGTGAAGGGGTCGCCGCGTTCAAGGAGTACGGGGCCTTCACGGAAGCGTCCGAGGCGGATCTTCGGGCCTTGAAGGTCGGCGAGGATGCCGACGCTTCTACCGGTTTCGTCGGAGGCTTTGCGCACGCGCTGGTAGCGCTCCTCGTGGTCGGCGTGGCTGCCGTGGCTGAGGTTGAAGCGGGCGACGTTCATTCCGGCTTCGACCAGGGCCTTGATCTGGTCGTACGAGTCGGTGGCGGGCCCGAGGGTGCAGACGATTTTTGCTCGGCGCATGTTTCGAGCGTATTGCTTACCGCCGGGTAGGTAATTGGCCGGGCGTGACTACTCAACAACCTTTGCGTGAATGGTTGTTGACAAGTGTTGAATTGTGCGGGGGGTCGCTCCTTTGAGCGTTTCCGGTGGTGGGGGCCTGTCTCTTATA
>NZ_JAAAXQ010000372.1 GCF_009916105.1 Streptomyces sp. GC420 | reverse complement strand
CTCGAGCACGTACACCGAGTTCAGGGCCAGGAAATCCAAGTCGCTCACGGTCAGCGCGACCAGGTGGGTCGGCGTGGTCACGCACCAGTACTCCCACCGCTTCGTCCGGCCCCAGCCCGGGATGTCCGACCGGTGCAGCGGCCGCCGGGACCACCCCACCGCGTCCGGATTCAGCCGTCCGTCCGTGTCGCACAGGTCGACCGGTGCGGTGATCTCGCGCTCGTGCGTGGTCATACGCGCAGCCTAACGGCCGTGGGAGCAGCCGAGTTCGGGACAGGCAGGTTCGGCGGCTCGGCCGGCGGGAGGGTCTGAGATCCTCTTCCCCATGAGTACACCACCAGACGGGTTGCCCATTTACCGAGTCCTGACCGGTCCGGACGATGCCGCGTTCTGCCAACGTGTGAGCGATGCGATCGACCTCGGCTACGAACTGCACGAAGGCGCCGCCGTCACCTTCAACGGTGAGAACGTCGTCGTCGCCCAGGCGCTCGTCTGGCCGGCGCGGCCGTAGCGGCCCTGGGAACAGCGGTGGTCCTGATCGGCCCGTGACGTGAGAACGGCCGTACGGGTCGGGTGGGTTGTGAGGCTTGCCCGGGCCCGTGCGGCTGGAACCGCGTGCCGGCGGGTCAGAGGTCGTTGCCCGCGTAGGAGAGGTTGAAGCTCTTGTTGGTCAGCGGGAAGTCCGGGACGATCGTGTCGGCGAGGGCGACGGGCAGGGCCGGCCAGTTGAAGAAGGACGGGTCGACGGGTTTGACCCGGGTCAGGGTTCCGTCGGGAGCGAGTTCGACGCGCGTGGTGATCGTGCCGCGCCAGCCCTCGACGATGCCGGTGCCGGAGCGTGTGCCGGCACGCGCACCGGCACCGGCCCCGGGGCCCGCGCCGGCCCCGGGCGAGGGTGCGAGCACCGCACCGGGGGCGAGGCCCTCGGCGAGGTGCCCGATCAGGGCGAGGGAGACGTCGGTCTCCTCGGCCCGGACGAGGAAGCGGGCGAGCACGTCGCCGGTGTCGTGGAGAGGGACCGCGATGCCGGTGCCGTACGTGGTGAAGGGGTGCCCGACGCGGGCATCGCCGGCCAGCCCGCTGGCCCGGGCCACATAGCCGAGGCAGCCCATGTCCCGCGCGGCCCCCGCGGGGAGGACCGCGGTGCCGGTGAAGCGGTCGCGGACGGTGGACTGGCGGAGCGCGAGGCCGGCGATCTCCCGGATGTCCGCCTGGATCGCCTCCATACGACGCGGGTCGGGCAGCTCGCGCAGGGCCGCGCCGCCGGGGACGACGCCGCCGCGCAGCAGTCGGTGCCCGGTGACCCGCTCGTTCAGGCGCAGGAGTTGTTCCCGTACCCGCTGGGCGTGCGCGTTGAGAATGGAGTGGCCGACGTCGTTGCAGAGCATGCCGAGGTCGGCGACATGGTTGTGGAGGCGCTCCAGCTCCAGGAGCAGCGCGCGGGCACGCTGGGCCGGAGCCGGGACCTCGGTGCCGGTGGCCTCCTCGACGGCGAGGCAGTAGGCGAGGGCGTGGCCGACGGCGCTGTCGCCGCTGATCCGTTCGGCGAGGGGCAGTCCCGCCGCGACGCTGCGGCCCTGGAAGAGCTTCTCGATGCCCTTGTGGACGAACCACAGGCGGGCCTTGAGCTTGAGGATCGTCTCGCCCACGACGGAGAAGCGGAAGTGGCCCGGCTCGATCAGCCCGGCGTGGACCGGTCCGACGGGAATCTCGTAGACCCCGTCGCCCTCGACCTCCAGGAAGGGGTAGGGGCCTTCCTGCTCGGTGAAGGGTGGCGGTGCTCCGGCGTCGGGGAGCATCGGGTACCAGCCGCGCGGCCAGTGGAAGTGGCGGACGAGGCGGCGCGGCAGCGGGTGGTCGAGCGGGACGACGCCGAAGAGGTCCCGCATCTCGCGCTCGAACCGGCCCGCGGGGAAGGAGAGATGGGCCAGGGTCGGCACCTCCGGCTGCCGGGCGTCGAGGTGGACGTGCAGTTCGGTACGGATGTCCGGGGGCCCCGCGACGAAGAGATACACCACGCGGATACGGTCCCCGTCGTGGTGCGCGGCGACCAGGGCGAGGCGGCGGCCGGTGCGCAGCAACTCCTGGGCCTGCCCGGGCAGTTCGGCGGTACTGATCTCGTGCACGGTGCGCATGGCTTCAGCGGCCTCCGATCGTCCGGGCGGCGTCGTGCAGCAGGTCGGTGAGCGGACCTGTGGCGATGCCCAGGGCCGCGCAGGCGGCCAGCCCCAGGACGAGCGGCCATTTCGTCCCGGTGGGCGGGTCGTCCCCGGGCGTGGCGGGTGCGGCGGGCGCGGCGGGTGCCGGGCCGAGCACCATGCGGGATGTGCGGAGGGCGAGAGCGGCGAAGGCGATCAGGACGAGCAGCAGGGCCACCGAGACGGCCCAGCCCATGCCGGCGGCGAATCCGGCCCGGACGATGCCCAGTTCGGAGGCGAAGAGGCTGAAGGGCGGGAAGCCGAGCAGCGCGGCGACCGCGAGTCCGAGCGCCGCGCCGAGTACGGGTGCCCGCGCGAGCAGGCCGCGTACCCGCCCGATGCGGGTGGTCCCGGTCAGGTGCAGGATGTGGCCGGAGGCGCAGAAGGCGACCGCCTTGGCGAGTCCGTGTCCCGCGATGTGCAGGAGCAGGGCGGCACGGGCGAGGGGGGTGCCGATCGCCGCGCCGAGGCTGATCAGGCCCATGTGCTCCATGCTGGAGTAGGCGAGCATCCGTTTGTAGTCGCGCTGGGCGAGCAGCAGTGCCGCCGCGAGGACGAGGGTGAGGAGGGCCATGCCGGTCAGCAGGGCGCGGGTGTAGCCGGTGCCCAGCGCCGCGTCGGCGATGCTGCGGTAGCGCAGGATCGCGGTGAAGGCCACGGACAGCAGGACACCGGACATGAGGGCGGAGACGGGGGCGGGTGCCTGGCTGTGGGCGTCGGGCAGCCAGGCGTGCAGGGGCACCAGGCCCGCCTTGGCGCCGAAGCCGAGGATCACGAGGGCGATGCCGAGCCGGGTGACGGCCGGGTCCAGGCGGTCGGCCCGGTCCACGAGGGTGGGCCAGTCCAGGGCATAGGCCTCGGGGACGCCGGCCTGCCGGGCGGCGTAGTAGACGAGGACGGTGCCGAGGAACGCCAGGGCGATCCCGGCCGAGCAGATC
Source organism: Streptomyces sp. GC420 (assembly GCF_009916105.1). Classification (GTDB taxonomy): domain Bacteria; phylum Actinomycetota; class Actinomycetes; order Streptomycetales; family Streptomycetaceae; genus Streptomyces. Next base: position 4,451 of record NZ_JAAAXQ010000372.1, on the reverse strand, counting down.
ACCACGTACTTCCACGCGGCCTCGACGGAGGAACGGGTGTTGCGATGGCCGACGAGGAACGCGGTGACGATGGTCGTGGCCTCCACGGCCACCCACAGCACCCCGAGATTCGCCGTGATCACGGCAAGGCCCATGGCCGCGAGGAATGCCTGCACGAGGGCGTGGAAGACCGCCGTGCTGCGGGCGTCCGCGTGCCCGGCGGTCCGCTCGCCCGCCAGATAGGAGGGGGCGGTCGCGCAGGCGATCAGCGCGACGGCGCCCACGACCAGCAGCAGCCACACCGTCAGGGCGTCGGCGCGCAGCAGGCCGTCGTACGCGGTCACCGCCTCGTCGTCACCGAGGCCGGCGGCCAGCACCGCGCCGCAGGCGATGACCGCCAGCGGTGACACGAGCCCCAGCCGGTCGGCAGGGCGGGACGCGCCGGCGCCCGGCGGCGGGGGAGCGGGAGCCGGGGCCGCGGGTGGAGCGGTGCCCGGTTCCGTGCCGGAATGCGGACCCGGTGCCGTGCCGGAGTCCGGGCCGGGTGCTGTGCCGGAGTCCGGACCCGGTGCCTGACCCCGGACCGGTCCCGGTGCCGTGCCGGAGTCCGTGCCGGGTGCCGGACCCCGGACCGCTGCCGGGGCCGTGTCCGCCGGGCCGGCGGTGACCCCCGCGCGGACGGGCGCACCTGCCGCCTTCCCGCCCGGCGGCCGCGCCCCGGCGGAGACCGCCCGCACGCGGGCCAGCGCATGCACGCCGGCCATGGCGAGAGGGACCGCGACGGGCGCGGTCAGCAGCACGGCGGTCGCGGTCGGCTCGTGAAGAAGACGCAGCATCAGTCGTGCAGCTCCCGCAGGTCGTCGATGTCGGTGGTGCCGAACGCGGCCCGCATGCGGGTGGTGAGGAGTTGCAGCACCAGCACGGCGAGCGTGACGTCGAACGAGACGCCGAGCTCGACGATCAGCGGAACCCCGGAGGCGGCGAGGAACGCGGTCGCCGTGATGCCGTTGTCCAGCAGCAGGAAGCCCACCACCTGCGCGAGCGCCCGCCGCCTGGTGACCAGGACGAAGAACCCGATCAGCACGACGGCCAGGCCCACCGGCAGGGCCAGCGTGGCGGGGGTGGGGTCGAGCTCGACGAGCGGCTGGGCCAGGGCGTAGGCGAGCAGCGTCAGTGCCGCCGCTGTGAGCAGGGAGGCCGCCACGTTCACCAGCGGCTGGGTCTCCCGCGTCTCGGCGCCGTCCGTGTCGTACCCGGTGAACCCGGTCAACCCGGGGCGCTCGGTGAACCCGGGGCGCTCGGGGCGCTCGGGGTACTCAGGGCGCTCGGCGGCCGGTGTGACGAGCGCACGGTGCATGAGGTACGGAAGCACCCCGGCCCGCAGCACACCGATCCCGCACGCCACCGCGACCAGGTCCCAGCGTTCCTCGTGCAGTCCCAGCAGGACGGCGATGGCGCCCAGGGCGATCCCCTGCAGGGCGAAGATCCGTACGATCGCGCCCAGTTCACGGCGCCACAGAATCACCACCGCCGCCAGCAGGAACGCCCCGCAGGCCAGGTCGAGCAGCTGTGTGTACAGACTCTCGCTCACCGCGCGCTCACTCTCCGCTCAGGAAGTAGGAGGCGGTCACCGCGAGCAGTGCCAGCAGGAACGAGCCGGCGAGCAGCTCGGGCACGCGGAACAGCCGCAGCTTGGCCCAGAACACTTCCGCGGCGGCCAGCAACGCCCCCAGGGCGGCGACCTTGGCCACGAACACGACGAGGGCGAGTGCGAGCGCGGCCGCGGAGGCGGAGGTGGCGATGCCCCAGGGCGCGAACAGCGAGGCGAGCAGCCCGAGCAGTACGGTGAGCCTCATCTGCGCGCCGAGCTCGACCAGTGCCAGATCGGGCCCCGCGTACTCCAGCACCATGGCCTCGTGCACCATCGTCAGCTCCAGGTGCGTGGACGGGTTGTCCACCGGGAGCCGGCCGGTCTCCGCGAGGACGGCGACGGCGAGCGCGGCGGTGGCCAGCAGTCCCGCGGGCGAGGCGAACCGTGCCGGTTCGTGGACGGCGCCGGAGACGATGGCGGGCAGATTGGTCGAGCCGGTCGGTATCGACAGGGCGAACACCGACATGAGGAGCGTCGGTTCCACGAGGGCCGCGATGGTCATCTCGCGCGACGCCCCCATGCCGCCGAACGCGGTGCCGGTGTCGAGCCCGGCCAGGGCCAGGGCGACCGTGCCCAGGGCGAGGAGCCCCACCACGAGGATCAGGTCCGAGCGTCCGGCGAGCGGGGTGTCCGTGGAGAGCAGCGGCACCAGCGCGGCCACCACCACGGTGGTGGCCACCAGGAGCGCGGGAGCGACACGGAACGCGGGCCCCGTTCCGACCGGGTTGATCGGCTCCTTGCGCAGCAGCTTGCGCGTATCGCGCCACGGCTGGAGCACGCCGGCGCCGGCCCGTCCCTCCATCCGTGCCCGCACCTGCCGCATCAGCCCGGTGAGCAGCGGAGCGCCCCCGACGACCACGGCGATCTGCCCCGCCACCGCCGCGTAGCCGACCGCGCTCACCAGCCCACCGCCAGCACCACGAGCAGGGCGACCAGGCCGAAGAAGCCGTAGCCGAGATACAGATGGACGCTGCCGTTCGCCAGCCGCCGCGCGGCCTGTCCCGACCGCGCGAGGAAGGCCAGTACCGGTTCGTACAGCCGGTGCTCGATCCGGTCCGGCACCCGGTTGCGGAAGCGCACGCGTTCCACGAGATAGGCCGATTCGCGCACCGGCGTGACGTTCACATCCTGCTCCGGGGCGAGTACGTCGTCGAAGACGCGTTGCAGCGGTTCGGCGAAGGAGGTCGCGGTGTAGGCCATCCGGGGGGTGGGTGCCCCGCCGCCGCAGTCCCACAGCCTGGCGTCTCTTCGCCGTCGCGCGCGCCGGCGCCTGCCGTACAGCATGGGCAGTGCGGTGGCCAGAGCCAGTACCGCGGTCAGTCCTGCCACCACCCACAGTGGTGACAGCGTCGCGGAGACATTCTCCAGGCGCAGTCCCACCCCGTCGCCGGTCACGACCGTGTCCGCCGGGAGGCCCGCGGCGAGCACCGACCGGTCGAGGCCGCTGCCCAGCACTCCCGGGACCAGGGCCAGCGCGACGCAGCCGGAGGCCAGCAGCCCCATCCCGGCGAGCATGAGCGGCGGTGACTCCTTCGCCCCGGTGGCTTCCCGGCTGCGCGGCCGGGCGAAGAAGCCGACGCCGAGCGCCTTGACGAACACGGCCGCCGCGATTCCGGCCGACAGCGCGATCAGTGCCACGGCCGGCGGCAGCGTCACGGCGACGGAGACACCCGGCGTCTGCAGGCCGTGGATCAGCGACTGCAGCAGCAGCCACTCGCTGATGAACCCGTTGCCGGGCGGCAGCGCCACCGCCCCCAGCGCGGCCAGCGCGAACAGCCCGGCCGTCACCGGCATCCGCGCCCGCAGACCGCCGAGCCGGTCCAGATCACGGACCCCGGTGGCGCGCAGCACCGAACCGGCCGCGCAGAACAACAGGGCCTTGAACGCCGAGTGGTTGACGACATGCAGCAGGGCCGCCGCCAGGGCGAGGGCGGCCAGCGTGCCGTCGCCCGAGGCGGCGAACAGGCCCGCCGCTCCGGCTCCGATCAGGACCAGCCCCATGTTCTCGGAGGTCGAGTACGCGAGCAGCCTCTTCAGGTCGGAGGCCATCGCCGCCTGCAGGATCCCGTACACGGCGGACAGTCCGCCCACCACGATCAGCCCCAGCCACCACCACGAAGGGCCGCCGCCCAGCAGGTCGAAGCCGGTGCGCACCAGTCCGTACGCGCCGAGGTTGACCATCGCGGCGCTCATCAGCGCCGAGACGTGGCTGGGCGCCTCCGGGTGGGCGCGGGGCAGCCAGGCGTGCAGCGGCACCGCCCCGGCCTTGGAGGTGAAGGCTGCCGCGCTCAGTACGAACACCAGCCCCCTCACCTGGGGTGACATGCCCTTCGCGCCGGCCCGCAGCGCCTCGAAGGACTCGCCCCCGGCGCGCGCGGCGAACAGCGCGAAGGCCACCAGCAGCAGCACCAGCCCGAGATGGGTCATCACCGCGTACCAGACCCCCGCCGTCCGCACCTGCGGCCGCTCGCGGTGCTCGGCCAGGACGAGCAGCAGCGAGGTCAGCGCCATCAGCTCCCACAGCACCAGGAACGTGGACACCGAGTCCGCCGCGGGCACCAGTACCAGCGTCAGGGCGAACAGCGGCAGTACCGCCTGCGCCCACCGCGAGGCGGGACCGTGCGCGCCGTGCCCGCCCGCGTATCCGATGCCGTACACCGCCACCGCCGCCACGACGGCCCCCGCGACCGCCATGAACAACCCCGACAGCGCGTCCACCGCCAGTCGCGTACCGGCCAGTGGCAGCAGCCCCGGCAGTTCGGCCGACCAGCGGGCGCCTCCGGTCAGTACGGCCACTCCCGCCGCACCGCCGGCCACTCCC
>NZ_JAAAXQ010000371.1 GCF_009916105.1 Streptomyces sp. GC420 | reverse complement strand
GGCCACCACCGCCAGAGCTTCGGCCGGATGCTGTTCTCCTCCTGACCGGGACCAGCCGGAACGAGGAACGGCCGGCCCGGACCTGTCCCAGGTACGGGCCGGCCGTTCGCGCCCGTCCGACCGACCTCTACGGGCACGGCCGGCACCGCGACACCACCCCGCACACGGCGAAGCCCCCGGTTCGGGAACCGGGGGCTTCGGGCGGTGGACGATACTGGGATTGAACCAGTGACCTCTTCCGTGTCAGGGAAGCGCTCTCCCGCTGAGCTAATCGTCCTCGGGACCACGACCCGAGGGTGTGGGCACTGCGTGCGCGATACTGGGATTGAACCAGTGACCTCTTCCGTGTCAGGGAAGCGCTCTCCCGCTGAGCTAATCGCGCGGGGAAACCGCTGATACCAGCCGGTTCCTGTGGACGATACTGGGATTGAACCAGTGACCTCTTCCGTGTCAGGGAAGCGCTCTCCCGCTGAGCTAATCGTCCTTGGAGGTGGAGACGGGATTTGAACCCGTGTAGACGGCTTTGCAGGCCGTTGCCTCGCCTCTCGGCCACTCCACCCCGTCAGTGCGGGGGTCCGGGAAAAATCCCCCACGTCGAGCGGACGACGAGATTCGAACTCGCGACCCTCACCTTGGCAAGGTGATGCTCTACCAACTGAGCCACGTCCGCCTGCCGGTCCGGGGTGCCTGCGGCGTCCCGGCGACGTGTTGAACTCTAGCGGATTCCGGGGCCAGTACAAAAACGCGTTTACGCAGCGTGCTGCGCTGTGACCGCCGACGGGTCACGGCGGGGCCGGCTCCGGTGCCCGGCACCGGCCCCCGACCTACACTCACCCACGTGCACGACCTCGCTCCTCTGGCCCGCTTCGGCGGCCTGCTCGCCTTCGACCTGCGGGATGTCACCAGCGATCCCGCGGCCCTCGACTCCGCCGGCTTCTGGGCCGTCGCGGCGGACTTCGAGGGCAGGCTGGTGTGCGCACGCTTCGGCGAGGTGCGCGAGGCGCCGGTGCCCGCCCCGGGCGCCGCCGGGAAGTGGCGCGGACCGGCCCCGGGCGACTGGTCGTCCTCGCTGGACCGCGCCGCGTACACCGCGGGGGTACGGCGGATCCGCGAGCACATCGCGGCCGGCGAGGTGTACCAGGCGAACCTCTGCCGCGTCCTGACCGCGCCCCTGCCCGATCCGTACACCGCGGACGTCGACGCCCTGACCGCCCTGCTCGCGCACGGCAACCCGGCGCCGTACGCAGGAACGATTCGGCTGCCCGGGCGCGGTGTGGAGGTAGCCACCGCCTCCCCCGAGCTCTTCCTGCGCCGGTCCGGCCGCACCGTCGAGTCGGGACCCATCAAGGGCACCGGCAGGAACGAGGCGGACCTGCTGCCCAAGGACCACGCCGAGAACGTGATGATCGTCGACCTGGTCCGCAACGACCTCGGCCGGGTCTGCACCACCGGCAGCGTCACCGTCCCCGAGCTGTGCGTCGTCGAGAAGCACCCCGGCCTCGTCCACCTGGTCTCCACCGTGCGCGGCGAACTCGACGCGAACGCCGGCTGGCCCGAGCTGCTGGCCGCCGCCTTCCCGCCCGGCTCGGTGACCGGGGCTCCCAAGTCCAGCGCCCTGCGCATCATCGAGGCGCTGGAGACGGCGCCCCGCGGCCCTTACTGTGGAGGCATCGGCTGGGTCGACGCGGACCGCGGCGCCGCGGAGCTCGCGGTCGGCATCAGGACCTTCTGGATCGACCGCACCCCCGCCACGGGTGCCGTGCTGCGCTTCGGCACCGGGGCCGGGATCACGTGGGGCTCCGACCCGGAACGCGAATGGGCGGAGACAGAACTCAAGGCGTCCCGGCTGCTGGCCGTGGCCTCGGGGGCGTACGCGCGGGACGCGGGACCCGGGGCGTACTGTGCTCACCCGGGGGATTCCTCCCGGTCAGCAGGCCGGGAGGCCGTGCCGCCCTCCGCTTCAGGATCTACCCCGAGAGGTGACACCAGGTGAAGGTCTGGCTCAACGGAGGCTTGCAGGACGTCGACTCGGCCAGGGTCTCCGTCCTCGACCACGGACTGACCGTGGGGGACGGCGTCTTCGAGACGCTCAAGGCCACGAACGGCACGGCGTTCGCGCTCACCCGGCACCTGGACCGGCTGACCCGCTCGGCCCGGGGTCTCGGCCTGCCCGACCCCGACCCGGACGAGGTGCGCCGTGCCTGCGCGGCCGTCCTGGAGGCCAACCCGATGCCGCTCGGCCGGCTCCGGGTGACCTACACCGGCGGGCTCTCGCCGCTCGGCTCCGACCGCGGCGACGACGGCCCCACCCTCGTCGTAGCCCTCGGCGGGACGACGCGGCGCCCGGACACCACCGCGGTCATCACCGTGCCGTGGACCCGCAACGAACGCGGCGCACTCGCCGGGCTGAAGACCACCTCCTACGCCGAGAACGTCGTCGCGCTCGCCCGTGCCGGCGAACAGGGCGCGTCCGAGGCGCTGTTCGCCAACACCGTCGGGCAACTCTGCGAGGGCACCGGCTCCAACGTCTTCGTCGTCCTCGACGGGGAACTGCACACGCCGCCCCTCCGCTCCGGCTGCCTGGCCGGCATCACCAGGGCCCTGGCGGTCGAGTGGACCGGCGCGCAGGAGACCGACCTGCCGATGGACGTCCTGGAACGGGCCGAGGAGATCTTCCTGACCTCGACCCTGCGCGACGTGCAGGCAGTGCACCGGGTCGACGGCCGCGAGCTGCCCGGCGCCCCCGGACCGGTGACCGCCAAGGCGATGCGCGTCTTCGAGGAACGGGCGGCCGCCGAGGTCGACCCGTGAATCCGATGACCCGAGTGGCGTGAGCGGGTAGGAACCCGGTGATGACCACCACCCTGCGGCCCGCCGAGCCGCTTCAGAACGGTCCGCGCGGGGCCCTGTCCCGCCGGTTCGACGTGTGCGTGAACAGCCGGCCGGTGGGTGCGATCCACCTCGCCACGCACGAGCGGTTCGGTTCGGCCGTCGGCCGGATCGTCTCACTGGAGATCGACGAGAGAGACCGCCGGCGCGGGCGCGGCTGTGTGGCCGCGCTCGCCGCCGAGGAAGTGCTGCGCGGCTGGGGCTGCCGCCGGGTCGAGGTGTCCGTGCCCGCCGGGGCCGCCGGGGCGCTGCGGCTGGCGACGGCCCTCGGCTACTCGGAACGCAGCCGCTTCATGTCGAAGCCGCTGCCCACCGAGCCACCGGACCTCCCCGAGGGCACCACCGGGCGGCCGATGACACCGGACGAGTTCCGAATCTGGGACACGGAGGCCAGGGGCCGGTACGCGCGGTCCATGGCAGACCTGGGCCTCACCGAGGAGGAAGCGCGTGCCAGGGCGGCGGAGGACCAGAGCGCGGTCCTGCCCGAAGGGCTCGGTACGCCCGACACCTACCTAGGGGCGCTGACCCACTCCGGCGCGGAGGCGGTGGGCACCATCTGGATCGCGCTGAACGACGTACGCATCGGCACGCCCTGCGCCTACGTCCTGGACATCGAGGTCAGGCATGCCCACCGGGGGCATGGGCACGGGAGGTCACTGATGCTGCTGGCCGAGCGGGTGGCGCTCGCGGCGGGGGAGACGCGGGTCGGCCTGAACGTCTTCGCGGGCAACGCACCGGCGGAACGGCTCTACGAATCCCTCGGCTACCGGCCGACGGCACACCACTGCTTCAAGACGCTGCTCTGAGGCGGACCAGGGCCGCCAGGGCCTGCGGGGTCGTCCGGGCCACCCGGGCCACCCGGGCCGCTCGTGCCGCCCGGGCCGTGCCGGTCGGCCCGGCACGGGCGTTGCCCGGTGTCCGCCCGGGCGACCCCGCAGGCCCCGCCCGACCGGTCAGGCCCGCTCCTGCGCACCGTCCGTCTCGGCGAGCAGCCGGTCGGCGATCTCCTCGATGCGGGCCAGCAGTCCCTCCTGGCTCTTGCCGCCGTCGAGGCGCTCACCACCGAACACGTAGGTGGGTGTCCCGGTCACGCCGATCGCCCGGCCCTCCGCCTCGTCGGCGTCGACGATCAGGATGTGCCGGCCGTCGATCAGGGCGGTGTCGAACTCCTCCGCGTCCAGGCCGAGCTCCCGCGCCACGTCGAGCAGCACCGGTTCGCCCTTCGCGGCGAGGTCCTCCGCCCGCTCGAGCACCGCTTCGGCGTATGCCCAGCCCTTCCCCTGCTCGAAGGCCTCCTCGGCCGCCTGCGCGGCGGCGAAGGAGTGCTTGTGCTTGGCGAGGGGGAAGTGCCGCAGCCGCAGCTCCAGCCGGTCGCCGTAGCGCTCGCGCAGTGCCCGCAGGTCGGCGCGCGCGGTGCGGCAGTCGGTGCACTGGAGCTCGCACCAGACGTCGAGTACGACGGCGGGGCGGGTGGAGGTCGAGTCGCTCATGTCCTCAGTCTCCCAGCCCGGCCGCCCCGGGCCGAACCGGGACCGCACGGGCCGCCCCGGACCGGTCCGCACGGCCGGGACCGCGACCTGAGGACGAGATCACCCCCGGGATGTCCCGGAGATCTCCCTGAGCGGGCCTTCGCACCGTGGCCCCGGAGGGCCCGGCCGGTGCACGATGGAGGGACAGAACCCGCGGCACGGTCGCATGCGGCCTCCCGGGGCGGCTCGGGCCTGTCCGGCGGCGGACAGCGACGCCTGCGCGGCCGTGCGGCGGTGACGAAGACGAACCCCATCGGCGGGAGGACCGGATGCTCATCGAGACCGTCTTTTCCGCGGTGTCCGCGGCCGGCCTGGGCATCGCCCTGCTGACGGCGTACCGCAAACGATTCCTCGCCGCGACCCGGATCGCGGCCTACTCGCTGATCCCGGTGGGGCTGGTCATGACGGGGGTCGTGGACTGGGTCGCCGACCTCGTCTTCAAGCCCAGCGTGTGGGCGGGTTTCGGAGTCCTGGCCCTGTCGTGGGCACTGTTCGTGACGGCCCGGACGGTGGAGCGCAGGAAGGGCCTGCCGAGCCGCAGGGAGCGCAGGGAACGGCGCAGGGCCGCCAAGGCCGCCGCGGGCGGCGCCCCCGCCACCCGGGCCGTGGGCGGGTCCTCGCCCGGCGTATCGACGCCCTCACTCGGTCCCGGCCGCGGTGCCGGCAGGCCCGCCCCCACCGCTCCCGCGGATGACTTCTCGGACATAGAGGCGATATTGAAGAAGCACGGAATCTGACGAACTCCCCTTCGAGGGGTGAGCGTTGGGTGCGTGATGCTCGCCGGGTACGTCATCATCAGGCGCGAAATGGAGCACATCACACAGGGCGAGACCCCCGCACCCGTCGCACCCGTCCCGTCCGGCGTTCCCGGCCCGCACGGCGCACCCGAAGAAGAACCGCGAGGCTGTCTCTTCGCGCTTTCCCAGCCACCGCTGATGATCTTTCTCGCGGTGATCGGCTGCCTGCTTCTGATGGCGGCCGTGCACGATCTGTTCCTGCTGTGAGCAGGTCACGGCCCCGCCCCCGGCTCGCGCGCCGTTGCCGGGCACGGCCCCGCTGCCGGCTCCCGAGCCGGCCCGCACGGCCGGCCCCTGCGCGGGCCGCGGCGGCTCGGTCAGCCCACGGCCTGGGCCCCGGCCTCCGCCTCCCGGCGCCGGGCCCGGTACGCGGCCACGTGCAGCCGGTTCCCGCAGGTCCGGCTGTCGCAGTAGCGGCGCGAACGGTTGCGCGAGAGGTCGACGAAGGTGTGCCGGCAGTCCGGTGCCTCACAGCGCCGCAGCCGCTCGCGCTCGCCGGCGACGACGAAGAAGGCGAGCGCCATTCCGCAGTCGGCCGCGAGATGGTCGGCCAGGGAAGCGCCGGGCGCGAAGTAGTGCACGTGCCAGTCGAAGCCGTCGTGGTCGGTGAGCTGCGGCGTGGTGCCCGCGGACGCCACCAGCTGGTTGATCATCTGGGCGGCGGCGCGGTCGTCGGACGCGGCGAAGACCCGCGCGAAGCGCTCCCGCACCAGCATGACGGCCTTCACGTCCTGCGGGCCGAGGGTCCCCGCCCCGCTGATGCCGTGGCGCTTCACGAACGCCTCAAGCGCCTCCACGTCCGCGAGACCGTCGGGCTGCTCGCCCTCCGGCGCGGAGTTCACCAGGTCGACCACGGCGTCGAGGGCACACCGGGTGTCATGGGTGATCAGCACGATTCGCTCCCTGGCCTGCTGCGCCGGGCGTGAGCCGCCCGGGAGGCCGACTCTAGCGGCTCGTACGTATGACTGACGCGGACGAGTCCGCGCGGACGCGTCCGGAACGCACCGGCGCCGTCGCCCACGGTGGGACCCGCGGGCACCGGCGCCGGTGATCTGCCGTATTCGATTGTCCCTTCCGTGCCGTCTCCCCGAGTCGGACGGCTACGGAGGGTGAGCGACCGGGGTCGCTCCTCAGCTCTCGGCCAGAATGTGGGACAGCTCCTGATCGAGATCGAAGTGACGGTGCTCGGTGCCGGGTGGCACCGCGGCATCGGTTCGCTTCAGGAAGGATTCCAGAGCCCTCGCCGGGGCCTCGAGCAGGGCCTCACCCTCCGGAGAGCTCAGGGCGATACAGACAACGCCCTGACCGTGGCTGCGGGACGGCCAGACACGGACGTCGCCGGTTCCCGTGGGCCGGTGCAGGCCCTCGGCGAGGAGGTCGCGGGCGAACACCCACTCGACGGTCTCCTCGGCTCCGGTGTGGAAGGTGGCATGCACGGCATAGGGATCTCCCGTGTCATACCGCAGCCCCGCGGGTACAGGCAGTGAAGACTCGCTCGACACAACGAGGCGCAGGTGCAGCTCGCAGCTCACCGTGGTGTTCATAAGCGCCAGGGCCTTTCGCTCAGTGTGCGCTCGGGGATTCGCACGTCGGCGAAATCGACATGCCACCTACGGTGCCGTTGTAAACCCCTCTGACCGTTTTGCCGCTCTTCGGTACCTCGTACGGACGAGAATCGGATCCGACTTCCGGTCCATTCCGGCGAAGTGGCACGGTCGGGTAGTTTGTCTCTCATGAACACGGGGAGTGACGAGCGCGGTGAGGTGGCCGCAGCTGTGAAGGAAGGGCCGGAAGAGGTCGGGGCCGAGGTGCCGGAGACCGGTGCCGAGGCGCCGCTCGGATCGAGGGCCCCGCAGTTCGTGCAGGCCCGGCGGACGCTGCACCTGAGCTGGCAGGTGGGCGTCTTCGTCATCGGCCTGGCGGTGGTCGGCGCCGGTGTGATGATGCTGGTGCTGCCCGGCCCGGGCTGGCTGGTGATCTTCGGTGGCATGGCGATCTGGGCCACCGAGTTCGTCTGGGCCCAGCTGGTGCTGCGCTGGACGAAGCGCAAGGTCAGCGAGGCCGCGCAGCGCGCGCTCGATCCCAGGGTCCGGCGCCGCAACATGATCCTCACGACCGTCGGGCTGGTGATCATCGGGCTGCTCGTGGGGATCTATGTGTGGAAGTTCGGGCTGACCATGCCCTGGAAGATCGACGAGTGACGCGGAGCTTCCGCGACGGGTCACGAGGGTCCGCTGACATGCGGTAATGTTTGCGGTGCGCCCGGGCGATTAGCTCAGTGGGAGAGCGCTTCGTTCACACCGAAGAGGTCACTGGTTCGAACCCAGTATCGCCCACCCCGGACCGAGGGCCCCGGAGGCTTCACGCCTCCGGGGCCCTCGGCGTTTTCCGCGCAGTGCGGTGT
>NZ_JAAAXQ010000370.1 GCF_009916105.1 Streptomyces sp. GC420 | reverse complement strand
GTCGTCGTCACCTTCGACCCCCACCCCAGCGAGGTCGTGCGTCCCGGCAGCCACCCCCCGCTCCTCGCGCCGCACCACCGGCGCGCCGAGCTGATGGCGGAGCTCGGTGTCGACGCGATGCTGATCCTGCCGTTCACCGCCGAGTTCTCGAAGCTGTCGCCCGCCGACTTCGTGGTGAAGGTGCTCGTCGACAAGCTGCACGCCAAGGCCGTCGTCGAGGGCCCCAACTTCCGCTTCGGCCACAGGGCCGCAGGCACCGTGGACACCCTCGCCGAGATGGGCACGACCTACGACTACGAGGTGGACGTCGTCGACCTCTTCGTCCGGGGCGAGGCCGGCGGCGGCGAGCCCTTCTCGTCCACGCTGATCCGCCGGCTCGTCGCCGAGGGCGACATGGCGGGCGCGAGGGAGATCCTCGGCCGCCCGCACCGCGTCGAGGGCGTCGTCGTCCGCGGCGCCCAGCGCGGCCGTGAACTGGGCTTCCCGACCGCCAACGTCGAGACGCTCCCGCACACCGCGATCCCCGCCGACGGCGTCTACGCCGGCTGGCTGCACGCCCAGGGCGAGGCCATGCCCGCGGCGATCTCCGTCGGCACGAATCCGCAGTTCGACGGCACGGAGCGCACGGTCGAGGCATACGCGATCGACCGGGTGGGGCTCGAGCTGTACGGCCTCCACGTGGCCGTCGACTTCCTCGCCTATGTGCGCGGCCAGCTGAAGTTCGACTCCCTCGACGGCCTGCTCGAGGCGATGGCGTCGGACGTGCGGCGCTGCCGCGAGCTGATCGCGGCCGACCGGCAGGAGTAGGCCCCGTCCGACAGAGGCCGCCATCCGCCCGGAGGGCGGGGTCCGCGGCGTCCGGTGCGTGCGATCGCAGGGCGGTGGGGGCGAGCCCGGACCCCGTCCGGTGGCCTGCTCGGAGGATTCCGGCAACGCGGCGTGGGGGTACCTCCCGTGCCCGGAGGGCCACGGGGGAGTGCGTGCCAGGCGTCGCGGGGCGAGATCTGTCGGACAGAGCCCAGCGGCGCCCGGCCCCGGCCGTTGGCGTCGCGCCGGGTGGGCCGGGCAGCCCCCAGCACGACCTCGCCGGGTGCGGCCGGACGGAGCGGCCCCTCGTCCGGCCGCGGACGAGCGCCGGTGGCGCCGTCGGCCACGGGCGCGCCCTTCGGCTCGGGCCCGGCGGACTCGCCGGACTCGGGGGTGTCACGGCCGGGCCCTGACGCCGCTGCCTCCCGCCGCCGGGCGGATCCGCCTCAGCCCTCCCCTGCGCGCGCAGCCGCCCAGTGGCAGGCCACACCCGCCGAGCCGGTCAGGACGGGCAGCTCCCGGGTGCGGCAGTGCTCCGCGACACCCGCCTCCCGCGCCGCGCCGGAGGCGAGGACCTGGCAGCGGGCGTGGAAACGGCACCCGCCCGGGATCCGCGAGGGGTCCGGGGTCTCACCGCCCAGGACGACGGGTTCGCCGGGCGCGTCCGGGAGGACGGACAGCAGGGCCCGGGTGTACGGATGGCGCGGGTCCGTGAGCACCTCCTCGACCGGGCCCGTCTCCACGATCCGGCCGAGGTACATCACCGCCACCCGGTCCGCGATGTTCCAGGCCAGACCCAGGTCGTGCGTGACGACCAGAGCGGAGAGCCCCAGCTCGTCACGCAGCCGCAGCAGCAGGGCGAGGATCTCGCCGCGCACCGAGGCGTCGAGGGAGGCGACCGGCTCGTCGGCGACGACGAGTTCGGGACGCAGGACCAGAGCCCCGGCGATGACGACGCGCTGGCGCTGCCCGCCCGACAGTTCATGCGGATAGCGCAGGAAGAACCGCTCGGGCGGCCGCAGCCCGGCACGGGACAGGGCCTCGGCGACGGCCTTGCGCTCGTCGCCGTCGTACCCGTGGATCCGCAGCCCCTCCGCGACCGCGTCGTAGACCGTGTGCCGCGGGTTGAGGGAGCCGGTCGGATCCTGGAGGACCAGCTGCACGCGCCTGCGGTACGCCTTCAGGGCGCGGCCCGTGTACGACAGCGGACGCCCGCCGAACACGACGCTTCCGGCGCTCGGGCTCACCAGCCCGAGCAGCGCCCGGGCCAGGGTGGTCTTGCCGCAGCCGGACTCCCCGACCAGCGCCACGATCTCCCCGGCGCCGACGGCGAGGTCGACACCGTCGACGGCCCGCGCGGGCGCGGCGCCGTGCCGGCCGGGGAAGACCACCGACAGACCCGACGCGGCCAGCAGCGGCCCGTCACCGGCGGCCGCGCCGGTCCCCGCCGCCGTCCCGGTGCCGGTGCCGGTGCCGGTGCCGGTGCCAATGCCGGTGCCGGTCCCGGTGACTGTGCCGGTCTCCGTGCCGGTGCCGGTCTCCGCGCCGGCGGGGGCGTCCGTGCCGGTCTTCTCCGGCGCCGTCGCCCTGGCGGAAAGGCCGCCCGTCGGTCCGTCCACGGCGGTCATCGTGCCGCTCCCTCGTTCGCGTCCCTGCCGTCGCCCGTGTTCCCGTCCCCGTCCGCCGCGCCGGCCCCGACGTGTACACACGCGGCGCGCCGCCCGGGCCCGGCCTCACGGAGAGGCTGGTCCTCCCGTGCGCAGCTGTCCAGTGAGACGGGGCAGCGCGGGTGAAAGGAGCACCCGCCCGGCAGCGCGGACGGGTCCGGGGGATCACCCGGCAGTCCGCGCGGGGCCAGCCGGGCGGCCGGATCGCCGATCCGCGGAAAGGCGGACGACAGGGCACGGCCGTACGGGTGCTCCGCCCGGCCGAAGACGTCCTGGGCCGGCCCCTCCTCGACGATCCTTCCCGCGTACATGACCGCGAGCCGGTCGCAGGTGTCGGCCAGCACCGCGAGATCGTGACTGATCATCAGCAGGCCCAGGTCCTGTTCGCTCACCAGCCGTTCGATGAGCCGCAGGATCTGCGCCTGGATCATCACGTCGAGCGCGGTCGTCGGCTCGTCGGCGATCACCAGCCGGGGCCCGCAGGCCAGCGCCATCGCGATCATCACGCGCTGCCGCTGCCCGCCGGACAGCTCGTGCGGATACGCACGCGCGCGGGACGCCGGGAGCCCCACCTGCTCCAGCAGCTCGCCCACCCGCTTCCTGGCCGCCGCCGGGGTGCCCTGCCGGTGCACCAGCACCGGTTCCGCGATCTGCTCGCCGACGCGCTGCACGGCGTTCAGAGAGTGCATCGCACCCTGGAAGACGATGGACGCCCCCGCCCAGCGGACCGCCCGCAGCCGGCCCCACTTCATGGTCAGGACGTCCTCGCCGTCCAGCAGAATCTCCCCGGACAGCCGTGCCGATTTCGGCAGCAGCCGCAGCAGGGCCAGCGCCAGCGTCGACTTGCCGCAGCCCGACTCCCCGGCCAGGCCCAGCTTCGTACCCGCGTCGAGGGACAGGTCCACACCCCGTACGGCGGGCACGGCGCCGGCCCCCGATCCGTAGGTGACCGACAGGTTCCGTACGTCGAGGAGTCCGCTCACCGGCCCGACACCCCCAGCTTCGGGTTGAGCACGGACTCCACGGCCCGCCCGCACAGCGTGAACGACAGCGCGACCAGGGCGATCGCGAGCCCGGGCGGAGCGAGGTACCACCAGTGGCCGGAGCTGACCGCCCCCGCCTCCCTGGCGTCCTGGAGCATGCCGCCCCAGGAGACGACCGCAGGGTCGCCGAGACCGAGGAAGGCGAGCGTCGCCTCGGTGAGGATCGCGTTGGAGATGCCCAGCGTCGTCTGCGCCAGGACGAGCGGCATCACGTTCGGCAGCACGTGCCGGCTCATGATGTGCCAGTGCCCGCCACCCAGGGCACGCGCCCGCTCGATGTACGGGCGGGCCTCGACGGCCAGGGTCTGGGCGCGTACAAGCCGCGCCGTGGTCGGCCAGCTGGTCACACCGATCGCGATGATCACGGTGGTGGCGCTGCGGGACATGACCGTGGCGAGCGCGATCGCCAGGACCAGGGTCGGCATCACCAGGAACCAGTCGGTGACCCGCATCAGCACGGCGCCGCCCTTGCCGCCGAAGTGCCCGGCGACGATGCCCACGACCGCGCCGATGGACACCGACAGCGCGGCGGCCAGCAGCCCGACGGTGAGCGAGATCCGCGCCCCGTACAGCAGCAGATCGAGCAGCGAGCGCCCGAACTGGTCCGTGCCGAGCGGGAACTCACCGCTCGGCGACCGAAGAGGCGCGCCGGGAGCCTCGGTCACGTTCCGCACGTCACCGCCCACCAGCACCGGGGCGGCCAGCGCGAGCAGTGCGATCACGGCGAAGACGGCGAGGCCGAACAGGCCCGCCCGGTTCGCGCGGTACCCGCGCCAGAAGCGGGCAAGGGCCCGGCGGCGGCGCGCCCGCGCGAGGGAGGATGCGGTGGCGGTGGTCATCGGCCTCGGTTCACCCTCGGGTCGAGCAGCGGATAGAGGAGGTCGGCGAGCAGGTTCATCAGGATCATCGCGCCGGCGAAGACCACGAACAGGCCCTGGACCAGTGGCAGGTCGGGCACGCTGAGCGCCTGGTAGAACAGTCCGCCGATACCGGGCCAGGAGAAGACCGTCTCCACCAGGATGTTGCCCGCCGCCACATGGCCGAGGTTGACGAAGACGAGCGTGACGGCGGGGAGCATCGCGTTCGGCACGGCGTGCCGGCGGCGCACGAGGTCGTCGCGCAGCCCCTTCGCCCGCGCCGTCGTCAGATAGTCCCCGCCCATCTCGTCGAGCAGGGACGAGCGCATGACCAGCAGCGTCTGCGCGTAGCCGACCGCGACGAGGGTCAGCACCGGCAGCACCATGTGGTGCGCCACGTCCAGGACGTATCCGAATCCCGTCTCGTCCCCGGACTCCATGCCGCCGGTGGGGAACAGGCCGGGGACAGGCCCGGCACCGACGGAGAAGGTGATGATGAGCAGCAGACCCAGCCAGAAGGACGGTACGGACCACAGGGTCAGGGCGATCCCGGTGCCCAGGCGGTCGCCGAGGCCGCCGTGCCGCCAGGCGGAGCGGGTGCCGAGCCACAGCCCGAGCGCGGTGTAGAGCAGCACGGCGGTGCCGGTGAGCAGGAGCGTTGCCGGGACCTTGTCGGCGATCAGCTCCATGACCGGGGCGTGGAACTGGTAGGAGGTGCCGAAGTCACCGGTGACGGCCTTGCCGCAGTAGTCCGTGAACTGCTGCCACAGCGGCAGGTCGAGCCCGAACTGCCGCCTCAGGTTGGCGAGCTGTTCGGCGTCGACCTGCCGGCCGTGGGTCATGCTGCGGACCGGGTCGCCCGGGATGACGCGGAAGAGGAAGAAGCTGGTGACGAGGACGGCGAGCAGGGAGACCGCGGCGCCCGCGAGCTTCCCGGCCAGGTGGGCGAGGAAGGCACGGACGGCGCTCCCGCCGTGGCCCGTGCCTGTGCCCGGGCTCCCGGCGGGGGGCGGGGGCGCAGCCGCGGTCTCGAGTGCTGCAGCAGCCATGGCGGGACGCTACTCGCGCTCGTCGGCCGTGGAGCGGCGGCGCGCCATCACGAAGCCGATCGCTCCGGCCGCCACCGCGGCGACCGCGGCGATGCCGATGACCAGGCCGGTGGAGGAACCGCCGTCCCCGGACGCGGAGGCGCCGGCGCCGGCCGCGGGCTCGGCGGACCACCAGCTCCAGTAGCCGTCCTGGCCGAAGATGTTGCCCCCGTCGGAGGGCATCGTGGTGATCGACGCGATCTGGTCGGTCCGGTACGCCTCGACGGCGTTCGGATACGCCATGACGTTCATGTACCCGGTCTCGTACAGCCTGGCCTGCATCCGCTTGACGATGCCGGCCCGCTCGGCGGCGTCGTACTCCGCGAGCTGCTTCTCGTAGAGCGCGTCGAACTTCTTGTCGCAGATGAAGTTGTCGGTGGCGCCGACATCCTGCGGCGTGGCGGGCAGGGCGTCACAGGTGTGGATGGACAGCACGAAGTCCGGGTCCGGGTTGACGGACCAGCCGTCGAAGGCGAGGTCGTACTCACCCGCGAGCCAGGGGTCCGTCACATTGTCGAGGCAGTCCACCTTCAGGCCGATGCCCAGATCGCCGTACCACTCCTCCATGTACTTCCCGATCGCCTTGTCGTTCGGGTCGGTGGCGTGGCACAGGACGCGGTACGTGATCGGCCTGCCGTCCTTGCCGAGGCGCTTCCCGTCCTTGTCCAGCCGGTAGCCGGCCTCGTCGAGGAGCTCCGCGGCCCGTTCCGGGTCGTACGCGAGTTCCTCCTCGTCGCCCGGCTGCCAGTGGTAGTCGGCGTACCGGGGCGGGATGTAGCCCTCGCCCTGCACGGCGTGGCCCTGGAAGACCTTGTCGATGATGGTCTTCCGGTCGGTGGCGAGGAACAGTGCCTGGCGGACGCGGCGGTCGAGGAGGGAAGGGTGGCCGTCGCCGAACTCCTTGCCGTTCCTGGCCTTGGCGCCGGGGTTCGTCGCCAGGGCGTAGAACCGGCGTCCGGGCGCGTCGTTGACCTTGATGTCGTCGTTGCCGTCGAGGGAGGCGGCCTGTGCGGGTGTCAGGTTGGAGACGAAGGACACCTCGCCCTTCCGCAGGGCGGCGACGGCCGCGTCATTGTCCTTGTAGTACTTGAAGAGGAGCTCGTCGAACTTCGGCGCCCCGCGCCAGAAGTCCTTGTTGGCCTTGAGCCGGACGTACTGGTCGACCTTGTAGTCCGTCAGGATGTACGGCCCGTTTCCGACGACCGGGAACTGCTTGTCGTTGTTGAACTTGGAGAAGTCGCCGACCCTCTCCCAGACGTGCTTGGGGACGATCGGCACGTCCAGCGCCGTCATCGTCGCCTGCGGCTTCTTCAGCCTGATGACCAGCGTCCGTGGATCGGGGGCCGTCACCTCGTCGAAGTTGGCGACGAAACTGCCGTTGGCGGTGGCCGCGCCGTCGTCGGTCATCATCTTGTTGAAGGTCCAGGCGGCGTCCTCTGCGGTCGCCGGCTTCCCGTCGGACCACTTGGAGTCCTCGCGGATCGTGTACGTCCACGTCAGCTTGTCGGCGGACGGCTCCCACTCGGTGGCGAGACCGGGGATCGCGTGGGCGTCCTTGGCGTCGTAGTTCGTGAGGTAGTCGTACATCAGCCGGTGGATGGACGTACTGACGAGGCGTGAGGCGAGGAAGGGACTCAGCGAGTCGACGCTCTGCGACACCGCGACGGTCAGCACCTTCTTGCCGCCCGGGTCCTCGTCGGCTGCTGCGGGACCGGCCGCCGCCGCTCCGGTGCCCGCCGCGGCTCCCGCGAGGAGGACGAGGGCGAGAGCGGCCCGTAAGGCCTTGGCGGAGATTGCTCGGGAGTGCGCTGGTGTGTGCATGGGGCGGTGACCTCGCGTCATGGCTCGCACAGGCAGGGAAGGCGGATCAGTGGCTTCTGCTTCGGTCTCCAGCTGGTGATGGGGATGTCTATCAGCGGTGGTCTAAACATGTCAACGGGACACAAACACGCGTCTGGCCAGCAGGAATGACAAAGGGCCCGCCCCGCCTGCGCGGTGCGGGCCCTCATTGGTCCAGTCCGGTGAAGACCTACTGCTGAGGCGCTGACGGCGGGTGCTCACCACCGCCGGGAGCCCCCTGCGGCCACCCCTGGGGGTGAGGCTGCCGGCCTTCGTACGGGGCCTGGGGCGGCTGCGGCGCCTGCGGGTTCTGCGGCGCCTGCGGGGG
>NZ_JAAAXQ010000036.1 GCF_009916105.1 Streptomyces sp. GC420 | reverse complement strand
CGCCTCACCCCCGTCCGAGCCGTCCGAGCCGGCCGCGCCCCCGTCGGCACCGCCAGGCGCGACGACGGCGTACGCGCAGCTGTCGGCGGGTGCGACGGCCGACGCGTACGGCGCCCACAGCACAGGCGCGTGCAACGCCGCGAGCAGTGCCACGGCTCCCAACGCACGCCGTGGCGCGGCGAATTCGGTCCGGCCCGGAGCCGGTCGGCAAGGAGGCACGCCTCGGATCATGGTCCGTGCGGGAGGCCGTCATTCCCGAGATCTCCGTCATTCGCCCGATGGTGGAGTTGTGCCGCTTTACCCTTGACGACCCCTCGGCCGGGACTCAGTCACTTCCCGGACTGCGGGAAATTTCTCGGAACGCTTTGAACGCATCGAGTGCCCGCGCCCGTACCTAGGGCCATGAGCGGCGCACCTCCGCGCCGGAACTTAGAGCGGACAGCGGGAGTACACATGAAGACCTGGCGGAGCGCCTCGCTCGCGGTGACGGCCGTGGCGGTGATGGCACTGACGTCGGCGTGCGGTGAGGAGAACGCCGGCCAGACGAACACCGGCACCCCCGCCGGGAACGCGGCGGCCGCCCAGCCGGGCGCCGACGCTGGATACGGGGCGGACACCGGCTACGGCAACGCGGACCCGGCCGGTGGCACCGATGCGAAGGGTGGCGGTCAGCTGGCCGTCTGGGAGAGCAAGGAACTCGGTGAAGTCCTCACGGACAGCGACGGCTTCACCCTCTACCGGTTCGACGACGACACCCCCAAGCCGCCGAAGTCGAACTGCTCCGGTGACTGTGAGAAGGCCTGGCCCGTCGTCCTCGCGGACGGTGCCGAGGCTCCCGAGGGCGTCGACAAGGCCCTGCTCGGCTCGGTCACCAGGGCCGACGGCACCAAGCAGCTGACCGTGGGCAACTGGCCGGTCTACCGCTACGCGCAGGACACCAAGCCCGGCGACGTCAAGGGGCAGGGCGTGGGCGGCAAGTGGTACGCCGCGGCCCCCGACGGCAAGAAGGCCGCCCCCGGCGGAGGCGGCGAGGGTGCCGAGGCCGCGGACCTGCCGGGTCTGTCGGTCCGCAAGGACCCGAAGCTGGGTGAGATCGTCGTCGACAGGAACGGCATGACGGTCTACCGCTTCGAGAAGGACGTGCCCTGGCCGATGAAGTCCAACTGCGTCGGCGAGTGCCTGAAGAAGTGGCCGATCGTGGAGCCCGTCGACGCGTCCGACACCGAGGGTATCGCCAACACCAACGACGGCAGGCGCGGTTACGTCGTCCTCAACCGCCCCGAGGGCACGAAGCAGCAGAGCATCGACTGCTGGCCGCTGTACACCTTCGCCGGTGACAAGAAGCCCGGCGACACCAACGGCCAGGGCGTCGGCGGTACCTGGTACGCCATCTCGCCCGAGGGCAAGGCGGTCGGCAAGCCGTAGGGAAGCCGCGAGCCGGCCGGCGCGCCCAAGTAGTCCCCACGCTGCGCGCCCGGCCCTGCCGGCCCGTCGGTCCGATCTCCCTCCGCCACTCGCGGAGCGGGACGGCCGGCGGGCCGGCTTGTCGCCGTCCTCCGGGGCGGCCGTGCCGGAGGGCGCGCGTTCCGTCCCGCGCGCCGGTGGGTGACCGAGTGATTCCACCCCGGGACGGTGCGCACATGCCGTACGAAAATGACCGGGAACGGATGGCCAATTTCCGTTTTTGCTCGCCCTGTTGGCGCGCTGTCAGTAGCCTCGGCTCGAACACTGGGCCATCACATGGCCGGTACAGCCGTGCCGAACAGCTGGAGACATTGATGGAGCGTCCCGCCTGGGCCCCGCAGGGCATTGACATCTCAGTGCCGAGCGTGTCCCGCATGTACGACTACTACCTGGGCGGCTCGCACAATTTCGAGGTGGACAGGGAAGCGGCCCGCAAGGCCATGGAGTTCATGCCGGGACTCCCCAAGATCATGCAGGCGAATCGCGCCTTCATGCGCAGGGCCGTGCGGTACGCCGTCTCGCGTGGAGTCACTCAGTTCCTGGACATAGGCTCGGGAATACCGACCTTCGGCAATGTCCACGAAGTGGCGCAGGAGGCCGACCCCGCGGCGCGCGTGGTGTACGTCGACCACGACCCGGTCGCCGTCGCCCACAGCAGGGCCGTGCTGGAGGGCAACGACCGGGCCGCCGTCGTCGCCGCCGACCTGCGCGAGCCCGAGAAGATCCTCGCCGACGGCGAGGTCGCCCGGCTCATCGACGGCGAACGGCCGACGGCACTGCTGATGGTCGCCGTGCTCCACTTCCTCGAGGAGCAGGACGATCCGTACGCGGCCGTCGTGAAACTCCGGGACGAGCTCGCTCCCGGCAGTATGCTCGTCCTCACCCACGCCTCGATGGACGGGATTCCCCTCGCATCCGAGAGGACCGAGGGCGCCGTGGACGTCTACCGCAACACCCGCAGTCCGCTCGTCATGCGCTCGCGCGAGGAGATCGCCCGGTTCTTCGAAGGATTCGAACTGGTGGAGCCGGGCCTGGTGGCCATGCCGCTGTGGCGGCCCGACTCCTCCCCGGAGCAGGAGGACCCATATGCCTTCTCGGGTTACGGCGGGGTGGGAAGCAAGGCGTGAAGCCTCCCACTGAGGCCCCGGTCCCGGCGGACGGACCCGGCAGTCCCGACGACCGGCTCCGGCGCTTCGCGACGATCTGGAGCCGGGCGATCTTCCCGGCCACGTCCACATCCATGTCGCGCACCGAGTTCGAGCAGTACTTACTGCCGCTCGCCCGGGAGTTGCGCACGGCCCTGGGCGCGCGGCCCTTCGACCCGGCACCCGCCCAGCGGGTCGGTGCCGCGCTCGTCGAGGCGCACTGCACCGACACCGACGCGCTGACCAGCACCCTCGGCGTCGTCGACGCGTACCTGGTGCTCTACTGCGCGCCCGATCCCGCCCTGTCCACCGAGGACTGCATGGCCCGGTGCGCCCGGCTCCAGCACGCCCTCGCGGCCGGCTTCGCCCGGGCATTGCGCGAGCGGACCCTCGCGGAGCAGGAGGCCATCGCACGCTCCGCGCTCAGCGCCCGCACCGAGGCGGAGGAGGCGCTGCACGCGAGTGAGGCACGGTTCCGCGCCGTGTTCGAGGGCGCGGCGGTCGGCATCGGCATCGCCGACCTCGCCGGCAACGTCCTCGTCGTCAACGACCGGCTCACACAGATGTTCGGCGGTGTGGAGCGGGAGGTGCGCACCCGCAACGTCACCCAGTGGGCGCACCCCGAGGACAGCCACGAAACCTGGCGGCTCTACGGAGAGCTGGTCCGCGGCGAGCGTGACCACTACCGCGTGGAGAAACCGTTTCTGCGGGCCGACGGCACGGTGCTCTGGACCAACCTCACCGTCTCCCTGCTGCGGGACGCCGAGGGTGAGCCCAAGTACCAGCTGTCCGTCATGGAGGACATAACCGAGCGACGGCTGCTCAACCTGCGGCTGCGCTACGAGGCCACCCACGACGCGCTCACCGGCCTGCCCAACCGCACGCTCTTCTTCGAACGGCTGGAGAAGGCTCTCTCCGCGGGCCCCGGGCAGCGGTTCGGCCTGTGCTACCTCGACCTCGACGGCTTCAAGGCGGTCAACGACAGCCTCGGGCACTCCTCCGGCGACCGGCTTCTCGTCGAGGTCGCCGACCGGCTGCAGAGCTGCGCCACCGCCTCCAGCGAGATGGTGGCGAGACTCGGGGGCGACGAGTTCGTCGCCCTGACCACCGGGCCCGACACCCAGCGCGAGGCCGTCGAACTCGCCGGGCGCATCCTGGCCGCCCTGGCCACCCCCATCTCCCTGGACGGCCGGGAGATCGTCGTCCGCGGCAGCATCGGCATCGTCGAAGGACCGGCGGGGGAGCGGGACTCCGCCGAGGTGCTGCGCAGTGCCGACATCACCATGTACCGCGCCAAGACCGCCGGCGGGAACCGCTACGAACTCGCCGACCCCGAGGCCGACGCCCGGGCCATCACCCGCCACGGCCTCACCACCGCGCTGCCCACCGCCCTGGAGCGGGGCGAGTTCTTCATCGAGTACCAGCCGCTCGTCCATCTCGGCAACGGACGTGTCAACGGCGCCGAGGCACTGGTGCGATGGTCGCATCCGCAGCACGGGGTGCTCGGACCCGACCGCTTCATCCCGCTCGCCGAGCACACCGGCCTCATCGTTCCGCTGGGGCGCTGGGTGCTCCAGGAGGCCGTGCGCCAGGCGCGCGCCTGGCAGGAACGCGGGCCCGACTTCGGACCCCTGCGCATCAACGTGAACCTCTCGCCGTGCCAGCTCAGCCACCCCGGGCTGGTCTCGGACACTGTCGAGGTGCTGGAGGGGGCCGGGCTCGCCCCCGGTTCGCTGTGCCTGGAGGTCACCGAGAGCGCCCTCATCGGAGCCGACGACGACCTGCTCAAACCGCTGCGCCAGCTCGCCGAGATGGGCATCGACATCGCGCTCGACGACTTCGGCACCGGCTACTCCAACCTCGCCAACCTGCGCCGCCTGCCGGTGAGCGTCCTCAAGCTGGACCGCTCCTTCACCCGCGGCATGCAGCAGCACCCGGCCGACCCCGTCGACCTGAAGATCGTCAAGGGCATCGTCTCCCTGGCCCACAGTCTGGAGCTCGCGGTCACCGTCGAAGGCGTCGAGACCGGCACCCAGGCCGAGCAGCTCCGCGAGATCGGCTGCGACACGGCCCAGGGCTGGTACTACGCCAGGCCGGGCCCGCCCGAGCAGCTGCACGCGCTGGCCCTCGTCGACGCGGTGGGCTGACTCAGCCCCCGGCGCCCGCGCCGTCACCGGTGCCATCACCGGTGACGTCACCGGCGCCCCCGCCGTGGCCCCCGCGCGCGGTCTCCAGCAGCACGGAGCGCAGTTCCCGGGCCGCGCGCGGCGGTGCCACGTCGGTGCGGTGCGCGAGAGCGACCGTACGGCGCAGACCCGGCCGGGCCAACGGGGTGACCCGCAGATCCCGGCCGGACCTGGCCGCCACCATCCGCGGCACCACGGCGCACCCCAGCCCGGCCCTCACGAAGCCCAGCACGGCGTCCATCTCCCCGCCCTCCACCGTGAACGACGGCTCGAAGCCCTCGGCCCGGCAGGCGTTCACCGTCAGTTCCCGCAGGTCGTAGCCGTGCCGGAACATCACCAGCGGCTGGTCGCGCAGATCGGGGATCCGCAGCGCCCCGCGCGACCCGGCGGGCGGAGGCGCCGAGGCGGCGGAGACCACCACCAGGTCCTCGTGCAGCAGCTCCACCGTCGTCAGCGCGGGCGAGCCGGGAGGCAGCGGGAGCACGATCAGCGCCAGGTCCAGTGCACCGCGCGCCAGCCGGCGCACCAGATCGTGGCTGCCGCCCTCGTCGATCAGCAGCCGGATCCCCGGGTGCAGGCCGTGGAAGGCGCGAAGCACCTCGGGCAGCAGGCCGGTGCACAGACTCGGTGTCGCCCCGAGCCGCACCCGGCCGCGCCGCAACTGCGCCAGCTCCTGCACCTCGTGGCGCGCGGTGTCGGCGTCCGCGAGGATCCGCCGGGCCAGCGGCAGCAGCGCCTCGCCCGCGTCGGTCAGGGTGATGTTGCCGCGCGCCCGCATGAACAGGTCCGCGCCCAGCTCCCGCTCCAGGGCCCGGATCTGCTGCGACAGCGAGGGCTGCGCGACGTGCACCCGCTCCGCGGCCCGGGTGAAGTGGCGAGTCTCGGCGACCGCGACGAAGTACAGGAGCTGCTGGAAGTGCACACCTCGCATGATAGGTCACATCTATCGAGATGAGCGATTCCATGTCTTGGACCTCTGACCTGAGGCGTCCTAGCGTCTGTGTCCATGGCGCTGGCAACACGGACGGATCGAAAGTCAAGGGACCGAAGGTCCCCGAAACCGGGACCGCAGGACCGCAGGCCCTCCATGGCACGCACGCTGTGGGACTCCAACATCGGGAAGAAGACGGTCATGGCCGTGAGCGGCCTGGTGATGCTGCTCTACCTGATCGTGCACATGCTCGGAAACCTGAAGATCTTCTTCGGCGCCGGCGAGTTCAACGGCTACGCGCACTGGCTGCGCACCCTCGGCGAGCCCTTCCTGCACCACGAGTGGGCGCTGTGGATCGTCCGCGTCGTGCTGGTCGCCGCCGTGGTGCTGCACGCCGTCTCGGCGTACCAGCTCAGCCGCCGCGACCTCGCCGCACGGCCCGTCGGCTACGCGCACAAGCGGCGCCGCGCGAGCTACGCCACCCGCACCATGCGCTGGGGCGGGGTGATCCTCGGCCTCTTCATCGTCTGGCACCTGCTCGACCTCACCACCCTCACCGTCAACGAGAACGCCCAGCCGGGACACCCGTACGAGAACGTCGTCGCCACCTTCGACACCTGGTACGGCAACGTCGTCTACATCACCGCGATGCTGGCGCTCGGCCTGCACATCAGGCATGGCTTCTACAGCGCCGCCCAGACCCTCGGAGCCACCGCGAGCGCCGCCAGGCAGCGCGCCCTGAAGACGACGGCCAACGGCCTCGCGCTGCTGCTGACCCTCGGATTCGTGTCCGTACCCGTCGCCGTCATGACCGGAGTGGTGAGCTGACATGCACCGATACACCGAGTACGAGGTCGGGGAACCGCTCGTCGACACCAAGGCCCCCGGCGGGCCGATCGCCGAGCGCTGGGACCGGCGCCGCTTCGAGGCCAAGCTGGTCAACCCCGCCAACCGCCGCAAGCACACCGTCATCGTCGTCGGCACCGGCCTCGCGGGCGGCTCGGCGGGGGCCACCCTCGCCGAACAGGGCTACCACGTCGTGCAGTTCTGCTACCAGGACTCACCGCGCCGCGCCCACTCCATCGCCGCGCAGGGCGGCATCAACGCGGCGAAGAACTACCGCAACGACGGAGACTCCGTCCACCGGCTGTTCTACGACACAGTCAAGGGCGGCGACTTCCGGGCCCGCGAGTCCAACGTCCACCGCCTCGCCCAGATCTCCGTCGAGATCATCGACCAGTGCGTCGCCCAGGGCGTGCCCTTCGCCCGCGAGTACGGGGGACTCCTCGACACCCGCTCATTCGGCGGCGTCCAGGTGTCCCGGACCTTCTACGCCCGCGGCCAGACGGGGCAGCAGCTCCTGCTCGGCGCCTACCAGGCGCTGTCCCGGCAGATTGCCGCCGGGAACGTGGAGATGCACGCCAGGACCGAGATGCTGGACCTGATCGTCGTCGACGGGCGGGCCCGCGGCATCGTCGCCCGCGACCTGATCACCGGGAAGATCTCCACCTACCTCGCCGACGCAGTCGTACTGGCCACAGGCGGCTACGGCAACGTCTTCTACCTGTCCACGAACGCCAAGAACTCCAACGCCACCGCCGTCTGGCGGGCGCACCGGCGCGGCGCGTACTTCGCCAACCCGTGCTTCACCCAGATCCACCCCACCTGCATCCCGCGCTCCGGCGACCACCAGTCCAAGCTGACGCTGATGAGTGAGTCGCTGCGCAACGACGGCCGCATCTGGGTGCCCAAGGCGCGCGGCGACGCCCGCCCGCCGAACGAGATCCCCGAGGACGAGCGGGACTACTACCTGGAGCGGATCTACCCCGCCTTCGGCAACCTGGTGCCGCGCGACATCGCCTCCCGCGCCGCGAAGAACGTCTGCGACGAGGGCCGCGGCGTCGGACCCGGCGGCCAGGGCGTCTACCTCGACTTCGGCGACGCCGTCCGCCGCATGGGCAAGCAGAAGGTCGCCGAGAAGTACGGCAACCTCTTCGACATGTACGAGCGGATCACCGCGGAGAACCCGTACGAGGTCCCCATGCGGATCTACCCGGCGATCCACTACACCATGGGCGGACTCTGGGTCGACTACGACCTCCAGACCACCGTCCCCGGCCTGTTCGCCGTCGGAGAGGCCAACTTCTCCGACCACGGCGCCAACCGGCTGGGCGCCTCCGCCCTGATGCAGGGCCTCGCCGACGGTTACTTCGTCCTGCCCGCCACGCTCAACGACTACCTGGCGCGCGGCGGTTACGAACCCGTCGGCCCCGACCACCCGGCGGTCACCGAGGCGGTCGCCGAGACCGAGGACCGGCTGAACCTGCTGCTCTCCGTGGACGGCGACCGCACCCCGGACTCCTTCCACCGCGAACTGGGCGAACTGCTCTGGGACGAGTGCGGCATGGCACGCGGCGACGCCGGCCTGCGCAAGGCACTGGAGCGCATCCCCGCGCTGCGCGAGGAGTTCTGGCGCCGGATCAAGGTGCCCGGGACCGGCCAGGAGCTCAACCAGTCGCTGGAGAAGGCCAACCGGATCGCGGACTACCTCGAGCTCGCCGAGCTGATGTGCCTCGACGCGCTCCACCGCACCGAGTCCTGCGGCGGGCACTTCCGCGAGGAGTCCCAGACCCCGGGGGGCGAGGCCGAACGCAAGGACGAGGAGTTCTCCTACGCGGCCGCCTGGGAGTTCCGGGGTACGGGCGCCGCACCCGTACTGCACAAGGAACACCTGACCTTCGAGTACGTACACCCCACTCAGCGGAGCTACGCGTGAACCTCACCCTGCGGATCTGGCGCCAGGCCGGGCCCGGCGACCCCGGCACCATGACCACGTACGAGGTCAGGGAAATCAGCGCCGACATGTCCTTCCTCGAAATGCTCGACACCCTCAACGAGGACCTGATCCTGCGCGGCGAGGAGCCCGTCGCCTTCGACCACGACTGCCGCGAGGGCATCTGCGGAGCCTGCAGCCTCGTCATCAACGGCGACGCCCACGGCCCGGAGCGCACCACCACCTGCCAGCTCCACATGCGCTCCTTCCGCGACGGCGACACCATCGACATCGAGCCCTGGCGCGCGGCGGCCTTCCCCGTCGTCAAGGACCTGGTCGTCGACCGGTCCGCGTTCGACCGCATCATCCAGGCCGGCGGCTACATCACCGCGCCCACCGGCGCGGCACCGGAGGCCCACGCCGCCCCGGTGCCGAAGCCGGACGCCGACTACGCCTTCGAGCACGCCGAGTGCATCGGCTGCGGCGCGTGCGTCGCCGCCTGCCCCAACGGCTCCGCGATGCTGTTCACCTCGGCGAAGATCAACCACCTCAACGTGCTGCCGCAGGGCGCGCCGGAACGCGAGACCCGGGTGCTCGACATGGTCGCCACCATGGACGCCGAGGGCTTCGGCGGCTGCACCAACACCGGCGAGTGCGCGGTCGCCTGCCCGAAGGGCATCCCGCTGCCGTCCATCGCCGCGATGAACAAGGAGTGGCTGCGGGCCACGAGAAAGGCCAGGCGCTGAGCGCCTCCTGTTGGCCCGGTACGTCACCCGCGGGTCCGCCGCCGGTCGTGGTCCACGGCCGGCGGCCGTCGCCGTCGGCGGGCCGCCGACGGACGGACCGGCCCGGGGCGCGCTCAGAGGCCGGCCGGACTCCAGCGGAGCAGGGCGATGCCGGCGGCCCCGCGGAGATCGACGCCGTCGCGCTCCACGGTGAAGGAGGCCCTCCGGTCCCCGAGGGAGAGGAAGGGGTCCGATCCGCTCGTCGAGTCCCCGCTCGCGCCCGCCCAGTCGTTCCCCGTACCGGCCCCCCGGTTCCTGCGGTGCTGATCAACAACACGGGGCAGCATGGTCTCGGAATCTTGCGTTCCCGTACCCGGCCCGTGGCGGTTCCGAGCCGGGAACCGGCGCCCCCGTGGCCGGAGGGTGTCGTCCACGCGGGCCGGCCTGGACCAGGCCGTGTCTTTCGGATCAGGCCAGATCGGCGGTCCATGGCCAAGCGGCCTCGCGGCCGGCCTCGATGAGGCCGACCATCCGGAACGCGGCGTCCGTCAGGCCGCCGAAGGTGTGCCGGTGGGGGCCCGTGGGGCCGTGGGCGGGCCGGTACCCCGCCAGGTTCCACGTGTAGACCGGGATGTCGCCCGGGACCGGTTCGGCCGGCCCGCCGGGGCCGTAGGGGGCGGCCTGCTCGTCGGTGACGATCAGGACCCGGTCGTGCTCCCGGTAATGGGTCCGCACCGCCTTCGTGGTGTTGGTGCCTCCGAGACTGTGGAACCGTTTCAGCACCTCGAGTACCGGCTCGCCCGGCTCGAACGGCACCTCTGCGCTGCTCCAGCCGAACTCCACCAGGTCCGCCTGCTCGGCACGCATGGCCAGCGCGGTGCCGAACACGGCCGCCGCGTCCGCCCGGGTCAGCTTGGACCGCTCGGAGACGTTGTCCCAGAACATCGAGTCGGAGCGGTCCACCAGGATCAGAGTCCGGCCGGGCAGGGGCGGCACGTTGGCCAGGGAGTGGCCCAGTGCCCGTTCCAGCGCGGCCGCCCAGCGCTGCGACGGCGCGTGCCGGTGGGCGGCCAGGTAGCGGAAGGGGAACTGCCGGGACCGGGTGACCTCGGCGGCGTCCGAAAGCCGTGCGGCGACCCGGGCCGCGACTTCGTCCGAGACCCCCGCCTCGTCGAAGTTCCGCAGGTTCCGCAAGAGCGCCATCGGCGCCATCGTGGGGATGACGGCTTCCCAGACGGCGGCGTCCATCGGTCCGTGGAGCCAGCCCGCCAGGGCCTCCCATGTCATGCCCGCCGCGGCCAGCCGCTCGGAGCCGCCCGGCCCGTTCACCACCGCCCGCCGCTCGTCCGCAGCCGACTCCATCAGCGCCCGGTGGGCGGTCAGCAGGCGGTCGGAGGCCGGCGGAACCGCCTGCTCGGGGTGGTGGCGGCGGTCCAGGGCGTACCGGAAGAGCGCGCCCTGCCAGGGCTTGTCCGGGTCGGGGGAGGCGTGCACCAGGTTGAGCACGTCGCCGAAGCGGAAGCCCTTGGCCGCGGTGTCGTACTTGAGCAGGGACCGGGACGTGTACAGCCGGCGTACGCCGTCGGCGATGCCCCGCTTCACGGGCTGCGGCACGTTCCGCCCGTGCACCGAGACCCAGTGGGCGAGCAGCTCGCCGGGCTCGTCGGCGCGCTGGAGCACCGAGTCGATCACGGACCGGTTGGACGGGCCTCCGGACGCCCCGGCCCCGAGCCGGGCCCGGACGTACGCGGCGGCGCCCACCAGGGACGCCGTGCGCATGTTGCCCTCGCCGCGAAGCCAGCGCAGCAGGCCGGCCGTCCACACGGGGTCCTGGACAGCGAGTTGACCGACGAGACGGGCGTACCGGTCGTCCCGCTCCTCACCGCTCTCGTAAAAGGTGCGCTGGGAGACGAAGTTGCCGACCGCAAGGAGGAAGAGCTCCTCGCGGGGCTCCCGGACGAAGGCCGGGCCGCCCTCGTAGGTGCGCAAGTCCGGCCCGGCGGGCCCGTGGTGGAGCCGCGGTGGGGGCAGGGAGCGGGCGGCCGCCGAGACGTGCGGGGCCACGAGCATCTCGGACCAGATCTTGGAGACGCGTGGGGTGTGACGAGGCAGCGAATCCCCCTGGATTCAAAGGATGGGACAGCCCCGGCGACGGGGCGAAGGCGCCCGCGCCTGCCGGGATCAAGGTGGGCGGCGGCGTCACTTGGTTGTCAGAAGGAAGTAGCCGCAGCCGAGCGCATCGGAGGCGCGGTCGCGAGGCAAACCTACAAGGGCCACCGGGCCGCACACCAGCGATTAACGCAGGCCCGTTCTCGGGCTCCGACATGGGCGCCGTTGGCCCCGGGGAGGGAGGGCGGTGCGGGGCACACGAAAGCGTGCCGACCCGGTGCTGGTGGCCCTGCCGCCCAGTGATCCGAGTGGGAGATTCGGCGGCAGTGGGCGGCGACCCGGTCGAGGGTCCCGTCTGCGGTTTTCGTCCGGACGAAGGGCGGACTCATTCCCGACCAGCGACAGATCTCCTAGGCTGGCCCGCGTGGACGACACCCTCCGGCCACTGGCCGTGTTCGACCTCGACGGCACGCTCGCGGACACCGCGCACCGGCAGCACCTCCTGGAGCGCCACCCGCGGGACTGGAACGGGTTCTTCGCGGCGGCCAGGTACGACACGCCGCTGGAACAGGGCGTCCGCCTGCTGCTGGAGAGCGCGCGGGACTGCGAGATCACCTATCTGACCGGCCGCCCGGAGCGGTGCCGCAAGGACACCGCCGTGTGGCTGGAGCGGTACGGGCTGCCGCCGGGCCGGATCTGGATGCGACGCAACGACGACCGCCGCCCCGCCCGTCACACGAAGATGGACGTGCTGCGGCGGCTGGCGGCACGGCGCGAGGTGCGGGTGCTCGTCGACGACGACGAGTTGGTGTGCGAGGCGGCGGAGCGTGCCGGCTTCCGCGTCGTACGGGCCGGCTGGGGCCGTACCTCCCCGGCGCTGAACGCCGCCCAGGAACGCGAGGGGCGGACCTGACGGGCGCCCCCGGCCGGTCGGTCGATCGGCCGGTCAGCCGGCCTCCTCGAGCCGGAAGCCGACCTTCAGACACACCTGGTAGTGCTCGATCTCGCCGTTCTCGATATGGCCGCGCACCTGACTCACCTCGAACCAGTCGAGGTTGCGCAGGGTCTGCGAGGCGCGCCCGATGCCGTTGCGGATGGCCTGGTCGATTCCCTCGGTGGAGGTGCCGACGATCTCGGTCACCCGGTACGTGTGGTTCGACATGAACGGCTCCCTGGGGTGGGGCAGGTTTCTCATTCCACCGTGCCCCACCCGGGCGCGGCGCGCGAGACGACAGGCGCGGGCGCCGCGCGCCCGCGCCTGCGCGCGGGCCGCGGGAGCGTCCGGTACGGCGTCAGGACAGCGCGCCGTCGTAGTCGGGCAGCTTGAACGTCCGCTCGGCGTGGCCGCCGACCAGGTCCGTGGAGCGGTTGCCGACGTTGGCGATGATGGTGTAGCCCTGCGCCTCGATCTCCGCGCGCTTGCGGGTCTTGTACTCGCTGACCTCGTCGAACAGGTCCGGCAGATCACGTACGTACAGCCCGTCGAGGGGGTAGCCCTCCGACTTCAGGTTGTACTTGGTGAGGCTGTGGATGATGCCGGGCCTGGCGGTCACGAAGAACACCGCGGCACCACGGGACTTGGCGTACGTGGCCAGTTCCAGCGACGCCTGGACCGCGGGTGTCGGCAACTCGTACCACTCGTGGAAGTCGGTCTCCAGGGTGGTGTTGTCCACGTCGAAGACGATCGCCGTCTTCTCGCCCGAGGCGTTCGCGGTGCGCTGCTCGACATAGGGGAGCGCCTGGTCGATCACGGCCCGCACATCGCGCTGCCAGGCGGCGTAGTCGATGTCCGCGGCGGCGGCCGCTGTGCCGGTGGTCGCCGCCGCGGCCGTGGACGTCGTGCCGGCCGCGGCCGGGGCCGCCGTGACGGCGGGAACCCCCACCGCGAACGCCACGACGGCCGCGGCCGCACCGAGCCGGTGACGCGCTCCTCCACTCGCCATGCCTGCTTCCCTTCCCTCGTCGGATGCCTGATGGTGGCATGTTCACGACGGGAAGTGGAGAGGCGGGGACGAGGAAATTACCGATCGGTAGCCGTATGCGGTACGGACAGCGACAATGCGAACCGGCCCTCGGAGTCCGTCCACCAGTGAGTCAACTCGAGCTTTGCGGCCGCCAGTTCGGCGCGCACCCCGTCCTTCCTGAACTTCGCGGAGACTTCGGTTCGCAGCTCCTCCCCGGCCGCGAAGTCCACCGTCAGGTCCAGATCGCGGATCTTCACCGTGAGGTCGTGACGGGCCCTCAGCCGCATCTCGATCCACTCGTTCTCGCGGTCCCACAGGGCCACGTGCGCGAAGTCGGCCGGGTCGCAGTCCGCGCCCAGCTCCCGGGCCAGCACGGACAGGACGTTCTTGTTGAACTCCGCGGTCACGCCCTGCGCGTCGTCATAGGCCGCGACCAGCGTCGCCTCGTCCTTGACCAGATCCGTGCCCAGCAGCAGCGCGTCCCCGGGCTCGAGCAGCGCGCGCAGCGAGGAGAGGAAGACCGCCCGCTCGGCGGGCGGCAGATTGCCGACGGTGCCGCCGAGGAAGGCCAGCAGCCGCGGCCCGGGAGTGCCGGACGGCAGCACCAGGCCCTGCTGGAAGTCGGCGACCAGCGCGTGGACGTTCAGCCCCGGATGCTCGGCGAGCAGTACCTCGCCCGCGCCCTTCAGCGCGGAGTCGCTCACGTCGACCGGAACATAACTGTCCAGGTCCGTCAGCTCCTCCAGCAGGTGCCGGGTCTTGTCGGAGGAACCGGAGCCCAGCTCGACCAGGGTGCGGGCACCGGTGACGGAGGCGATCTCGGCGGCGCGGGTGAGCAGGATCTCCCGCTCCGCCCGCGTCGGGTAGTACTCGGGCAGCCGGGTGATGTCCTCGAACAGTTCGCTGCCCCGGGCGTCGTAGAACCACTTGGGCGGCAGCGTCTTGGGCGTACGGGTCAGCCCGTGCAGGACGTCGGAGCGCAGCGCGGCGTCCATGGCGTCCTCGGGCAGGGTGCGGGTGATGCGAAGCGGACTCACGCGGCGGGCTCCTTGAGCGGGGTCAGAAGTACGTCGGTGCGGGTGGCGGCCAGCAGACTGCGGTCCTGCACCTCCTTCCAGTGCGGATCGTCGTCGTAGGGCTCGGAGGCGACGACGGTGCGTCGGCCCGGCTCGGAGAGGTACCAGAGCGTGTCTCCCCAGGCCGTCGCGGCGATCGTCTCCCCGTCGGTCAGCAGCAGGTTCAGCCGGGACGACGGGGTGGCCTCGGCGAGTTCCAGCACCGTGTCGGCCAGCGCCTCGGCCGGGGTGTCACCGCCCCGCAGCCGGTGCAGGACGAGCGCCCAGACGAACGCCGAGTCGTTGCGCGCCTCCATCGTGAGCAGCTCGTCGACCGGCATCGCGGCGGCCAGCGGCGCCACCGAGCGCGGCCATCCCCGCAGCGCGCCGTTGTGGCTGAACAGCCAGGGCCCCGACGCGAAGGGCGCCGCCGCTGCCTCCCCGTCGGCGCCCGGCTCGGTCGCGTCCCGCACGGCCGCGAGCAGCGCGCCGGTGCGCACCACCCGGGCCAGGTCCATGAACGACGGGTCGGCCCAGACAGGACCGCCCCTGCGGTACCTGCCCGGCACCGGGTCGCCCTCGGCGTACCAGCCGACGCCGAAGCCGTCCGCGTTCACCGTGCCGTACCGCTGCATCCGCGGCGCCCACGCCTGCTTGAGGAGCCCGTGCGGCGGTTTCACCAGCAGCTCGCCGAACGGCACATCGGGCCCCAGATAGGCCAGGTGACGGCACATCAGCCAAGCTCCGGACCGGCGTCGCGTGCCGTGCGGAAGCCGGAGAAGATCTGCCGGCGGACCGGCAGGTCCCAGTTGCGGAAGGTGCCCCGGCAGGCCACCGGGTCCACCGCGAAGGAGCCGCCGCGCAGCACCTTGTAGTCACCGCCGAAGAAGACCTCGGAGTACTCCTTGTACGGGAACGCCGTGAACCCCGGGTAGGGCAGGAAGTCGCTGGACGTCCACTCCCACACGTCCCCGATCAACTGCCGCACACCGAGCGGCGAGGCACCCGCGGCGTAGGCTCCCGCCTTCGCCGGGCGCAGGTGCCGCTGCCCCAGGTTGGCGTGGAGCGGCGTCGGGTCCTCGTCGCCCCACGGGAAGCGGGTCGACCGGCCGCTCACCGGGTCGTGCCGGGCCGCCTTCTCCCACTCGGCCTCGGTCGGCAGTCGGCGCCCCGCCCAGCGGGCGTAGGCGTCCGCCTCGTGCCAGGAGACGTGCAGCACCGGCTCGTCGTCGGGGACCGGCTCCACCACGCCGAACCTGCGGCGCAGCCACAGGCCGCCCTCCTCGCGCCAGAACAGCGGTGCGCGCAGGCCGTGTTCACGGACGTACGCCCAGCCGTCCGCCGACCACCAGCGCGGCTCACCGTAGCCGCCGTCCTCGACGAAGCGCAGGTACGCGCCGTTGGTCACCGGCGTGGTGTCGATCCAGAACGGGGGCAGTTCGGTGCGGTGGGCGGGGCGTTCGTTGTCCAGGGCCCACGGCTCCGTGGACGTGCCCATCGTGAACTCGCCGCCCGGTACGAGGACTTCGGCGGGCAGGTCCACCGCACCCGGCTCCTCGGGATCGGGCGCGGTCAGCGCTGCCGGGCCGCGTCGCAGCTGATGGGTGATCAGCATGGTCTCGTCGTGCTGCTGCTCGTGCTGGGCGACCATCCCGAAGGCGAATCCAGCGTCCAGCAGCGAGCTGCCGCGCAGCGGCACGGACTCCAGCAGGTCGAAGACCCGGCCCCGGACCTCGGCCGTGTAGGCGCGTGCCTGGTCCGGGGGCAGCAGCGGCAGTGAGGGGCGCTCGGCACGCGGGTGCTCGAACGCGTCGTACAGCGGGTCGATGTCCGGGCGCATGGCCTCCCGGCCGCCGACCGCCCGCAGCAGCCACTGCTCCTCCTGGTTGCCGATGTGGGCCAGGTCCCAGACCAGAGGCGACATGAGCGGGGAGTGCTGTGCGGTCAGATCGCGGTCGTCGACGCAGGTGGTCAGGGCGTCGGTGCGTTCCCGTGCCGCGGCCAGGGTGGTCAGCGCGCGCTGCCGCAGGTCCTCGGTGTCGGCGTCGCCGGCATCGGTGCGGGTGGTCATGTGCGGTTCCTCTCCCCGTGGGTGCCAAAGATCCCGGGCTCGCCGGAGGTCCCGGGCGCGCCCGGGCCGCCGGCGTTCCGTGAAACGGTGCGGAGCAGCTCGTCGGCGGGACAGAGCCCGCGCTCGACGAAGCGCTCGGTGTACGCGCCCACCGCGTCCCGTACGGCGGTCGAGGCACCGAGCCGCGGCAGCGCCTCGACGGCGGCGGCGAAACAGACCCGGGCCGCTTCGAGCAGCCCCGGCGCGGCGAGACCCACCCGCGCGGCCGACAGCCACAGCGGGTTGCGCGGCGCGGGGCCCGGGCCGGCCAGCTCCGCGAGCGGCTTCACCGCCCGGTAGGCCGTCTCGGTGGCCGCCGGGTCCTCGAACAGGGCCGCCGCCACCGCCAGCGGAACGATCCAGCCGTCCTCGCCCGGCTGCGCGTCGATCATGCGCAGCTCCAGGTGTCCGCGCGGTCTGACCGGCGGGAACAGCGTGGTGATGTGGTATTCGACATCCTCCCGGGTCGGCGGACGGTGCAGGCCGTGGCCGTCGCGCGTCCAGTCCCGCAGCATCAGACCCTTCCGCGGAACCGTCCAGGGCCCCTCGGGGCTGCGTACGCACATCACGGGCGTGTCCAGGACGTGCGCGACCCAGGACTCACGCGGGTCGGCGCCCTCCGCGGGCGCGAGGGAACGGTGGGTGTCGATCGACGCCCAGTGCGCCTGCCGGGTCGACAGCCAGCCGGTGGGACGCCCGCCGCGCAGCGGCGAGTTGGCGAACGCCGCGACGAACACCGCACCCAGCAGATGTGCCAGCCGCCAGCGGCGCGCATGGCCGAGCGGGCCCGGTTCCTCGTGGCCCGCGTCCAGACACACCTGCACGGACGCGGAGTTGCACATCATCTCCCGCCCGGCCGGACCGTGCCGGTCGAAGTACGCCTCCATGGCGGCGTACCGGGGCTGGAGCAGGAAGCGTCTGGGAGAACGCCAGGGATCTTCGCCCAGTCCCGCCGGGCGAAGACCGCGCTCCCGCAGCGCCGTGCGCACCAGGCGCAGATCGGCGGAGGTGGCCTCGACGCATTCCATCAGGGAGGAGGCCGGCAGGGAGCTGATCTCGAGCTGCCCGCCGGGCTCGAAGGTGAGCGGGGAGCCGAGCGGCAGTTCCCGCAGTTCGGCGAAGGCCGCTTCGAGGCGGTGGAGCGGTACGGGCTGTTCCGGTCGGTCGAGGTCGTGCACGAGCCATTCGAGCTCCACCCCGATGACGCCGGGCGGGCCGGTCTTGAAGCAGATGCCCCTGATCAGGGCCTCCGCCTCCTCTTCGCTGATCGCCTTGCCGGCTTCTGCCCCGGCAAGGGCGGCTTCGGCACAGCCGCCGTTCTTCATGGCCGGATCCTCCTGTCGAGGGTCGGGACCGTCGGGCCGTGCCCCGGTCCGGTGGGGCCGGGGCGCACCGTCCCACCTAAACCCGGCTTCCCGGCTCGCACAAGAGTGCCCAAAGGGCGCACGAAAACGCTGTTGCGCCCGCGGTGCCCCAGGACGGACGATCTCCGTATGCACGGCACGGGGGAGTGGCGATGAGCGCACGGCTGCGGAACATCGCGCAGCACACCGAGAAGATCGTCGCGACGGGACGGTACACGGGACCGGCAGGCCGGGACGTGTCCATCGCCGCGGCGGTGGCCCAGGCACGGGACGGCACCAGGATGCACGGGCCGGACCCCGTGCCTCTGTCCCAGCCCCAGCTTCAGCCCGCGTCCGCAGCCGCATCCCCGGTCGTGCCCGGGTCCGGTTCCGCCTCCGCGCCGGGGGCCGGGGGGCTCGCCACCGCGCGGCACACGGTCGTCGAGGTCACCGGCGAGAGCAGCCTCGAAGCGGCACGCCGGCTGGTCGTCGTGCGGGATGGCCAGGGGAGCGCGCGGGGGCCGGTGGCCGTGCTGAACTTCGCCTCGGCGCGCAACCCGGGCGGCGGCTTCCTGAACGGTGCCCAGGCGCAGGAAGAGGCGCTGTGCCGCGCCTCCGCGCTGTACACCTGCCTGCTGCGCGCCCCCGAGTACTACGAACACCACCGCGCCGAGCGCAGCGCGTTCTACAGCGACCGCGTCATCCACTCCCCGGCCGTCCCGGTCTTCCGCGACGACCGGGGCGAGCTCCTCGACGAGCCGTTCCCGGTGGGCTTCCTGACCTCTCCCGCGCCGAACGCGGGAGTGATCCTGCGGCGTACGCCGGAGCTCGCGCACCTCATACCGGCGGCGCTGCTCTCGCGCGCCGAAAGGGTGCTGGAGGTCGCGGCCGTGCACGGCTACCGCCGGCTCGTCCTGGGGGCCTGGGGCTGCGGGGTGTTCCGCAACGACCCGGCCGTGGTCGCCGACGCCTTCCGTACGCACCTGACCGGCGGCCGCTTCGCGGGGCGGTTCGACCACGTCGTGTTCGCGGTGCTCGACCGGAACCCCGACTCGCCGGCCAGGGCCGCGTTCCGCGCGGCCTTCCCGGAGCGGCTCCCGTCGTAACGGGGGTCCGCGCCCCGCCGGGGGGCGTGCACCCGTCCCGCCTCGCGGGGCCGGGGCCCGTGGGGCGCGGTCGTCTCCTCCGAACAGGCGGTCACGCCCTTCACCGTAGGTCCGTCCGGCCCGTCCCGCAGGGCGGG
Organism: Streptomyces sp. GC420; assembly: GCF_009916105.1. Lineage (GTDB taxonomy): Bacteria > Actinomycetota > Actinomycetes > Streptomycetales > Streptomycetaceae > Streptomyces. Next base: position 14,203 of record NZ_JAAAXQ010000036.1, on the reverse strand, counting down.
CCGGCCACCCGGGCAGGCCCTCGACGTACGCCTGCGCCCGCCTCGCGCCCCGTCCGGAGTCCCGGCACGCGGCCCCCGCGGTGACGGCCGAACGGGTTGTTGCGCCTCCCGGGGCCCTGATCCGCGGGGCGCACGGTGCTCCGCGTCCCCCGTGGAGCGGTCGCGCCGCGTGCGGGGCCGTTCCGCGCGGCCCGGTCCGGGCGGGCGCGGATCACGGTGGGGGCGGCCCCTTTGGCAGCGGCCGCGGGTGGGGGGCCGCGGAACACCGGCCGCCGTGACCGGCGCCGCACCCGGACCGGGCCGGACCGGGTCAGGCCGGATCACCGGACGACTGGGGCCGTTGGGGCGTTGGTGGGCGGTGGTCGGACCAGCGCCGGTCCGCCTCCAGCTGGGCGGCCAGGGAGATCAGCAGGGGTTCGCTTCCGGCGGGGCCCAGGAGCTGGGCACCCACGGGCAGGCCGTCCCCGACGAACCCCGCGGGGACGTTGACCCCCGGCCAGCCCAGCACGTTCCACGGCCACGCGAACGGACAGGCCGCCATCATCGTCCGGTCGGTGCGCAGCCCGGACAGCCCCGCCATCGATCCGATGAGCGGCGGCGGCACCGCCGTCGTGGGCGCCAGGACGACGTCGAAGCGCTCGAATGCCTCGCCCACCTTCCGCTGGAGCGCGGCCTCGTGACGCCGGGCCAGCCGCAGCGGTCCGCCGCCCAGCACCCTGCCCATCCGTACGGCGCTCCGGGTGCGCGGATCGAGCAGCGCGGGGTCGGGGACGCGCGAGGCCCAGGTGCGCACACCCGCCGTGGCCCGGGGGACGAAGGTCAGGCCGACCGGCCCGAACCGGAGGTCGTGCTCGACGACCTCGTGGCCGAGGGCGGCGAGCCGTTCCGCGAGCGCGGTCACCGCGCTCCGGATCGCCGGGTCCAGCCGGACCGGGGCCAGGGTGAACGCGGTGCGCAGCGAGAGGGCGATCCGCAGCCGGCCGGGGTCCCGGCCGACGGCGGGCAGCGTCCGCAGCGGCGCCGGCCGGTGAAGGTCCCCCGGGTGGCTTCCGCTCGCCGCGTCCAGCAGCAGCGCCGCGTCCTCCACCGTCCTGGCGAGTACGCCGTTGCACGTGATGCCGTTGAAGGACTCGGCCTCCGGCCAGGTGGAGATCCGCCCGCGCTGCGGTTTGACGCCGACGAGGTGGGTCCAGGCCGCCGGTATGCGTACCGAGCCCGCGCCGTCCGAGCCCAGCGCCGCGGGCACGAGCCCGGCCGCGACGGCGGCGGCCGAGCCGCCGGACGAACCGCCGGGCGTGTGCGCGCGGTTCCACGGGTTGCGGGTCGCCCCGAACGCCGGGCCCTCGGTGAAGGGCCACTGGCCCAGCTCCGGCGTATTGGTCTTGCCGACGATCACCGCACCGGCCGCCCGCAGCCTGCGTACCGCCTCCGCGTCCGCCGTCTTCGGCGGGAAGTCTCCGGGGCAGCCGAAGGCGGTCGGCTCGCCCGCGACGTCCATGTCGTCCTTCACCGCGACCGGAACGCCGAGCAGCGGCAGCCGCTCACCGGCCGCGAGCCGCCGGTCGGCCTCGTCGGCCTCGGCGAGCGCCGCGTCGGTCCGCACGACGCGGAAGGCGTTGAGGGTGCCCTGGGTGGCCTCGATGCCGCTCAGCGCACGCTCGGTCAGTTCCCTCGACGTGAACGTGCCGGCGGCCAGCGCCCTCGCGCTGTCCGCCAGTCCCGCGAACGCGACACCCGCCACCGGTCCTCCCCCACGCCCGTAAGTTACCGCTCGGTCAACCGCACAGTAGCCGGGGGCGGTTCCGTTGTGCCATCCACCGAATTCGGTCCGCGGACGCTCTGGAAGGATGCGGACCGCGATGAACCGGACACCCGAACCCCCCATGCGCGCCCGTGTGACCGAGCGGGCCGCCCCCACCAGCGCGGACGTCGCCCGGCTGGCCGGGGTGTCGCGCGCCACCGTCAGCTACGTACTCAACGACACCGAAGCGGTGCGCATCAGCGAGGCGACCCGGCACCGGGTCCGTGCCGCGGCCGAGGAACTCGGCTACGTGCCGCACGCCGCCGCCCGCAGTCTGCGTGCGGGCAGCACCAGAATGGTGCTGCTGCCCGGCGCCCACATCCCGCTGGGGCCGCTGTACGGGCGCTTCCTGGCCGAACTCCAGTGGGCGCTCAGGCGGTTGGACTACACCGTCGTGCAGTACGGCACCATCGGCATGAGCGGCGACGAGGCGGCCCGCGCCTGGGCGGAGCTGCGCCCGGTCGCGGTGCTCTCGTTCGGTGAGCCGGGGCTGACCGCGCACGGCGTGGAGATCCTCAAGCGGTCGGGCGCCCGCGCGGTCGTCACGCTGGGGCCCGAACCGGTCGAGGGCGCCCGCCTGTTGCACGCCGACCAGGCCGCGATCGGCCGCTGCGCCCTCGAGCACCTGGTGGAGCGGGGCCGGCGGAGGATCGGGGTGGTGGTGCCGCAGGAGCCGGGCCTGGAGGTCTTCTCGGCGCCCCGGCTGGCGGGGGCGCGCGAAGTGGCCGACCGCAGTGGCGTGTTCATCGAGCCGCTGCCGCTGGCGTACGAGGAGGAGCCGGCCTCGCTCGCCGCCCGGCGGGCACGTGAGATCGGGCTGGACGCGGTGTTCGCCTACAACGACGAGTACGCGGCCCTGCTGATGCGCGCCCTGTGCGACGAGGGTGTCGGCGTGCCGGGCGACATCGCTGTCATGGGCGCGGACGACCTCCTGCTCGGCCGTCTCCAGCGCCCCCGCCTCAGCACGGTCCACCTCGATCTCGTGACCGGTGAGGCGCTCGCCTCGCTCGTCGACACCGCGGTCCGCGACTCCTCCGCCGACCTCGGCAGCACCACCCTGATGACGGCGTACGCGGTCCGCCGCGCCTCCACCTGAGCCGAGCGCTCCGCCGGAAGCCCGGCGCGCCGGCCGCGGGTCCGCCCCGGTGCCGGTGCGGCGGAAGGGCGGTCCAGGGCGGCGGCAGGGCGGCCGCCCCCGTGTCAGGGCGGCGGCAGGGCCCGGCCGTACGCCACGGCACGCAGGTCGGACTCGATGTGGGCGGCCGTCTCACGCAGCGCCGGCAGCAGGGCGTCCACCATGTCCTCCGGCGTGCCCCGGCCGGAGTGCTGGGCGAGGTTGAGGGCGGCGACGACACGGCCGCTCGCGTCGTGGACCGGCACCGCGAGAGAGCGCAGTCCCTCCTCCAACTCCCCGTCCACCAAGGCGTACCCCCTCCGCTCCGTCTCCTCGACGATCCGGGCGAGCCGGGCGGGCGAGGTCACCGTGCGGGAGGTCGGCGGCTCGGGCAGGACGCGGGGCAGCCGGACCGCCCGCTCCTGCGGACCGAGGCCCGCGAGCAGGACCCGGCCCATGGAGGTCGCGTACGCCGGGAAACGGGTCCCGAGCCTGATGTTGACGCTCATGATGCGGACCGTGGGCACCCGGGCGACGTACACGATCTCCTGCCCGTCCAGCACCGCCATGGACGCCGACTCGCCCACGCGCTTGACCAGTTCGGCCATGTGCGGTTGCACGAGCTCGGGAAAGCCGCGATCCGACAGCGAGGCGTAGCCGAGTTCCAGCACCCGCGGCAGCAGCCGGAACCGCCGGCCGTCGCTCGCCGCGTAGCCCAGCTGCTCCAGGGTGAGAAGCGACCGTCGTGCCGTGGCCCTGGCGAGCCCCGTCGCCCCGGCCACGGCGCTCAGGGTCATGCCCTCGTCCCGCCCGGCGCCGAGCGCGGTGAGCACGGACAGCCCGCGGGCCAGCGACTGGAGATAACCGGGCCCCGGCTCCGCGCCCTCGGGCCGCAGCAGCGCATGACCGCCGGGGGACGGGTCGGGGGCCGCCCGGTGTGCCGCGAGCGCCGCCTCGCACTCGCCCGCCGCTTCCCTCAGCCGGGTCAGCACCGTCTCGCGCAGCGAGTCCGGGTCGTAGCGGCTCGTGTGGCTGACCACGCTCACCGCGCACACGGCCTGCCCTTGCGGGCCGCGCACCGGCACGGCCACGGCCAGCAGCCCGGGCTCGATCAGCTGGTCGTCACCGGCCCAGCCGCGCCGCCCGCACTCGGCGGACAGCTCCTCGAACCGGTCCGCGCAAGGGGCCGGGCGCGGTGGCACGGCGGGGAAGCCCCGGTCCATGGGGTCGGCCGCGCGCCGCTTCCGCCAGGCGGCCCAGGTCCGCTCGTCCCACTCCGCGGCGAACAGGGCCCCCGGGGCGCAGCGCTCCGCCGGAAGCAGGTCGCCGATGCGGAAGGCGAGGGACATGGTCCTGCGGCGTACGGTCTGGAGGACGAACCGCACGCCGTCGCCGTCGGGGACGGCGACCGACACCGACTCGTCGAACTCGTCGGCGAGTCGCTCGGCGAGCGGCCCCAGCGCCTCCGGGATCCCGGAGGCGGACAGATAGGCGCCGCCGAGCCGCATCGCCTGGGGCGCGAGCTCCGCCTCCCGCCCGTCACTGCTCACGAGACCCAGCGTGCACAGCGTCGCGACGGCCCGGTCGACGGTGGAGCGGGCCAGCTCCGTGCCGCGCGCCAGCTCGCTGTGGCGCAGCCTGCCGCCGTCCGCGCGGCCGAGGGCGCGCAGCACGGCGAGCCCGCGCTGGAGCGGGCCGACGGTGTCGTCGGGGGCGGGCTGCGGGGCGGTGTCCGGCATGGCTGCTCCAGGCTGGGTGCTCGCCGACCGTTGACAGCGGGCGGCGTGCGGCAGAGACTTCGAGGGGGCAAGTATGAACATAAGTTCACTGGGCGAACAACCCCCTGGGTGTCACGCCGGGCGGCACCGCCCGGACCAGTCCCTTGCCATCCGCTGAGATCCGGCCGCAGGAGAGACCCGTATGAGCATCCGCGACGTGTACATCGTCGACGCCGTCCGCACCCCCATCGGAAAATTCGGCGGCGCCCTCGCCTCCGTACGGCCCGACGATCTTGCCGCGCACGTGGTCCGGTCCCTGGTGGAACGCACCCCGGACCTCGACCCCGCCCGCGTCGAAGACGTGTTCTTCGGTGACGCCAACGGCGCGGGAGAGGACAACCGCGACGTGGCCCGGATGGCCGTCCTGCTCGCCGGACTCCCCGTCTCCGTGCCCGGCGTCACCGTCAACCGGCTCTGCGGCTCCGGCCTCGAAGCAGTCATCCAGGCCGCCCGCGCGGTCGCCCTCGGCGACGCCTCGGTGGTCATCGCCGGCGGCGTCGAGTCCATGTCCCGCGCGCCCTGGGTGCTGCAGAAGCCCGAGCGCGCCTACCCCGCAGGCCACCAGCAGCTGCACTCCACCACCCTCGGCTGGCGCATGGTGAACCCGCGGATGCCCGCCGAGTGGACCGTCCCACTCGGCGAGGGTGCCGAGCTGATCGCCGACAAGCACGGCATCAGCAGGGAGCAGCAGGACGCCTTTGCCCTCGAGTCGCACGGCAAGGCCGCCGCGGCCTGGTCGCAGGGCCTCTACGACAACGAGGTCGTGCCCTACGAGGGCGTGGACCTGACCCGCGACGAGTGCATCCGCGAGTCCTCCACCATGGAGGCGCTGGCGAAGCTGAAGCCCGCCTTCCGCAAGAACGGCGGCACGGTCACCGCCGGCAACTCCTCCCCGCTCAACGACGGTGCGGCGGCGCTCCTGATCGTGGACGAGGAGGGCCTGCGCGCCACCGGCCGGGAGCCGCTCGCCCGGATCCGCGCCTCCGCCGTCACCGGCATCGAGCCGCACTTCTTCGGGCTCGGCCCGGTCGAGGCCGTACAGAAGGCCCTCGCCAAGGCCGGTCGCGGCTTCGGCGACCTCACCACCTTCGAGCTCAACGAGGCCTTCGCCTCCCAGTCCCTCGGCTGTCTCGCCGAGTGGCCGGAACTCGATCCTGCCGTCGTCAACCCGCGCGGCGGGGCCATCGCGATCGGTCACCCGCTCGGCGCCTCCGGAGCCCGCCTCGCCGGGTCCGTGGCCCACCAGCTCGCCGCCGCCGGCTCGGGCACCGGCCTTGCCGCGCTGTGCATCGGTGTCGGCCAGGGCCTCGCCCTCGTACTGGAGCGCTGATCCGATGAGAACCAAGGTCGCCGTCATCGGCGGCGGGCCCGCCGGGCTGCTGCTCGCCCGGCTGCTGCACAACGCCGGCATCGACTGCGTGGTGCTGGAGAACCGCACACGTGAGTACGTCGAGCAGCGCCAGCGCGCCGGAATCCTGGAGCAGGGCACCGTCGACGTCCTGCGCGAGGCCGGGGCCGGTGGGCGCATGGACCGCGAGGGCATGGTCCACCACGGCATCGAGCTGCGCTTCGACCGCCGCGGCCACCGCATCGACTTCCCCGCCCTCACCGGCGGCCGCTCGGTGATGGTGTACCCGCAGACCGAGGTCGTGAAGGATCTGATTGAGCGTCAGCTCGCCGACGGGCCGCCGCTGTTCTTCGAGGCCGAGGCCCTCGCGGTGGAGAAGCCCGATTCCGGGCAGCCCCTCGTCAGGTTCCGCCACGAGGGCCGTGAGCAGACCCTCGACTGCGACTGGGTGGTGGGCGCCGACGGCTTCCACGGCATCGCCCGGGCCACGATCCCGGACGAGGTCCTCAGGACGTACGAGCGCACCTACCCGTTCTCCTGGCTGGGGATCCTCGCCGACGTGCCCCCGTCCTGCGAGGAACTGATCTACGCACGGCACGCCCGGGGCTTCGCCCTGCACAGCATGCGCTCGCCCAGCGTCTCCCGGCTCTATCTCCAGGTGCCCAACGGGACCGATCCGCGGGACTGGTCCGACGAACGCATCTGGGACGAGCTGGAGACCCGCTTCGAGTTGGACGGCGACTGGACGCTCCGGCGGGGCCCCATCACGCAGAAGTCGGTGACGCCGATGCGCAGCTGGGTCACCGAGCCGATGCGGCACGGCAGACTGCTACTGGCCGGGGACGCGGCGCACATCGTGCCGCCGACCGGAGCCAAGGGGCTCAACCTCGCCGTCTCCGACGTCACCCTGCTGGCCCGCGCCTTCACCCACCTCGCCCGCACGGGATCCACCGAACTCCTCGACGCCTACAGCGACTTGTGCCTCAAGAGGGTCTGGCAGGCGACACGTTTCTCCTATGACATGACTACGATGTTGCACGCTCAACCGGATGAGAGCGCCTTCGAACACCATGTGCAGCTCGCGCGCCTGCACCGCATCGCGGACTCGCCGTCCGCCGCGGCCGAGCTCGCCCTGAACTACGTGGGGCTGCCCCTCGACCAGCCTGTTCGAGGAGCCTGAGCACGACCGGGCCGCGGGGGCGGCCCGAGCACCGCCGAGCCACGAGCACCATCGAGCCACGAGCACCACTGAGCCAATGGAGATCCTCATGTCCCTGCTCGACCCGAAGACCTGGCAGCCCCGGGGACTGTCCGGTGGCGAAGCCGCCGTCCTCGAGCCCGCCACGGGGGAGAGCCTCGCGAGCTACGTCCTGGCCACCCCGGACGACGTCACCTCCGCCACCGAAGCCGCGGCGGCCGCGCAGACCGCGTGGGCACGCACCCCGCACTTCGAGCGTGCCGCCGTGCTGCGCCGCGCCGGCGACCTGTTCACGGCGCACGCCGCCGAGTACAAGGACTGGATCGTCCGGGAGTCCGGCTCCATCCCGGGCAAGGCCGAGTTCGAGCTGCACGTCGCCGCCCAGGAGTGCTACGAGGCCGCCGCCCTCGCCTCCCGCCCCACCGGACAGGTTCTCCCCAGCGAGGCGCCCCGGCTCTCGTACACCCGGCGCCTCCCGGTCGGCGTGGTCGGCGTGATCTCGCCGTTCAACGCGCCGCTGATCCTGTCCATCCGCTCGGTCGCCCCCGCCCTCGCCCTCGGCAACGCCGTGATCCTCAAGCCGGACCCCCGCACCGCCGTGGTCGGCGGCCTGGCCGTCGCGGCGGTCCTCGCCGAGGCCGGGCTGCCCGAGGGGCTGCTGCACGTCCTGCCCGGCGGCGCCGACGTCGGCCGGGCTCTGGTCACCGAGCCCCGCATCCCCGTCATCTCCTTCACCGGCTCCACCGCCGCGGGCCGGGCGGTCGGCGAGGCGGCCGGCCGCGCCCTCAAGCGCGCCCACCTCGAACTCGGCGGCAACAGCGCGCTCGTGGTACTGGAGGACGCCGACATCGACGCCGTCATCTCCACCGCGGCCTGGGGCTCCTTCTTCCACCAGGGCCAGATCTGCATGACGACCGGCCGCCACCTGGTGCACGCCTCGCTGTACGAGGAGTACGTCGACCGGCTGGCCGCCAAGGCCGACTCCCTCGCCGTGGGCGACCCGTACCGCGAGCAGGTCCACCTCGGGCCGATCATCGACCGGAGCCAGCTCGACAAGATCCACGGCCTGGTGACGGCCAGCACCGCGATGGGCGCCAAGCTCGCCGCGGGCGGCACGCACGAGGACCTCTTCTACCGGCCGACGGTGCTGGCGGGCGCCGACGACGAGACCCCCGCCTATGCCGAGGAGGTGTTCGGCCCGGTCGCGCCCGTGCGGCCCTTCAGCACACCCGACGAGGCCGCCGCCCTGGCCGCGGCCGGCCCCTACGGGCTCTCCCTGGGCATCGTCACCCGTGACACGGCACGCGGTCTCGAACTGGCCGACCGCATCCCCACGGGCATCGCCCACATCAACGACCAGACGGTCAACGACGAGGCCGTCGCGCCCTTCGGCGGCATCGCGGCCTCCGGCACCGGAGCGCGGTTCGGCGGCGAGGCCAACATCGAGGCGTTCACGGAGCTGCGCTGGACCACGGTCCGGGGCGACGTGGCCGGCTACCCGTTCTGAGCCCTCCGGCGGGATTCCCCGGGCCCTCCGGGCCCCGAAATCCCCCGTCCGCCCCCGGGAGCCACCGGGGGCGGAAAGACAAAGGGCGCCCCGCGGCCGTCAGGGCCGTGGGGCGCCCGTGTCACTGGTCCGTCCGGTGAGGGGTACGGCGCGTCGGCGTGCCCGGTGGGGGCTGCCGCGTCACTTCTGTTCCGCCTCGGCGATGGACTTGCGGACCTCGTCCATGTCCAGCTTCCTCGCCTGGCCGATGACGTCCTCCAGGGCCGCCTCCGGCAGCGCACCCGGCTGGGCGAAGACCGCCACGTTGTCGCGGACGATCATCAGCGTGGGGATCGACTGGATCTGGAAGGCCGCGGCCAGCTCCGGCTGCGCCTCCGTGTCGACCTTGCCGAACAACAGGTCCTCGTGGCGCTTCGCGGCGCCCTCGTAGACCGGGGCGAACTGGCGGCAGGGACCGCACCAGGACGCCCAGAAGTCGATCAGGATGAAGTCGTTCGCCGAGACGATCTCGTCGAAGTTCTCCTTGGTCAGTTCAACGGTGCTGGTCATGCCATGCCTTCCCGTCATCTGGGCGCCGGACACCCCGCACAACGGCGCATCCGCCCGACCTATTCCGACTGCCCATGTGGCCCCGGGGCACTCCCGCCGCCACACTGATCGGTGGGGGACCGACCACGGCCCGCACCAGCGAAGCAGGGGAGCTGACGCACGATGACGACGGTGGCCGAGGAGTTCGACGTGGTGGTGCTGGGCGCCGGGCCCACGGGCGAGAACGTCGCCGACCGCACCCGCGCCGCAGGGCTGAGCACCGCGGTGGTGGAGAGTGAACTCGTCGGCGGCGAGTGCTCGTACTGGGCCTGTATGCCGAGCAAGGCGCTGCTGCGGCCGGTCAGCGCCCGTTCGGACGCCATGAAGGTCCGGGGCATCGGCCGCGGTGCCGCCGATCCGCTGGACGCCGCCGCGGTCCTCGCCCGCCGTGACCACTTCGCCTCGGACTGGAAGGACGACGGCCAGGTCGCCTGGCTGGAGTCCACCGGCGCGCGCCTCTTCCGCGGCCAGGGCCGGCTGGCGGGACCCCGGAAGGTCTCCGTGGTCGGCCCGGAGGGCGAGAAGCACCTGCTGACCGCACGGCACGCAGTGGCCGTCTGTACCGGCAGCCGGGCCGCGATCCCCGACCTGCCCGGCATCCACGGGGCCAAGGTGTGGACCAGCCGTGAGGCCACCAGCGCGCGCACCGTCCCCGGCCGGCTCATCGTCGTCGGCGGGGGAGTGGTGGGCGTCGAGATGGCCACCGCCTGGCGGGCCCTCGGCTCCGAGGTGACCGTACTGATCCGCGGCGAGCGGCCGCTGCCCCGCATGGAACCCTTCGTCGGCGACCTGATCACCGAGAGCCTCAAGGAGGCCGGCTGCGACGTCCGCACCAACGCGACGGTGAGCGCGGTCGTACGGGACGGGAACCGCGTCACCCTCACCCTCGACGACGGCGAGCTCGTCGGGGCCGACGAGGTGCTGTTCGCCACCGGCCGGGCACCGCGCACCGACGACATAGGCCTGGAGTCCGTCGGCATCGAGCCCGGCTCCTGGCTGGAGGTCGACGACAGCTGCCAGGTACACGGCAGCGACTGGCTGTACGCGGTGGGCGACGTCAACCACCGTGCGCTGATGACCCATCAGGGCAAGTACCAGGGGCGGGTGGCGGGCGCCGCGATCGCCGCCCGCGCCCGGCTCACCCCGATCCTGGAGACCGACCCCTGGGGCGCCCACGCGGCGACCGCCGACTCCGCCGCCCTGCCCCAGGTCGTGTTCACCGACCCCGAGGCCGCCTCCGTGGGCCTCACCGCCGAGGCGGCGGAACGCGCCGGGCGCCGGGTCCGGGCCGTCGACTACGACCTGGGCTCCGTCTCGGGCGCCGGTCTCTACGCGGACGGCTACCGCGGCCGGGCCCGGATGGTCGTCGACCTCGACCGCGGAGTGCTGCTCGGCGCCACGTTCGTCGGTCCCGGCGTGTCCGAACTGCTCCACTCCGCCACCGTCGCCGTCGCCGGGGAGGTCCCCGTCGAACGGCTCTGGCACGCCGTGCCCGCCTACCCGACCATCAGCGAGGTGTGGCTGCGGCTGCTCGAGACCTACCGTGATCAGTAGGAACAAGGCCTGACCACCGGCGAGAAGGCGGATCAGGAGACGCAAGAAGGGAGGAGGCGCGCGTGACAGAGAGCCAAGTACCGCACATCGCGGTCCCCCCGATCACCGTGCTGGGTGTCCAGCCCGGAGAGCCCCCGTTCCGCATCGTCGAGATCGGCGGCGAACTGGCCGGGAAGGCCACGTCGGTCCTCGACGTCATGGAGATCGCCCACCGGGCGGGCCTCGGCCACCTCGACCTGGACGACCCCGATGTCGTCCGCTGGGTCGGTGGGGACAAACACACCTGGACGCACTTCCACTGGCGGTGACCCGGGCACCGGCCCGGGCCTCCGCCCCGCGGGGCCGGCGTCCGGGTCACCGCCCGGGCCGCGGCTCCGGGTCACCGCTGTCTGCGGGCCTTGAGGATCACGAATTTCGGGTTGCTCGCGACGACCTCGCAGTTGCCGAAGAGCCGCCGCAGCCGCACGTGGTACCCGAGGTGACGGTTGCCGACGACCCACAGCTCCCCGCCGGGTCGCAGGGCCCTGCGGGCGCCGGAGAACATGCGGCGGGCCGTGTCGTCGGTCGTCGCGCGGTGCGAGTGGAAGGGCGGGTTGTTCAGGACCAGGTCCACGCTCGAGTCCGGGACGCCGGACAGACCGTCGCCGACGAGGAACTCCGCCCCGCGCGCCGGGCCCCGTGCGCCGGTGCAGGCGCGGAAGGTGGCCTCGGCCGAGGCGACCGCCTGGAAGGATTCGTCGACGAAGACCACCTCCGCCTCCGGACACGCCAGCGCCGCCGCCGTACCGACCACCCCGTTGCCGCAGCCGAGGTCGACGATGCGCTGCGGTCCCCGGAGCCGCGGCAGGTGCTGGAGGAAGAACCGCGTACCGATGTCGAGCCGTTCGGCGCAGAAGATCCCGGCGTGATTGGTGACGGGGAGACCGGAGACGGGGCCGGCGCCGGGCGGGAGCGTGTGGACCAGCGGCCAGGGGCTGGGGACGCGCGGCAGCGCCGGGTCGGGGGTGCAGAGGATCAGCCGGGCCTTCCTCACCGCCAGGGAGGTACGGGTCGGGCCGATGGTCCTCTCGAACAGCTTCAGCGTCGAGGTGTGGATCTCGGTGACCATGCCCGTGCCGACGACCACGGTGCGGGGGTGCACGGCGGGCGCGAGACGGTGCAGCTGGTCCTCCAGCAGCGCGAGGCTCTTGGGGACCCGGACGAGCAGGACGTCGATCCGTCCGGGCGGGGTCTCGCGGGTGGACAGCAGCTTCACCGGCCCGCCGTCCCCGTCCCTGTGGCTGTTCTCGTCCCCGACGCCCGGGACGAGGCCGTTGCGGGCCAGATTCGCCCGGGTGGCCTGCTGCGTGAGGAAGGAGTCGGTGATCTGCACGAGCCCGGAGACCGGTGCCGGGGCCGCGTCCTGCGCGGGGGCCGTGCCTTCGGCGGGACCGGGGACCTCTGCGGAACCGGCGGCCTGTACGGGACGGTGTGCGGCGAGCGCGGTCGTGAGGGCGCCCCACCGGTCACCGACCACGGCCACGGTGCCCGACAGATCGACGGGGGCGGCCGTGTCACCGTCCCCGGCGAGCCCGGCCAGGTGCCGCAGCAGATACGTGTCGGCGGCGTCCCAGGCCCGGAGCCGGTCGCGCGGGTCCTCGGGGAAGCGGGCGAGTTCGAACTCGCCCCATGACGTGGTCAAACGGTTCATCGTGGCCCCAGGCTAGCCCGCCCGGGCCGTGCCCCCGCATTCCCGGGTACCGACCCCCGGGAATGCGGTCGCACAGGCGCACGCCCGCACCGCCTCACGGCTCGTGCGCCTGGCCCCGTGCGCCCGCGTCACCGCCCGAGGGGGCGGCGCGCTCAGTGCGTCGGCTCGGGGAACTCGCCGCCGAGCACGGCCGCCAGCCGCAGGTGCCGCGCGGCCTCCTCGGGACGGCCCTGCCGCTCCAGCGTGCGGCCCAGCATCAGCCGGGCGTACCGCTCGACGGGGTCGCGGTCGAGTACCGCGCGCAGTTGCTCCTCGGCCCGGCGCAACTGCGCGGAGTGGTAGTAGGCACGGGCCAGCAGCAGGCGGGGTCCGACCTGCTCGGGCGTCTCCTCGACCACGCTGTGCAGCACCCTGGCCGCGTCGGCGTACTCCTTCGCCCCGAAGAACAGCTGTGCGCGCTCCCAGCGCTCCGCCGCCGTACCGTGGGTGAGATAGCTCCGTGTCCGCTCCTGCCGTTGCCTCATGCCGTCCTCAGCGACCCGAAGCAGTTTAATATTCCACAATCTCTATTCGTGTGCGGCACGCCGCGCGAGTGACCGACAGGCATAGGTTGTGAGCATGAGCAATCTGGATCGCCAGGCCGTTCCCACTGTCTGCGGCGGGCGGGGCTTCGTCGTGGCGGAACCGGTGCGGGAACTCCTCAGCCCGCGCCGCGTGCAGCTGGGGGAATCCACCGAGGTCCGCCGGCTGCTTCCCAACCTCGGCCGCCGCATGGTCGGCGCCTGGTGCTTCGTCGACCACTACGGGCCCGACGACATCGCCTACGAGCCGGGTATGCAGGTCCCGCCCCATCCCCACATGGGCCTGCAGACGGTCAGCTGGCTGCACGAAGGGGAGGTGCTGCACCGCGACAGCCTCGGCAGCCTGCAGACGATCCGCCCCCGCGAACTCGGCCTGATGACCTCCGGGCGGGCCATCTCCCACTCCGAGGAGAGCCCGAAGCACCACGCGCGCTTCCTGCACGGGGCCCAGCTCTGGGTCGCGCTCCCCGACGCGCACCGCCACACAGAGCCGCACTGGCAGCACCACGCCGACCTGCCCGTCGTCACCGCGCCCGGCCTGACCGCCACCGTCCTGCTCGGCTCCCTCGACAGCGCGGCCTCACCCGGCACGACGTACACGCCCATCGTCGGCGCGGACCTCGCTCTCGCCGCCGGTGCCGGGGCGCGGCTGCCCCTGGAGCCCGACTTCGAGTACGCCGTGCTGTCCATGTCGGGCGAGGCCGAGGTCGACGGCGTGCCCGTGCTGCCCGGGTCCATGCTCTACCTCGGCTGCGGCCGCTCCGACCTCCCGCTGCGCGCCGTCTCCGACGCCGGGCTCATGCTGCTCGGCGGCGAGCCCTTCGAGGAGGAGCTCGTGATGTGGTGGAACTTCATAGGCCGCACCAGCGAGGAGATCGCCCAGGCCCGTTCGGACTGGATGAACGGCGAGCGCTTCGGCCGTCGCCCCGGCGCAGTACACGATGTTGGCGAGTTCCGACGCCGAGCCGAGCACGCCCTCGCTGACCAGGAACCCGGCGGCGAGCGCGAAGTCGTCACCGGGCGTGCGCATGGTGACGGCGAGGG
>NZ_JAAAXQ010000369.1 GCF_009916105.1 Streptomyces sp. GC420 | reverse complement strand
CACGTTGTACCGGTCCGCGCTGAAGGTGGGGCGGTTCGTCGCGTGGGGCGACCTCCCCCGGCACGTGGTGGAGGAGGCCTTCCAGGCGGCGGGGGAGTCGACGGGACTGCCGCCGGCCGAGTGCCGCGTCGGTCGGGGTTTGCCCGCTGAGGAGCGGCGTCCGGTGCGTCCGCGGACCACCTCCGGACCACTCCCGGACCACACCCCCTGCTTAGGCCACGGCCTTACTGGTTAGGCTCGAATACGTGAGCAGGCTCCAGGTCGTCAGCGGCAAGGGCGGGACCGGAAAGACCACGGTCGCCGCCGCTCTCGCGCTCGCCCTCGCGACCGAGGGCAAACGCACTCTCCTCGTCGAGGTCGAGGGCAGGCAGGGCATCGCGCAGCTCTTCGAGACGGAACCGCTGCCGTACGAGGAGCGGAAGATCGCCGTCGCGCCGGGCGGGGGTGAGGTGTTCGCGCTGGCCATGGACGCGGAACTGGCCCTGCTCGACTACCTCCAGATGTTCTACAAGCTGGGCGGCGCGGGCCGCGCCCTGCGCAAGATCGGCGCGATCGACTTCGCGACGACCATCGCCCCGGGTGTACGGGACGTGCTGCTGACCGGCAAGGCCTGCGAGGCGGTGCGCCGGAAGGGCAAGGACGGCCGGTACGTGTACGACCACGTGGTGATGGACGCCCCGCCGACCGGCCGGATCACGCGGTTCCTGAACGTCAACACGGAGGTGGCGGGCCTGGCGAAGATCGGCCCGATACACAATCAGGCCCAGGCCGTGATGCGGGTCCTCAAGTCCCCCGAGACGGAGGTGCACTTGGTGACCCTGCTGGAGGAGATGCCGGTCCAGGAGACCGCGGACGGTATCGCGGACCTGCGTGCAGCCGGCCTGCCCGTCGGCCGGGTGATCGTCAACATGGTGCGGCCCAAGGTGCTGGGCGAGGACCACCTGAACGGGCTCGGCGCGCGGCGCGCGGACATCGCCAAGGCACTCTCGGCGGCCGGGCTGGGCGGGGCGCGGCGCGGCGGGCTCGCCGAGCGGCTGGTGGACCCGCTGCTGGAAGAGGCATCGGAACACGCGGAGCGGGTGGCTCTGGAGGAGGAGCAGCGGGCCGTGCTCGCCGGGCTCGGCGTCCCGGTGCGGGAGCTGGAGCTGTTGCCCGACGGCGTGGACCTGGCCGGGCTGTACCGGCTGGCCCGCGAACTGCGCGAGCAGTGGTGAGCCGTCGTGAGCCGGAGTGAGTACGGGCAATTCAGCGAGTACGGGCAATTCAGCGGATGCGGGCGATTCGGGGTGAGCCGGATCGCGCGGCTGCGGGCGTGCGGCGCCCCGGCGGTAACCCCCTGTCGGCGCGTCTGCACGGCAGCGCACAGGAACGTGATTCAGGAGACGACGGCATGAACGTGGCGTCCGCACCCGAGCTGAAGATCGACCCCTTGGTCGACGACCCGAAGACGCGGATCATCGTCTGCTGTGGTGCGGGCGGCGTCGGCAAGACGACGACGGCTGCCGCGCTCGGTGTGCGCGCGGCCGAGCGGGGACGCAAGGTGGTGGTCCTCACCATCGACCCGGCCCGCAGGCTCGCCCAGTCCATGGGGATCGACGCCCTGGACAACACGCCGAGGAAGGTCGAGGGGGTCAAGGGCCCCGGCGAACTCCAAGCGATGATGCTGGACATGAAGCGCACCTTCGACGAGATCGTCGAGGCGCACGCGGACGGAGAGCGGGCCCGCGCGATCCTGGACAACCCCTTCTACCAGTCCCTGTCGGCCGGTTTCGCGGGCACGCAGGAGTACATGGCGATGGAGAAGCTGGGGCAGTTGCGGGCCCGTGACGAGTGGGACCTGATCGTCGTCGACACGCCACCGTCCCGTTCCGCGCTGGACTTCCTGGACGCCCCGAAGCGGCTCGGCTCCTTCCTGGACGGCAAGTTCATCCGCGTCCTGATGGCACCCGCGAAGGTGGGCGGCCGGGCCGGTATGAAGTTCCTCAACGTCGGGATGTCGATGATGACGGGGACGCTGGGCAAGCTGCTGGGCGGCCAGTTCCTGCGGGACGTCCAGATGTTCGTGACCGCCATGGACTCGATGTTCGGCGGTTTCCGGTCCCGCGCCGACGCCACGTACCAGCTGCTCCAGGCCCCCGGCACGGCCTTCCTCGTGGTCGCCGCCCCGGAGCGGGACGCGCTGCGCGAGGCGGCGTACTTCGTCGAGCGGCTGGAGGAGGAGCGGATGCCGCTGGCCGGGCTGGTACTGAACCGGGTGCACGGCAGCGGGGCCGCCCACTTGCCGGCCGAGCGGGCGCTGGCCGCCGCGGAGGACCTCGACGGGTACGGGTACGGCTCCGAGACCCCGGCCGGTCCCGGCGACCCGGACGGCACAGAAAATCTTGACGCGAGCCGCATTGTGGATCAGGTGGCCGGGAAAGCTGGTCTTCGTGACTCCCGCGACTCCAGGGCCGTATCTCCCGAACCAGCTCCCGACGACTCCGCTTCTCCCGATGTTCTCGAAGTGCCCGGCGAACCTGCCCGGAGCGTCGAGGAGTTGACCGCCGCCCTGCTGCGGCTGCACGCCGAACGCATGCAGGTGGTCGCGCGCGAGGAACGCACACGCGACCGTTTCACCGCCCTGCACCCCGAGGTTCCCGTGGCCGAAGTGGCCGCCCTGCCGGGTGATGTGCACGACCTGGTCGGGCTGCGGGACATCGGTGACCGCCTCGCGGCCGGTCGCGCACCCTCCGGAGCCGCCTGAGGGGCCTCAGACCTCGGACGGACGAGGGCGCGGGGCGCGGGCAGCGAGACCGCTCGGACCGAGCACTCATGAAACAGGGATCACACGCCGGCGAACACGGGCCGACGTGACCCGACCCGGTAAACGCCGAGCTCCCCCGAACTCGGCGCCGTACGTGGCTTCCTGGGCCCCTGGACCGCACCTCCCAGGGCCGTGCTTCCCGCCCGGCGCGCGCGTCGCGCGCTAACCCACCGCCGCGTACCTCTCGAACACCTCGTCCTCCTCGCCCGTCACGGGCAGGATTCCCGCGCCGCGCTCGTATTCCGAGCGCGCGGTCTCCAGCAGACGCCTCCAGGACGTCACAGTGGGTCGCCGGCGCAACAGTGCGCGACGTTCCCGCTCGGTCATACCACCCCATACGCCGAATTCGACGCGATTGTCGAGCGCATCAGCCAGGCACTCGGTCCGCACCGGGCACCCGGTGCACACCGCCTTGGCCCTGTTCTGCGCCGCTCCTTGTACGAACAGTTCGTCCGGATCGGTAGTGCGGCAGGCCGCCTGCGCACTCCAGTCGGTTACCCAGCCCATGCCGGCGCCGTCCTCTCCCGAATCGAGGCTCCCCCACGGCGGCAGCGGCATATTCACCGCTGCCAGTTGAGGACGTTACGGAAGGTGGGCACAGCGCAACACCCCCTTCGGGCCCAATCTTGAATGGCCCGAACGGACTATGGGTACGCGGCAGATCACCCAACGGAGTGAGCTGAGGACATGCGCGACAATCCCGGCGAACCAGGACGATCCTCTTGACTTCAGTTGACTTGCGTCCGTGCGCCGGCCCGGTTCACGGCCCCGCGACGGAGAACACCGGGTGACGCATGCGGTGGATTCGGGCACGGGCACTTTCCCGGCCGGATGCACGTTCGGAGGACAGGCGCCTGTCACGGACTGGTCACTTCGGCCTTCGGAGGGACACCCCGAACCCCCCGGAAACCGGCCACGCCGTGACAGCTGTGACCAGCTTAGGCCAACGCCTGTACACCTGTCCGGCGATTGAGAACGTAGACACCTCACGTTGCTACGCCGTCAAGTCCAGGGGATGAGTCCTCCGAACACGGCGCGGTCGTGGAGTTGCTCAACGAGGCACGATGAGCGCCATGGATTCCGATCTGCCGACGGTGACCGTGCCGCTTTGGCATGCCGATGCTGTCGTCCTGTTCGACTGGTTGATGACTACCGATCTCAACACGGTCCCCATCACACACCCCGCGCAGAAGCAGGCCCTGATGGACCTGCTCACTCGGCTGAAGAGCGACGTCGATGCCGACATCGCCAGTTCGACCGAGGAGGAGATCGCCGCCGCGCAGGAGGCTGTGGCCCGAGACATGGGTTGGTAGGAGCTCGCCTGGCCCTGGCTCAGGCAGCTGCTGCCTCCAAGGACGTGGGCAGTGCGGGGAACGCGGACTGTTCGTCGAAGAGCTCGCGCTTCTGGAGGCAGTGGTAGAGCTGTCCGATCATGCGGTTGAAGAGGTTGCGCTGGGCGGCTGCGTGCCAGTCGCCTTGTTCGCGTCGGCGGCGGTAGTGGGCGTTGGCCCCCGTGGATGCCCGGAGGGAGGCGAAGGCCCAGAGGTAGCCGGCGTGGTTGAGCCGGTCGTTCTTCACCCAGCGTCTGGTGATGGCGGACTTCGTGCCGGAGGCACGGGTGATAGGCGAGGACCCGGCGTAGGCCTTGAGGCCGCGGGCGTCGGCGAAGCGGGTGCGGTCGTCGCCGATCTCGGCCAGGACTCGGGCGGCGAGCTGGATGCCGAGGCCGGGGAAGCTCAGCAGGATCTCGGCGTCCGGGTGCCTCGGGAAGGCTTCTTCCACCGCTTCGGCAAGCTGGTCGGCGGCGGTGCAGGCGGCGTCCAGCTGGATGAGGAGGGCGAGCATCTGCTTGCCGAGCGCGTCCTCGACCAGCGGCGGCTGGTGGGCCCATTCGGCCCGGAAGACCTCGCGGAGGCGGTCGCCCTCGGCTTCGATGCCGCGCTGGCGACCGGCTCGCTTGAGCGCGGCCTGGATCTGGGTGCGGGTCAACCGTGCGGCCCGCGCAGGGGTTGGGGCGGTCTTGAGAAGCTCGCGGGCCTCGGGCCGGCACAGACCGTTGGTCCAGGCGGCGAAGGCGGCCAGCGCGGCCGGGTAGTACTCGCGCAGCAGGGACCGGAGCTGGTTGGCGAGCTGCTGCCGGTTCCACAAAGAGTCCTGCTGGGCGCGGGCCAGGACGGTGATCGCGCGGCCGAGGTCGGAGTCGTCGGGCAGGGGCCTGTGGGCGTGCATGTCGGTGCGGAGGATGTTGGCGAGGACCAAGGCGTCGCCGGGGTCGGACTTCTTGCGCGAGACGCTGTGGCGCCCACGTGACCGCCACCACCATGAGCACCACGACCACGCACCCGGTCTACGTTGAGGCCTCGACGGCCCGGCTGCCCTTGGATGTCACGGTCTGGTACTCGAACGCTCCGAGAAGCACCCGCTACTGCAGAACGCTCATAACTACGGATTAGGCTGCCCCCATGCCAAACAAGCCCTCCGGCGGGGGTCTCACGAAGACCCAGCAGGCCGCCAAGTTCCTCGGAGTCAGCATGCTCTCCGGGGCCGTGCTCGCAGGCATCGCCCTGCCCGCGTTCGGAGCGCTGGGACTTGCGGCCAAGGGAACGGTCGAGGGATTCGACGAGATCCCCGCAAACCTCAAGACCCCGCCGCTCAGCCAGCGCACGACGATCCTCGACTCAGAGGGCGGCCAGATCGCCACGGTCTACTCACGTGACCGTACGGTCGTGCCCCTGAAGAAGATCTCGCCGTACATGCAGAAGGCGATCGTCGCGATCGAGGACTCGCGCTTCTACGAGCACGGGGCGATCGACCTGAAGGGCGTGCTCCGAGCGCTCAACAAGAACGCGCAGGCGGGCGAGGTGTCGGAGGGCGCCTCCACCCTCACCCAGCAGTACGTGAAGAACGTCTTCGTGGAGGAGGCCGGTGACGATGCCGACAAGGTCGCCCAGGCCACCCAGCAGACGCTCGGCCGCAAGATCCAGGAGCTGAAGTACGCG
This sequence comes from Streptomyces sp. GC420, assembly GCF_009916105.1. Taxonomy (GTDB): domain Bacteria; phylum Actinomycetota; class Actinomycetes; order Streptomycetales; family Streptomycetaceae; genus Streptomyces. Next base: position 1,830 of record NZ_JAAAXQ010000369.1, on the reverse strand, counting down.
ATCCAGGTCGAGGAGGAACTCGGCAAGAAGAAGATCCTGGAGAACTACCTCAACATCACGTTCTTCGGCCAGCAGGCGTACGGCGTCGAGGCCGCCTCCCGGCGGTACTTCTCCAAGTCCGCCGCGGACCTGAAGCTCAGCGAGGCGGCGCTGCTCGCCGGCATCGTGCAGTCGCCGAGCCGGTTCGACCCGGTGAACGACCCCGAGGAGGCCGTCAAGCGGCGCAACGTCGTCCTCCAGCGGATGGCCGAGGTCGGTGACATCACGCCGGCGGAGGCCGCCAAGGCCAAGGAGTCGAAACTCGGGCTGAAGATCAGTCGGCCCAAGAACGGCTGCATCACGGCCGTGGACGGCGCCGGCTTCTTCTGCGACTACGTGCGCAAGGTCATCCTCAATGACCCGGCCTTCGGGAAGACGGAGGAGGAGCGCAAGAAGCTCTGGAACCTCGGTGGCCTGACCGTCAAGACCACCCTGAGCCCGCGCGCGCAGGAGGCCGCCAACGAGGCGGCCACATCGAAGGTCTACAAGAGCGACAAGGTCGCGGCCGCGGTGGTGCAGGTCCAGCCCGGCTCCGGCAAGATCCTCTCCATGGCCCAGTCGCGCCCGTACGGCCTGGACCAGACCAAGCACGAGACGGTGCTGAACCTGGCCGTCGACAGCAAGATGGGCGGCACGACGTACGGCTTCCAGGTCGGTTCGACCTTCAAGCCGATAACGGCCGCGGCGGCCCTGGAGAAGGGCCTCAGCCCGGCGCAGGTCTTCTCGAGCGGGTGGAAGCTCTCGCTCCCCATGAACTCCTTCACCAACTGCAAGGGCTCCCCGGCCGGCAGCGGCAACTGGGACCTGCAGAACGAGCTGGAGTCCGAGAAGGGCGCCTGGGACATGACGAGCGCGCTCGGCAAGTCCATCAACACCTACTTCGCCATGCTGGAGCAGAAGGCCGGACTCTGCGACACCGTCCAGATGGCGAGGAAGATGGGCTACCAGCGGGGCGACGGCAAGGACATCGGCCAGAACCCCTCGATCACCCTGGGCGGTGAGGAGAGCACCCCGCTCTCCATGGCTGCCACCTACGCCACCTTCGCGAACCGCGGCACATACTGCACCCCGATAGCGATCGAGTCCATCACCACGGCGGACGACAAGAAGATCGAGGTGCCGGAGACCTCGTGCTCGCGGGCGATGAGCGAGCAGACCGCCGACACCATAAACCAGATGCTCAAGGGCGTGGTCGAGGACGGCACCGGTACCCAGGCCGGCCTGAGCGACCGCGACAACGCGGGCAAGACCGGTACGACGAACGACCGCAAGGACGCCTGGTTCGTGGGGTACACCCCCAACCTCTCCACCGCGGTGTGGGTCGGCGACGACGTCGGTGAGAAGGCGTCGATGTACAACATCACCATCGGCGGCACGTACTACGACAAGGTCTGCGGCGGCTGCCTCCCCGGCCCCATCTGGCGGATAGCGATGACCGGGGCGCTGGACGCCTCCGACACCCCGTCCTTCAACCCGATCTCCGTGCCGCGCGGCCGGACGGAGAAGGAGAAGGACGAGGACGACGACCGGCGCGACAACAAGCCCGGCGACAACCGCGGCAACCAGAACGGCGGCCAGGAGGACCCGTTCCCCGGCATCACCATTCCGCCGGACCTCCTCGGCGGCGGTGACAACGGCGGCACGACGACGGACGGCGGAGTCACGACCGGCACGACGACCACGGGCACGACGACCGGTACGACGACGAACGGCAACGCGAACGGCAACTCGGGGCCGGGCGGCTGGTTCCCGTAGGCCGGCGGGCCGACGTGCGGAAGGGGCGTCCGGATC
>NZ_JAAAXQ010000368.1 GCF_009916105.1 Streptomyces sp. GC420 | reverse complement strand
CCGCCACCCCCGCCACCGGCGCCGAACTCCGCGCCGCCCTCGACGAGCCCATCGCCCTGGACCAGGTGAACCTGGCCGACCTCGACAACTTCGCCGACGGGATCAAGCCCTGGCGCATGTTCCGCACCCTGCGCCACGAGGACCCCGTGCACTGGCAGCCCGAGGAGGCGCCCAACTCGGGCTTCTGGGCGGTCACCCGGCATGCCGACATCGCCCGCGTGGACCGCGACGCCGACACCTTCACCTCCTCCAGGTTCGTCAACCTCGAAGAGGTCGACGACGACCAGATCAAGAAGCGCGCCTCCATCCTGGAGATGGACGGTGTCCGGCACCGCGCCCTGCGCAGCGTGATCCAGCGCCAGTTCGGCGCCGGCGTCATCGACAGCTACAGCGACTTCCTGCGCGGCCTCACCGCCAGGACACTGGACGCCGCCCTGGCCAAGGGCACGTTCGACTTCGTCTCCGACGTCTCCGCCGACTTCCCCATCAATGTCCTGGCCCGGCTCCTCGACGTCCCACCGGAGGACAACCAGCAGCTCATCGACTGGGGCAACCGCATCATCGGCAACACCGACCCCGACTACGCCGACGTCCTGCTGCACAGCGCGGAGAGCGAGAAGTACCGCGACCTGCCCTTCCGCTCCCCGGCCTCCGTCGAGGTCTTCGAGTACGGCCGCGAGCTGGCCCGGCAGCGCCGCGGCAAGAACGGCACCGACCTCGTCTCGAGGCTCGTCAACGAAACCCCGCGCGACGGAGTGCCCCTCTCGCCGAGGGACTTCGACAACTACTTCCTGCTGCTGGTGGTGGCCGGCAACGAGACGACCCGCCACACCATCACCCACTCCATGCTCGCGCTGCTGCAGCACCCCGAGCAGCTCGCCAGGCTCAGGGACGACCCGTCCCTCATCCCCACCGCCGTCGAGGAGTTCCTGCGCTGGGCGTCCCCGGTGTACCACTTCCGGCGCACCGCGACCCGGGACGTCGAGCTCGGCGGCAAGCAGGTCAAGGAGGGCGACAAGGTCGTCATGTGGTTCGCCTCCGGCAACCGCGACGAGGACGTCTTCGGCAACCCGTACGACTTCGACGTCACCCGGCAGAACAACGACCACATCACCTTCGGCAAGGGCAGCCCGCACCTGTGCCTGGGCAATCTGCTCGCCCGCACCGAGATCAGGATCATGTTCGAGGAACTGATCCCGCGCCTGGCGGACATCAGGCTGGCCGGCCCCGTGCCCCGGGTCCGCTCCAACTTCGTCAACGGCATCAAGCACCTGCCGGTCGAGGTCACCCTCGCCTGACGGCCCGGCCCGGCCCGTGGCTCCCGGGGGCCGACGGGCCGGTGTCGCCGAGGCGCGGTCGCCGGACGGCACCCGCTGTGTTCTACGGAATAACAGGCCCCTACCGAGGGCCGCGGACCGCCGACCGGGACAGCGGGTCCGCTCCACGACATGCGGCCAGACCGCCCTGCGGCCCGGGCACGGCGTGGTGCGCGGATGCGGCGCACCTGGCCGAACGGCCGACCCGCGCATACGTTGGCGAGCCCGCTCTGCGGCCTGGGCCCGTCTCGCCCCCCGGGCAACAAGGGCGCCGGGCGCGGATGCGGCGCACATGACAGGCGGCCGCGGCGTCGGCCCGCCCGTGTGGCGAGCCGGGTTCGCGGTCTGGGCCTGTCTCGCTCCCGGGTATCGAGGGCGCCGGGCGCGGGGGGCGGCCCCCGAGGAAAGGGCGGGATCCTGCCGCATGTGGCGCACACGGCCGGCGTTCGCGGCGGCCCGCGCATGCGGCGGCCCGCTCTGCGGTCTGGGCCTGTCTCGCTCCCGGGTATCGAGGGCGCCGGGCGCGGGGGGCGGCCCCCGAGGAAAGGGCGGGATCCTGCCGCATGTGGCGCACACGGCCGGCGTTCGCGGCGGCCCGCGCATGCGGCGGCCCGCTCTGCGGTCTGGGCCTGTCTCGCTCCCGGGTAACGAGGGCGCCGGGCGCGGATGCGGCGCACATGACAGGCGGCCGCGGCGTCGGCCCGCCCGTGTGGCGAGCCGGGTTCGCGGTCTGGGCCTGTCTCGCTCCCGGGCATCGGGGGCGCCGCGAGCGGGGGCGGCCCCGGAAAGGGCGGCTCCTGCCGGGCGCGGCGCACACGGCTGCCCGGCCACGGTCGGGCCGCGCTCACCGGGCGGCTTCAGGCCCCGGCCTCGTGTGCCTCGGTCGCCCGCTCGGCGTCAGCGCGAGGGTTGCCCGGTCCGGCGTGCCAGGATTGCCCGGCCTCGCGTGCCGCGTCACAGCGGATCGGGGACCCCGCCGACCCACCTCCCGCGGGGCTCGCGGATCATGGGCCGATCGACCCTTCACCTCCCCACGCGCCGCGGCGATGCTGGAGGAGCCGCGGCGAAAGGAGCCCCATGACCGCTGACGATCCGTCGGACGGGCCCGCCCCGCGCGGCCCGCAGGAAGACCCGGGCCCGGGGCGGGCGGCGCGCCTGCTGCCGCGCGCCGTCGTGCCGCGCGCCGTCGTGCCGGGCGGCTACCGCCGCTCCTGGCTGCGCGGCGACCTGCTGGCCGGCACGACGGTCGCCGCGTACCTCGTACCGCAGGTCATGGCCTACGCGGGCGTGGCCGGACTGCCGCCCGTCGCGGGGCTGTGGGCGATCCTGCCCGCGCTGGTCCTCTACTCGCTGTTCGGCTCGTCACGGCTGATGTCGGTCGGCCCCGAGTCGACGACCGCGCTGATGACGGCCACCGTGGTCGGGCCGCTCGCGGCCGGCGACCCCGGGAGGTACGCCGCCCTGGCCGCCGCCCTCGCCATCGCGGTCGGGCTGCTCTCGCTGCTCGCGTGGGTCGCCAGGCTAGGCTTCGTCGCCGACCTGCTGTCCCGGCCGGTGCTGATCGGCTATCTTGCGGGCGTCGCGCTGATCATGATCGTGGACCAGCTGCCCAAGCTCACCGGAGTCCCGACGACGGGTTCGGGCTTCTTTCCGCAACTGGTCTCCTTCCTGCGCCACTTGACCGAGGCGCACCTGCCCACCGTGATCCTCACCGCCGTCGTCCTGCTCTTCCTCTTCCTCGTGCCGCGGCTGTCCCGCGCCCTGCCCGCCCCGCTGCTCGTCGTCGTCCTCGGCACCGCGGCCGCGTCCGTGTTCGGCCTCACCGACCACGGCATCGCCGTACTCGCCGAGGTTCCCACCGGCCTGCCCCGTCCCTCGCTGCCGGACCTCGGCGCGCTGCCCGACCTGCTGCTGCCCGCGGGCGGCCTGCTCATCGTCGGTTACTCGGACGTCATCCTGACCGGCCGTGCCTTCGCCGACCCGGGGGAGAGCCACCGGCTGAACGCCAACAGGGAACTGCTCGCCCTGGGTGCGGTGAACCTCGGCGCGGGCTTCATGCGAGGCTTCCCGGTCAGCAGCAGCGCCAGCCGTACCGCGCTCGCCCGCTCGGCCGGCGGCCACACCCAGGCCTCCTCCCTGGTCGCCGCCGCCGCGGTGCTCGCCGTGCTGCTGTTCCTCGGCCCGCTGCTCGCCGACACCCCGAAGGCCGTGCTGGGCGCGCTCGTCGTCTACGCGGGCATCCGCATGGTCGACATGGCGGGCTTCCGCAGGCTCGCCTCGTTCCGCCGCCGCGAGCTGCTGCTGGCTCTCGGCTGCCTGGCCGGGGTACTTGCCCTGGACATCCTGTACGGGGTACTGGTCGCGGTCGCGCTGTCGGTGGCCGAACTGCTGGCACGGGTCGCCAGGCCCCACGACGCCGTACTCGGCCGGGTGCCCGGCGTGCCGGGCATGCACGACGTCGACGACTATCCGCAGGCCCGCACGATCCCGGGGCTGCTCATCTACCGTTACGACTCGCCGCTGTTCTTCGCCAACGCCGAGGACTTCCGCCACCGCGCCCTCGCCGCCGTGGAGGAGATGGAGGAACGCGACGGCCCGGTGGCGTGGTTCGTGCTCAACACCGAGGCCAACGTGGAGGTCGACATCACCGCGCTGGATGCCGTCGACTCGCTGCGCCGCGAACTGGTGAGGCGCGGCGCGGTGTTCGCGCTCGCCCGGGTCAAGCAGGACCTGCTCGACGATCTGGACGCCTACGGGCTCACCGAGTCCGTGGGCCGCGACCGGATCTTCCCGACCCTGGCGACCGCGGTCGCCGCCTACCGCCGCTGGGCCGGATCACGGTAGGCCGGACCAGAAGAGCCGAGTCCCGGCCCCGTCGGCCGGGTGTGCATGACCGGGACCGGAGCAGTCGGCCGGGACCGGAGCAGACGGCCGGGCCCGGACAGGTGTCGGGGCGCGCCGGTGGCCGCCGGGACAGGTTCCGTGCGCCGGACGGCCGGGGACCGGGCGGGCCTCAGGCGTGGTGGTGCCCCCACTGCGGGCCCACCTGCGCCCACTCCCGCTCCCACTCCGCCTCGCGCCGCCGGTCCAGCCGTACCCGTACCGTCAGCGCGCCGCCCAGGACCAGCAGCGCCGCACCGGTGGCCGCGAGCGCACCGGAGGCGATGCCCTCGATCTCGGCGTCCGAGGCGGACAGCGGGGCGTCGTGGAGCGCGCCGCCCTCGTCGAGCCAGACAGTGGTCTTCGCACCGGCCTCGGTGCCCGGGGAGACCAGGGCGCGGCCGCTCCGCTCCGTCCCGTCGGCGGCGGTCCAGCGCACGGTCGCGCGCACCTGGCCGGCCTGCGCGTACCCGGCCCTGGAGGCGGGCGGGGCGTCCTTGGTCAGCACGGCGGAGACGGTGTGCCAGTCCTGGCCCCGGCGCAGCGAGGCGTCCTCGACGGCCACCGCGGTCGCGGCACCCGCGGCCGGCGCCGCTACCGCGATCAGTACGGCGGCGGCCACGTACGTCCATGCCTCCGCGGTGTCCGAGCGGCGCTTGAGCTCGTTGCGCCGAAAGCGCCACAGCCCGACCCTGCTTCCCATGACGTCGCCCCCTTCCGGTCTTCACCGTCGCACGCGCGACGGGCGCCGGAAGAGGGCCGGACGGGCCCGGCCGCTGGGGAGCAACGGCTCCCGCCCGGCCCGGCGGACGGGACCGGCCGGCCCCGCCACCGCTCAGAGCAGGGTCGACCAGTAGGACCAGAACCGGGTGGCGATCAGGGCCACGATGATCAGGTACCAGGTCAGGGGCACCGCCCAGGGGAACTCCAGCAGCCCGGCCACCAGCGGCCTCGGGGCCTTCAGCAGGCCGTGCCGCAGATTGTGCAGGGTGGTGGCCCAGAACATGGCGATGGTGGCGGCCCAGGCCAGGGCGCACCACAGGCACAGCGCCCCGATGTCGTAGAGCGCCTGCGTCATCAGCCACATGCAGAACACCGTGGCGAGAAGCGTGCCGATGTTCAGTCCGATCCAGTGCCAGCGGCGGTAGCGGGCGCCGGCCAGCAGCCCGAAGCCGACCGCGGTCACGCCCGCATAGCCGGCCAGGCCCAGCAGCGGGTTGGGGATCCCGAACACCGACGCCTGCTCGCTCAGCATCACGTTGGTGCAGGACAGCACCGGGTTGAGGGTGCACGAGGGCTGGAAGGACGGATCCTCGGCGAGCCTGAGCTTGTCGACGGTGATGACCAGCGAGGCGAGCACGCCCAGCGCGCCGGTGATCACCAGCAGCCAGGCCAGCAGTCTCCCGGCTCCCGAGGTGCCGTGCCGGCCGGTGCCGGGACGGTTGCCGTCCACGGCCGTGAGGCCACCGCCCGGGAGGATTTCAGTCATCGGCTTCCTCCGCCGCCGTCGCGGCGACGGCGCGGCCCTGACGGCCCGCGGCCCGGCCACCGCCGGGGCCGCACCGGAAGGGGCGGCCGTTCACGGTCGTACGGGGCAGGGACGTGTGCCGGTCCGTGGCGCGGGCCGCGCCCTCGGGCCAGACGATGTCCACCGGGATGCCCCGTGCCTGGGCGAAGGCCACCAGGTGGGCGGTGGCGTCGCGCCCGTCCGATGCCGATCCGTCCCAGACCGCGAGCAGCCGCCGGCACGATGCCACGAGCCGCTCGTCCGCGCTGACGCAGGCGTCGCGGTCGGCCGGGTCGTACGGCAGCAGCCGCACCTGTTCGGCGAGCACCAGCAGTTCCCCGGCGGCCTTGCGGTCGCGTTCGGGCAGCGGCGCGGGCACCGTGCCCTGCGCCGGAAGCAGCACGACCAGCTTCCGGCCCGCGCTGCGCAGCGCCCGGCCGAACACCACGGGGAGGCCCGCGCCGGCGCGCACCAGCCCGGCCGCCCCCTCGGCGACCTGATCGAGCCGTCTGCGCAGTTCGGTCTCCAGCAGTTCCGCCGTGGCCGCGGTCAGATCCGCGTGCCCCACCGCCGCGATCACCGATGGGCTCCGTTCACCGCCACCGGGGCCTCCCTCACATTGCCGCACTGTCCGATTCGATCAAGCAGACCGCAGGCGCCGGTCCGTGCGCGGACGATGACGCCTCCCTGGGTCAGTGAATACGGGCTGATCAAGGAGAGGAAAGGGCCGAACGGCCCCGTCGGCCCCGGCCGGTCGGCCCCACCCGGGCGGGCGTGCCCGCCCTGGCGCGCCACCTCCGGCCGGGGTCCGTGGTCAGCCGTGCGGCACCACGGCGACGGGGCAGTCCGCGTGGTGCAGGACCGCATGCGCGACATGGCCGGTACGGGCGCCGAGCGGACCCGACCGGATCCGCCGGCCGACCACGATCAGCCCCGCGCCCGTCGACGCCCGGCCCAGCACGGCGGCCGGCCGTCCCTCGGTGACCGTCCGGGTGACGGTCACCCCGGGGAACTTCCCGCACCACGGCCGCAGGGTCGCCACCACGGCGTGCTCGTGCTCCGCGAGCAGCTCGGGCCCCGGCGGCGGGACGAGCCGGTCGACGGCGGCGTAGGCCGGCGGGGCACTGAAGGCGTGGACCGCGTGGAGTGCGGCGCCCCGGCGCCGCGCGGCCTGGAAGGCGAACTCGATCAGCTCGTCGCAGGGGCGGGCGGTGTCCAGACCGAGGACGACGTCGCGCGCGGGTGCCGACTCCACCGTGTCGTCCCGTTCGCCCCTGCGCCCGCCCGCCGTCTCCTGCTCCTGTCCCTCACCCGGCCCCGTGCCGGTGAAGTGCTCGTCGGCCGCGTCCTCACCCGCCCGTACGAGGACCACGGGCCGTGGTGACTTCGCGGTGACCCGCTGCGAGACCGAGCCCACCAGGAACCCCGCCACACCGCTGAGCCCGCGGGAGCCGAGCACCAGCAGGTCGGCCTGCTCGGCAGCCGTCAGCAGGGCACTGACCGGCGGGTCCGGCACCTGTTCCTCGGTGATGTGCAGTTCGGGGTAGGCGGCGCGGACGCTGTCCTCCACCTGCCGCAGGGTGTGCCGGGCCCAGTGGCGTTGCGTCGAGTCCGCGGGCACGGAGGCGGCCGGGTGCGGGTGCCACTCCCAGGCGTGCACCAGCCGCAGCGACGTGCCGCGGCGCAGGGCCTCCCGCGCCGCCCAGTGCGCGGCGGCGAAACTCTCCGAGGATCCGTCGATTCCCGCGACGAGCTGTCGTTGCATGATCCGCACCTCCGGCGTCTGCGCGCCCGTGTCCGTGTCCGTGAGTCCGTACTCCTATCGAGCTTCGTACTCGTCCGGGCCCGTGGCCAGGGGCCACCCCGTGCCCGGCCGGGGGCCTTTCGGCCCAACGCCCGCGGACGGACGGCGGCGGAAGGAGGCGGGGAGGAAACAGGGAGAAAGAGGGGGCACAGG
>NZ_JAAAXQ010000367.1 GCF_009916105.1 Streptomyces sp. GC420 | reverse complement strand
CGGGGTCACTCCTTGCGCGGCCTCGAACTGCTTGCGGGTGCAGACGCTGAACAGCGCCTCCTTCTCCGGCTTCCGCAGCGGGCCGACCACCTCGAAGCCGACGGCGGCGTTCAGGGCGTGCACGGCCTTGTTGCGGATGTCGGGCTCGACGACGACGCGCGCCGTGGCCGGGTCGTCGAAGAGGAAGGCCATCACGGTGGTGATGACCGCCCGGGTGAAGCCGTGCAGGGGGGTGCGGGCGGGGGCGCAGAGGAAGTGCATGCCGACGTCGCCGGGCAGCGCGTCGTACAGCCCCTTCAGCTCCACCTCGGCCGGGTCGTAGCGCTCGACGAGGAAGGCCGGGCGGCCCTCGTGCAGCCCGATGAACGCGTCGTGGTGCGCGGAGCCGGCGATGGCCGTGTACTCGCGCTCGACGTCCGGTGGGGTGTGGTCCTGCATCATCCAGAACGCGGACTTGGGGTGGGTGACCCACCGGTGCAGCAGCCCGCAGTCCCGGCGCGGGTCGAGAGGGCGGATCGCGAACTCGCCCAGCGCCGGATCGGTGCGCAAGTACAGGGTCCCCGGGTTCGCGTCGCTCATGCGAGCACTCCGTCCGCGGGAGCGCCGAAGTCCTGGAAGGCGATGCGCTTCTCCACCGGGTACACCTCGCGGCCGAGCAGTTCGGCGATGATGCACGAGTTGCGGTAGGGGCCCATGCCGAGGTCCGGCGAGGTGATGCTGTGCGTGTGCACGCCCGCGTTCTGCAGGAAGACGCCGCGGCCCGTGGTGTCGATGCTGTAGTTGCGGGCCACGTCGAACCGGCCGTGGGCGTCGAGGCGGAGCCGGCCCGCGACCGGCTCCAGGAAGTCGGGGACCCGGTAGGTGTAGCCGGTGGCCAGCACCAGGCCCTGGGTGAGGAGCCGGAAGTCCTTGCCCTGCTCCTCCTGCCGCAGGCCCAGGGTGTAGGTGCCGGTGGCCGCGTCGTGCGAGGCGGAGTGCAGCGCGGTGTTGGTCATGAGCCGGGTCGGCACCGCGCCGCCCGTCTCGGCGTTCTTCTGGTAGAGCAGGTCGAAGATCGAGTCGATGAGGTCCGAGTTGATGCCTTTGAACAGGCCCTTCTGTTCCTTCATCAGGCGGTAGCGGACGTCTTCCGGCAGAGCGCCGAAGTAGTCGATGTAGTCCGGGGAGGTCATCTCCAGCGTGAGCTTGGTGTACTCCAGCGGGAAGAACCGCGGGGAGCGGGTCACCCAGTTGAGCCGGTAGCCGTGGACGTCGATCTCGGAGAGCAGCTCGTAGTAGATCTCGGCGGCGGACTGGCCGCTGCCGACAATGGTGACGGACTCCTTGGACCGCAGCTCCTCCTTGCGGTCCATGTACTGCGAGGTGTGGAACAGCCCGCCGTCCAGGCCCCGGCAGGACTCGGGGAGGTACGGCGTGGTGCCGGTGCCCAGCACCAGGTGGCGGGCGCGGTAGGCGGCGTCCTGGGTGAGGACGGTGTAGACCCCCTCGGCCTCGTCGTAGGAGACGGTGTTCACCGTCTGCCCGAAGCGGACGCTGCCCAGCCGGGCGGCGGCCCAGCGGCAGTAGTCGTTGTACTCGACGCGCAGCGGATAGAAGTTCTCGCGGATGTAGAACGAGTACAGTCGGCCGGACCCCTTGAGGTAGTTCAGGAAGGAGTACGGAGAGGTGGGGTCGGCCAGGGTGACCAGGTCCGACATGAACGGGGTCTGGAGGTGCGCGCCGTCGAGGAACATGCCGGCGTGCCACTCGAAGTCCGGCTTGGAGTCCAGGAACACGCCGTCGAGTTCGGCGAGGGGCTCGGTGAGGCAGGCCAGGCCGAGGTTGAAGGGGCCCAGGCCGATGCCTACGAAGTCGTACGGTTCACGAGGCGTGGACAAGGTGGTCTCCCAGGTACTGCTCGGCATGGCCGGCGATCAGGTCGAGTACGGCCGACAGGTCGTCCGCCGTCGTCTCGGGGTTGAGCAGGGTGAACTTCAGGTAGTGCCGGCCGTCGACCTTCGTTCCCGCGACGACCGCCTCGCCGGAGGCGAACAGGGCCTTGCGGGCGTGGAGGTTGGCGCGGTCGATCAGCTCGGGCGCGGTGACGGCGCTGGGGATGTAGCGGAAGACCAGCGTGGACAGCTGAGGTTCGACGACGACGTCGTAGCGGGGGTCGGTGGCGAGGGTCCGCCAGCCGGTGCGTGCCAGGTCGCACACCTCGTCGAAGAGCCTCCCGACGCCGTCGGCGCCCATGACGCGCAGTGTCATCCACAGTTTCAGGGCGTCGAAGCGGCGCGTCGTCTGGATGGACTTGTCCACCTGGTTGGGGATCTGCTCCCGCACCATCCGGCGCGGGTTCAGGTAGTCCGCGTGGTACGTGGCGTGGCTCAGCGTCTCCCGGTTCCTGACCAGGACGGCCGAGGAACTCACCGGCTGGAAGAAGGACTTGTGGTAGTCGACGGTGACGGAGTCGGCCCGCTCGATGCCGTCGAGGAGGTGCCGGCGGGTGGGGGAGACCAGCAGGCCGCAGCCGTACGCGGCGTCCACGTGCATCCAGGTGCCGAACCGTCCGGTTAGCGCGGCGATCTGGGACAGCGGGTCGATGGAGCCGAAGTCGGTGGTGCCCGCGGTGGCCACGACCGCCATCGGGATGAGGCCCTCGGCCTCGCAGCGCTCCAGTTCCGCGGCGAGAGCGGCAATCCGCATCCGGCGGTCGGGGCCGACGGGGACCGCGATCACGGCCTCGTAGCCGAGGCCCAGCATGGCGGCCGACTTCTTGACGCTGAAGTGACTCACCTCGGAGGCGAGGATCCGCAGCCGCGACAGGATCTGCGACTTGGGCAGCTCCTTCTCGGCGTTCTTCCGTGCGATGCGGCAGGCCTCGTCGCGGGCCAGCAGCAGGGCGTGGAAGTTGGACTGCGAACCGCCCGAGGTGAAGATGCCGTCCGCGGCCCCTCCCAGGCCGATCCGGTCGGCGGTCCAGTCGATGAGTCTCCGCTCGATGAGGGTGCCGCCGGCGGACTGGTCCCAGGTGTCCAGCGAGGAGTTGACCGCGGAGAGCACCGCCTCGCCCAGCACCGCCGGGATGACGACCGGGCAGTTGAGGTGACCGAGGTAGCGGGGGTGGTGGAAGTAGACGGCGTCCCGGAGGTAGACGTCCTCCAGCTCGTCCAGGGCGGCGAGCGGATCGCCCAGCGGGCGGTCGAGGTCGATCCCGTCGACGGCCGGGGCCAGTTCGGCCGGGGTGATCCCGGTCGACGGGCGGACGGTCGCGCGGAGTCTGGCGGCCACGCGCTCGACTCCCTCGGTGACGGAGCGCCGGTAGCCTTCCGCGTTCCGGTCGTTGAGGAGGTGCGACCTCATGTCGGCAGGGGCGGCCGGCGCCGTGGGGGTGGCGACGGCCGTCGGAGTCGACGGGTCCTCGGCGGTCTGCACGAGGAGACTCATGAACTGTCCTCCCGGATCGGGGACTTGGTCGCGGCATGGGGGAGCCCCCGGCTTGGACGGGGGCGTGCGGCTCAGTGCGCTGATTTAGGTTAGCCTACCCTAAGTTGATCTGTGAACGGGGTGGTGCGTGCGGATGCCGGAGCGACTCTCGGGAGGCGCGAGACGCCGACCCCCGCGCGGCGAATCGCGGCATCCGCAACGACCCCGGCCGTGCCGGGCGCCGAGCCCGGCTGCCGCCGGGTTTCTGCCTGTGCCGAGGCGGTTGTCCGCTTGGGGACTCGGCCCGCTTTGGGGCCCGCGTTCGTTTTGCGACCCGCGTTCGCTTTGGGGCCCGCGTCCGCTCCGGCCCGCGGGCCGGGACCGCCGCGTTTCGCGTGCTTGCGGGACTGTCTGCCCCGCGGAGCAGCGGACCCGGCTGCCGCCGGGCAGCCGGCCGCGGAGGTGAGCGCGAGTGCCTGGGCGCCCACGCCTGTGCCCGCTCCCCATCCCGCACCGGCCCCCGCCCTTGGCGGCCGCATCGGCTCGGTTGGGCTGCGCCCCCTGTCGCGCACGGTGCCGGTCCGCGGCGAGGTGGGTGCCTGAGGCGGCGGCCCGGTTCGCACCCGGACGCACGCCGGTTCCGGATGCCGCCGGGGCCTGGGCCCGGTGGCATCCGGTTGTCGTCGGGGCTCGCCTCCGCGGGGGCGAAGGCGGAGGCGGGGGCGAGTGCCGTCGGGGCCTTGGGCCCGGTCCCTGCCCGTTCCGGCCGTCGCCGGGCGGCATCGGCTGCCGCCGGGGCTCGCCTCCGCGGGGGCGGGGCAGGAACGAGGGTCGGAGAGCGGCGCGGAAGGCGCGGGACCGTGCGGCGCCGTTGCGGGGCGGGGCCGGGCGTCGGTGGTGCGGCTGGGTGCCGCCCCGGTGCCGACGGGGCGGGCGGGCTAACAACCCTGGTCCCGCAGTTGCTCCTCGCTCAGGCCGCGGCGCCAGTACCCGGCGAACGTCACCGCCCGGCGGTCGAAGCCCCGTTCGCCGACGAGATGCCGCCGCAACGCCCGTACCGTCCCCGACTCGCCCGCGATCCACGCGTACGGCGTGCCGGACGGCAGCTCGGCGGCGCGCACCGACTCAAGGACGCCCGCGCCGTCGCCGTGCGTGAGCCAGGTGACGTCGGCTTCGGCGAGCGTCAGCAGGTTCTGGCGGTCCCCGAGGGTCGGAACGTCCAGCCAGACCTTGGCCTTCGTGCCGGGCGGCAGCCACTCCAGGATCCCGGCCGCCGCCGGCAGCGCGGTCTCGTCGGCCGCGATGAGCACCCAGTCGGTGCCCCCCGGCGGGCGGAACCGCACCGCCGAGTTGTCGGCGACGGCGGGGCCGAGCACGGTGACCCGGTCTCCCGGCCCGGCCGCCGCAGCCCAGCGCGCGGCGGGGCCGCACGCGCCGGTGCCGCCGACGCCGTGCAGCGCGAAGTCGATGTCGATCTCACCGCCGCGCTGCCGCCGCACGGTGTACGAGCGCATCACCGCCCGCACGCCGGGATCGATGGCCCGCCACCCGGCGAACCAGTTCTCCCCGGTGGGGATCACCGGAACGTCCTGGCCCGGCTGCGGAAGGAAGAGGGACAGGCTCTGGTCCCGGCCGCCGGCGGAGAAGCCCTTCAACTGCTCCCCGCCGAAGGAGATCCGGGCCATGGAGGGCCCGAGCCGTTCGGTGCGTACGACGTGCAGGCCGAAGAAGCGGAACGGTGCGGTGACTGCGGTGGTCATACGGGTCCTCCGTGGCGTACGGACATGGCGTACGGGCGCGTGCGGACGGGCGGTCATACGGATGGTCGGACAGACAGGTGGTCGGACAGGTGGTCGGGTGGTCAGGCGACCTTCTTGGCGTCCTCGATGGCCTTGGCCAGGTCCTCGAGGATCGGGGTGCACTTGGCGTAGGAGAGGATCGGCTCGGTGTCCCGGGGGATGACCTGGCCGGCCTTGACGGCGGGCAGCTTCTTCCAGGTCGGCTTGGAGCCGGCGAGGGCGTCGGGCTGGAGCGCCGAGGTGCGGTTGTCCATCATGATGATGTCCGCCTCGTACTTGTCGGCGTTCTCCCAGCTCAGCGACTCGTACCAACCACCGCTCGCCTTGAGGGCCCTGGCGTCGGGCTCGACGATGTTGACCCCGAGCTGCCTGAAGTACTCCAGGTCGATGGAGAGGTTGGAGCCGGAGATGTAGAAAAGGTCCTCGGCGCCCGAGCCGATGAGCACCTTGATCTCCGGGCGGGCCTTGGCCGCCGAGCGCAGCCGCTCGGCGGCGGCCTCGAACTTCTTCCTGGCCTCGGTGATCACGCTGCTGCCGGTGTCGGCGCCCAGGGCCTTGGCCAGCTCCAGCATCCGGGCGAGGGAGTCGGTCATCGGGCGGTCGTAGACGGAGATACCGACGCTCGGGGCGAGCTTGGAGATCTTGTCCTTGGACTCCTCCGGCACGTACCAGAGCGTGCCGGCATCGTCGAACATCGTGGAGACGAGCAGTTCGGGGCCGAGCGCGGCGTACTTCTCGACGTTGAACTCGCCCCAGGTGTTGCCCAGGATCTCGACCTTGCTGATGTCCATGTCCCCGGCCTGGACGTCGGCCTTGCCGTCCTCGGTCCTGGTGGGGCCGAAGACGCCCTTGACCTGGATTCCGTAGTCGTACAGCGCGGCGCCGGCCCCCGTGAAGGCCACGATGTTCGCGGGGATCTTGTCGGTCTTCACGGTCTGGCCGCGGTCGTCCTTGAAGGAGAACGGCCCGGGCTTGGCGTCCGCACTGCCGCCCGAACCCGAGTCCTTGTCCTTGCTGTCGCCGTCGCCGCAGGCCGTGAGCAGGGCGCCGAGACCGAGGGCGCCGCCCGCGGCGAGCAGGCCGCGACGGGAGAAGTGGGCGGATCGGGCGTTAGGCATGGGTGTGTTCTGCTTTCGTGCGTACGGGGGCCACTGGGCGAATTCGCTGTTAGGTTAACCTAACCTAAGCGAATGTCCAGAGGGCCCCCGCACACAGTTCCCAGGCCGCGGTCCGGTCATGCACCGACGAGTCTTCCGGAGGTGTCCCGGAGGTTCCCGCGCACCGACGTATCAGCCGGTGAGGCCCAACTCCCGTGCGATGAGCATGCGCTGGACCTCACTGGTGCCCTCGCCGATCTCCAGGATCTTCGAGTCGCGCCACATGCGGGCCACCGGATACTCGTTCATGAAGCCGTAGCCGCCGTGGATCTGGGTCGCGTCGCGGGCGTTGTCGACGGCCACCGTGGAGGAGTACAGCTTCGCCAGCGCGGCCTCCTTCTTGAAGGAGTCCCCGGACACCAGCCGGGAGGCGGCGTCCCGCCAGGCCAGACGGGCGGTGTGCGCCTTCATCTCCATGTCGGCGATCTTGAACTGGATGGCCTGGTTGGCGCCGATCGGCCGCCCGAAGGCGTGCCGCTCCCCGGCGTACTTCACCGACTCGTCCACACAGCCCTGGGCCAGGCCGGTGGCGAGCGCGGAGATGGCGATCCGCCCCTCGTCCAGTATCCGCAGGAACTGGGCATATCCCCGGCCGCGTTCGCCGAGCAGGTTGGCGGCCGGGACCCGGCAGTCGGAGAAGGACAGCTCACGGGTGTCCGAGGCGTTCCAGCCGACCTTGGAGTACAGCGGGGCGACCGTGAATCCCGGTGTGCCCGAGGGGACGATGATGGTGGAGATCTCCGGCTTGCCCTCGGGGGAGCGGCCGGTGACCGCGGTGACGGTGACCAGGCCCGTGATGTCCGTGCCCGAGTTGGTGATGAAGGACTTGGTCCCGTTGATGACCCACTCGCCCGCGGCCTCGTCCAGGCGGGCGGTGGTGCGGGTGCCTCCCGCGTCGGAGCCGCAGTCCGGCTCGGTCAGGCCGAAGGCGCCCAGGATCTCGCCCGAGCAGAGCCGGGGCAGCCACTCGCGCTTCTGCTCCTCGGTGCCGAAGCGGTGAATGGGCATGGCACCCAGCGATACGCCCGCTTCGAGGGTGATGGCCACCGAGGAGTCGACGCGGGCCAACTCCTCCAGGACCAGGCCGAGGGCGAGGTAGTCGCCGCCCATGCCGCCGTACTCCTCGGGGAAGGGCAGCCCGAACAGGCCCATGCGGCCCATCTCGCGGACGATCTCGTACGGGAACTCGTGGCGCTCGTAGAAGTCCCCGATCTTCGGGGCGATGACCTCGTGGGCGAACTCCTCGACGGTGCGGCGGAGTTCCTCGTGCTCGGGGGAGAGCCGGTGGTCAAGGGACATGGCAGGGTCACTCCTTGTGGGAGGTGGCGGAAGCGGGGGTCGCGGCGGGAG
>NZ_JAAAXQ010000366.1 GCF_009916105.1 Streptomyces sp. GC420 | reverse complement strand
GCCGGGGTGGGAGCCGGAGACCGCCTTGACCACCAGGTCCTCGTGGTGGGCGGCGAACTGGCGCGCGATCTGCGGAAAGGTGGTGATGAGGGTGGCGGGTACGGCGAATCCGCTTCGGTGGGCGACATGCAGCTGCCACGGTTTGTAGCGCGCCTGGGCCGCCGCGCCCGGATGGTTCATCCACCGAGCGTCAGTGCAGATCAGCATTCCGTAAAGGGCCTGCGTGGCTTCTGCGGTCGACCAGGCGGATTGCTCGGCCACGCGGGCGCCGGGAGTACCTGGTCTGCGTATCCAAATCGAACGCAGAGCACTCATGCTGACCACGCGCCCGCCCGCCGCCAGATGCCCGTGGAAGTCGCCACGGAAATATTCCCCCGACAGTGACACGTCACCCGGCAGGTCGGCGGGATCCAGTCGCACGACCGGGACCCCACGGTCGTGCAACACAGCGACCACCAGGTCGGCCGTCACGTCCTCTTCGCAGGTCAGGACCAACACCGTCATGGTCGGATCAGTCGTCGAAGTGGGTCTTGGACCCGGCGGTGGAGACGGTGGCACCCATGGCGACCAGCACGGCCCGGTCCAGGATGGCCAGGCGCCCGTCCGGCAGGACGTTCAATTGCCGCGTGGAGTCGTACGCGTACGGAGTCACGGCAGGCGTTTGCACGACCGGACGGGTGTAGTTCAACGCGAACGGTCGCACTGAAACTCCTTCTGCTGGCAGAGGCATGACCGACAGCACTCACACGGTTCAATACGCGCCACGTACGTAACTGATTCATGACGCTGGGTAGCGCCTTTCCGGGGTTTGGAAAAGCACACCCTCTCTATAGACCATGCAAAGCGCGATTCGGTTCACAGCGGCCTGAGGGGAGCCTGAAAAAAGGGTTTAGGGCACCGTGATTTTGATCATACGAACACGTTGAGCAACTCCCCGAACACCACAGGGAGTTCAGACTTCCGCGAGTTCTGACGCGGTGTCCCCTGGCCCGGCACGGCTCATGGGAGGACGCTAGAAGTGAGGGGCGGACGTCGTGCCCCGCCCATGGGAGTGATCATCATGGCGAAGAGCAAGCACTGGACCGTTGAGATCGACATCACAGAGGAAGGCGACGACACGCGAGCACGCGCGGTGCTGGCCACGTCGCCCGGAGCGGCCGTGAGCGGCACCGGAGTGGCCCGCCGGAACCCGATCGACAGGCCGATTCCGGAGATCGGCGACGAGCTCGCCGCCAGCCGCGCGCTGGAGGATCTCGCCATCAGGCTCCACGACGTCGCCTCCGACGACATCGTGGAGCTGACGGGGCCGATCGACCGGTGACCCGCCCCGGTGCCGGAGGACCGTGAAGCGGGAGGACGGCCGGAGAACGGGGAGCGCCCGCGGACACGTTTGTCCGCGGGCCTCGCCGTGGCCGCCGGGGCGGGCCCGGAGAGGATCAGTGCTCCGCCGCGAGGCGGGCCAGGCGCCGGGCCTGGTCGCGGGTGGAGCGGGCGATCTCGTCCTCGTCGGCCCCGAGCAGCCGGCCGTGCTCGACGACCGGCCTGCCGTTCACGAGGGAGAGGGCGACCGGTGCCGGCGGGCCGAGCACGAGGGCCGCGACCGGGTCGGCGATCGACGAGTGGCCGATCCCGTCGAGCTTCCACAGCACCAGGTCGGCGAGTTTGCCGGGCTCGAGCGAGCCGATCTGGCCGGCGCGCCCCAGGACCCTCGCACCGCCCGCCGTCCCGAGCCGCAGCGCCTGCCGGACGTTCAACGCCCTCTCCCGGTGCGGCCCGAGCCGGTTCACGAGCAGCGCGTTGCGCAGTTCGGTGTGCAGCTCGCCCGACTCGTTGGAGGCGGTGCCGTCGACGCCGAGGCCGACCGGAACACCCGCGGCCAGCATGTCGGGCACCCGCGCGATGCCCGCGGCCAGCCGGGCGTTGGAGGACGGACAGTGCGCCACGCCCGTGCCCGTGCGGGCGAACGCCGCGATGTCCTCGTCGTTCATGTGGACGCAGTGCGCCATCCACACGTCCTCGCCGAGCCAGCCGGTGGTCTCGAAGTACGCCGTCGGGCCCATGCCGAACAGCTCGTGGCAGAACTTCTCCTCCTCCACGGTCTCGCTGCCGTGGGTGTGCAGCCGTACGCCCTTGCGGCGGGCCAGTTCCGCGCCCTGGCGCAGGAGTTCGGTACTGACCGAGAACGGCGAGCACGGCGCGACGGCGATCTGGGTCATCGCGTCGAAGGAGGCGTCGTGGTGCCGGTCGATGGTCTCCTCCGTGGCCGCCAGCGCCCCTTCGAGGGTTTCGACGGCGAAGTCCGGCGGCAGGCCGCCGTCGGACTTCCCGCGGTCCATGGAGCCGCGGGCGAGGGTGAACCGGGCGCCGATCTCGGAGGCCGCGCGGACGACGGCCCCGGACAGGTCTCCCGCCCCCCTGGGGAAGACGTAGTGGTGGTCCATGGCGGTGGTGACGCCGCCGCGGACCATCATGCCGAGGGAGCCCCGCGCCGCGGCGTGCACCATCTCCTCGTCGATGCGCGCCCAGGTCGGGTAGAGCGCGACGAGCCAGTCGAAGAGGTTGGAGTCCTGTGCGAGGCCCCTGGTGAGCCACTGGTAGAAGTGGTGGTGGGTGTTGACCAGGCCGGGGGTGACCAGATGACCGGTACCGTCGACCCGGCGTACGACGTCGCCGAGCCCGGCGGGCGCCGGGCCCGCGCCCACGGACTCGATGCGGTTGCCCGCGACGACGACATGCCCTGAGGCGTACTCGGTGTCCTCGGCGTCGACGGTCGCCACGGCGCAGTTCTCGATGACGATGCGCTCTGCTGACAAGGCAGTTCCTCGTTGTTCTCGTGCGACGGCCTGCTTTGCGACGGCCTGCTTCGGGTCGGTCGTCCGGTCTACAGGTTGGTGAGGTCGACGGGGATGCGCGGCTCGGTGCCCTCCCGCAGCACGGTGGCCTCGATCAGGCCGTACGGCCGGTCGGCGGCGAAGTAGACCTCGTTGTCGTTCTTCAGCCCGAACGGTTCGAGGTCGACGAGGAAGTGGTGCTTGTTGGGCAGGGAGAGCCGCACCTCGTCGATCTCCTCGCGGTTCTCGATGATCCGCGCGCCCATGCGGTGGAGCGTCTGCTGGAGCGAGAGGGAGTAGGTCCCGGCGAAGGCCTGGAGCAGGTGCTCGCGCGCCCGGGCGTAGGACTGCTCCCAGTCGGGCACGCCGTCCTCGTCGCCGGCCCATCCGTAGCGCCACTTCGCGGACACCTCGGTGGCGAGGATCCGGTCGTACGCCTCCTTCAGCGTCGTGTACTTGTCCTTGATGAAGCCCCGGAACTCCGAGTCGGTGGAGTTCAGGACCGTCAGGTCCTTCAGCCCCGAGACGACCTCCCACGCCGAACCGTCGTACGTGATCTGGGCCGTCCGGGTCTCCTGGCCCTTGCGCACGAAGGAGTGCCCGGCGGGTTCCACCCCCTCGCCCGCGCCCTCCGCGCCATCCGCGCCGGCGACGCCGATGCGCTCCCAGGCGTACTCCTCGATCCGGATCCGCGCCCGGTGGATGGATTGCTGGGAGGAGACGAAGTGGCGGGCGAGGTGGATGCCGAAGGCCTCGGCCGACTCGATGCCGTACTCCTTGGCGAAGGCGTACACCGTGTTCTTGGTGGTGTCGGTCGGCAGGACGCTGGCGTTCGAGCCCGAGTAGTGCACCTCGTCCATGTCCCCGGAGAGGGAGACGGAGACGTTGAGGTCCTTGATGTGGTGCGTGCGGCCGTCGCGGACGATCCTGACGACGCGGTTCTCTGCCTTGCCGTACTGGTTCTGGCCGAGAACCACGGAACGGGCGGGGCCGGAGGTGGGTGTCATCGGTGCTAGCTCCCTCGGTATACGGAGTAGCCGAACGGGTTGAGCAGGAGCGGTACGTGGTAGTGCTCGCCCGGCACGACGGCGAAGGTGACCGTCACTTCCGGGAAGAACGCTCCGGTTCCGCCGTCACTCCCAGCACCGGCGGGAGCGTCCCGCCGGGCCTCGGCTGGTCTGCCTTGTTTCCTCGTGAGGTACGGGCCGGTCTCGAAGCCGAGCCGGACGTGGGTGGTGCCCTCCGGCAGGGCCGGGAGGTCCTTGCAGCGCCCGTCCTCGTCCGTCCTCGACCCACCGAGGTCCACCCACGGCGCGTCCGCCCCGCCACGGGCGGACAGGACGACGGCGACGGACCCCGCGGGCCGGCCGGTGCTGGTGTCCAGGATGTGGGTGGACACCGATGCGGTGGTCGCGGTGCTCATGCTGCGTCGCTTCCTTCCACGAGGCGGGTGAGGCGGAGACGGTTGATCTTCCCCAGTTCGGTGCGGACGATCTCCCGCTCCTCCCCGGGCGGGTTCCCGATCCGCTCCCTGACGGCGTCGCGCATCTGCTCCGCCGTCTTCCCGGTGGCGCAGACGAGGAAGACGTGCCCGAACCGCTCCTGGTAGGCCAGGTTGAGTTCGAGCATCTCCGCCCTGAGCCCCTCCGGGGCGCCCGCCATCCCCCGCTGTTCGCGGGCGGAGGCGGGGTCGCCCGGCCTGGGCCGTCCGATCGGCGGGTGTCCCGCCATCGCCTCGGCGAGGTCGGCGGCGGTGAGGCCGGCCACGGCGGCGTCACTGGCGGCGAGCAGGTCGCCGGCGGTGGCGTACGGGCGCCCGGCGAGCAGTGCGCCCACCCAGACCTCGCTGGCGCACACCGCGCGGAGCTCGGCGCGGGCCGCGCTCTCCCGCAAGGTGTTGAACCGGCTGAGGCCGGGTGCCGGGGACGACGTCACGGGAGCCTCCGTGGCATGTGTGTGATGCGGGCAGCGGTGCTGGGGCGCGCGCCTTTCGCGGGCGCCCGTTCTGGCTCCCGTCAGCCAACCCGCTCACACAGAACGCGTCAACAGTTTGTTGAAAATTCCGTGTTACTTGGCCCGGTTCAAGTAGTTGTAGACGGTGAAGCGACTGACCCCGAGGGCGCTCGCCACGGTTTCGACACCGTGTCGCACGGAGAAGGCGCCGCGCGCCTCCAGGCTCCGCACGACCGACTGCTTCGTCCTGCGGTCCAGCTCGGACAGCGGCATTCCGTGCTGCCGCTCCAGCGCCGCCAGGATGTGGTCGAGGGAGTCCGCGAGCTGCGGCAACCGAACGGCGAGGACGTCCTGCCCCTCCCAGGCGAGTACGACGTCCTCCTCCCCAGCCCGCTCCGGCGGGAGTATCTCGCCGCCCATGGCGTCCACGAGCGGCTTGACGGCGCCGACCAGGGGGTGCTCGGCGGGCCCGGTCACGCCTCGCCCTCCCCCGCGCCGCGCGGCGCCCCGGCGTCCCGGCCGCTCGCGGCCTCACCGATCACGTTGACCTGGAGCGTCACCCGTGTGGCGCCGGCCTCCAGGGACTTTCGCAGCAGAGCGTCGACGGCGGTCAGCACGGCGCCGGCGCGGCCCTCGGCGGTATTGCCGAACGGCCCGACCTCCACCGCGTCGAGCCCTGACGCCTCGACCACCCCGCGGGCCACCACGGCGTGCGGCGGCGGCTCGTCGAGATCGAAGGGCTCCGTCGTGAACTCCACTCTCAATCGCACCCGCCCAACCTACTGCGAGCCCCCGGCGACCCGGCAGCCTGCCCTGCCGGCCGGGCCGGCTCCCGGCCCGCCGCCCGAGGGGCCCGAGGGGCTCGCGCGGCACAACGGGCGGCGGGCGACAGAAGACCGACCTAAAATGAGGCAATAGCGACATTCCCTCGGGGTGTGTGCCCTACGCGCGCGGGAGGCCTCGTGACTCCGCTCCCCAACCCGAAAGAGGGGGCTTCCAACCCGAGGGTTGCGGTCCAGCCCGAACCGATCCCATAACGGGACGCAAGGGAAACACCACAGGCCAGGGAAGCGATTCCCCCACCGGCTGAAGCCGGTGGTCCCCTCGCTAGGAGACTGATGGCGTCCCACAGCGACAGCACCACCACCCCACTCACGCCCGCCCGGGCCCTGTGGTCCGGTATCGCCGCGATCCTCTCGGGCGCCCTGCTCATTGCCGGTCAGGCGCTGACCTGGCGCACCCCGGACACCGGCGACCAAGGGGCGATCGTCGAGATGGTGAGGTTCTACGGCGACGAGGGCAACCGCACCCTGTCCGAGACAGCCGCCGTGATGATGCTGGCGTCGGCCCTGCTCTTCCTGTGCTTCCTGCCCGAACTGGTGCGTGCCGCGGGCCGCAGGGCCTGGCTGGCCGTGGCGGGCGGGACCGTGTTCACGGTGTGCCTGATGCTCGCGGCGATCACCGGCAATGTCTACGCGATCACGGCGAACCACTCCGCCGTCTACCTGGTCACGCCGGAAACCTCGCGCACCGCGATCCTGCTGATGGACGTGGCGTACGGCGGGCTGACCGCGGCGATGCTGGGAGCGGTCGTGATGCTGATCGCCGTCTGGCGGACCGCGCTCGAGGGCCATGGAGCGGCGGGCGGCGCGGCGGCCTCGCTGCGGCTCTGGCTGGCGTGGGCGGGACTGGCCGTCGCGCTGGTGTCGCTGGCGGGGCCGCTCACCGCCTGGCTCACACCGATGCTGCTGGCGGTGTGGCTGGTGGCTGCCGGACTCCTGATGGTGCTGCTGAAGGCGCCGGCCGGACCGAGGGCGTGAGGGACGCCCTGACGGCGTCGTGAACGCGCGGCCGCGGACCCCGTCGTAGGGGCCGACGGGTCCCGCTCGCGCCCTGCCGCGCTGCCGCCGACCGGGGTACCGCGGGACCCGGGCACCGCGGAAAGACCCCGATTCGGGCGAAGTCCCCCCGCCGGGGCACACATTTGAGGGACGATGGGACGGCAGACGTCACCGGCGGGCCACCGGCCCCGCCGGCGGACGTACCGACGGACCACCGAAGAATGCACGGACGAGAGAGCGCTGGAGCCCCCATGGCAGAGAGCGTTCCGGTGCGCTGCCCGGCCTGCCGCCGAGAGCACTCGTACACCCCGCAGGCCTTCCCCTGCCCCTGCGGCGCGCCCGTCACCCTGGCCCTGGCGCCGGGCGCCCGTCTCTCCGAGATCACCCACCGCACCTGGGAGGACTCCTGGGTCACCGTGTGCTGCGGGGCCTGCGGCCGGGAGGCCCAGTGGCCCAGGCCCGAGGTCGGCTGCCCGTGCGGGATCGTGCTGGGCGTCCCCGTGCGCCGGACCGAGTCTCCGGCCCCGCCGGAGACACCCGCGCCGGAGCCCGGCGACGGGCGCCCCGAGCACATTCCGCTCCCCCGCACCGCCGTACCGCCGCGGCCCGCCTTCAGGCCGGTGACCATCCGCACCTCGCGGGACGCGGTGACCGCGGCCGCGCTCTATCTGAAGTGGCTCGGGTTCCGGAACCTCCAGCGCTTCGAGGCGTACGCCACGTCGGGCGTCGGCCTGCGCGGCCCGGGCCTGGTGGCCCAGGTCGACCCGTCGACCACGCCCACGGGCGTCAAGGAGATCGAGTGCCTGTGGCTGAGCGGTCTGCACGCCTCGGGAAGGGGTGTCTTCTTCTCCCTGGCCGGCTACGGGCAGCAGGCCAGGGCGCGCGCCGACGAACTCCGCGTGCCTCTGTTCGTCATGGACCTCACCGGCACCCCGCAGCCGGTCAATGACTCCGCCGACGACCTGGTGACGACGGGGGCCTGACGACGGGCGCCCGAGTTCCGTCCCGGCCCCGTCGAGGACGGACACGGAGCGGGCCCGGCTGCCCGCCTCGCGCGGCCCCGTCCCCCGCCCGGCCCTCCATACGG
>NZ_JAAAXQ010000365.1 GCF_009916105.1 Streptomyces sp. GC420 | reverse complement strand
GCACCGCCACCTGTGGGACGCGCGCAGGACCGGCGAGCTGCGGATCCGGTCCGGGGCCGGTCGGCCGCCCGCCGGCGGCCGCCCTGTGCTTGCCCCGGAGATACCGGCAATGGTGCCGCGGGGACGCCTCTGTGCCGTTGACCGGTGGGCCGCCGAGGCGGGGATTCTGCTCCGCGCCGAGGGGCGGCCCACCGGCGACGTCACCGTGCGGCTCGGGGGCAGGCACCGGCTCGTCCTGCAGCTGGTGGAGGACAGGGACGGCGCCGACCCGCCCGCCCTGCGGATCGCGGCGGCGTCCACGGACGGCGGCGCCTCCGCGCCGCCCGTCCTGCCCGATGCGGCGACCTGGGTGCTGCCCGACCTGGAACTGCTCCGCACCGGGGCGATCGAGGCCGGCCGGCTGCACCCGCTGGTCGCCTCGGCACTGGTACCGGACCATTCGCCGGCCCGTCCGCCCCGGACCCAGGACCGGGCGGGGCAACCGCGCCTCGTGGAGTGCCGGGGAGCCCAGCACCGGATCGGCCTGGTCAACGGGGTGCTGGCCCCGCTGGACCACGACCCGGCCGAGATCCGGCGGGAGGAACTGCTGGTCGCACTGACCGGTACGCCGCTTCCCTGCCTGCGGGCGATCGACGAGGCACACCGTCGTCCGGACTGCCTCACCGGCGTCCGCGAACGCCTGGACCACGGCGACACCGCCGGTGCGCTGGCCGTGGTCGAGGGCCTTCTGGGCCCCGGCGCACAGCTGCGCGGCGGCCCTCTGCGGGACGCCCTGGAGGCGGCCGCACAGCGCCGGATCACGTACGGCCTGTTCAGGGCCGGCCTGGTCGGACCCGGGCCCGGCCACATCCGCCCGGACGGTCCCCGTCCCCGCGCCCGGCGTTCACACCCACGCCGCGCGACCTCTCGCTGACCAGGGGCATCCGCCCCGCGCAGCCATTCGGCTCACCACGAACCCAAAGGTGATCAAACATGCCCGCATACGCCCCGCCCGCCGCGACCGACACCTCCTCCGACCCGGTCTCCTCCGACCCGGTCTCCTCCGACCCGGCCCACGCCTCCCGGCTCGACGTCGCCGACGAGTTGCTGACCCTGCTGCGCGACGCGACCACCGAACCGCGCCCCGACATACAGCTGGAGGCCCTGACCCTGGCCGTGGCCGCCGACCTCCCCGTACTCCTGTGGGGTGAGCCCGGGATCGGCAAGACCGCGGCCCTGACACAGCTCGCCGAAGCCCTGGACCTTCCGCTGACCACAGTGATCGCAAGCGTGCACGAGCCGTCCGACTTCTCCGGCCTGCCCATCGTGGGAGACGATCCCGCGGAACAGGGTGTGCCGATGGCCCCGCCCGACTGGGCCGTGCGCCTGGTACGGGCCGGCCGGGGGCTGCTGTTCCTGGACGAGCTGTCCACCGCGCCGCCGGCCGTCCAGGCCGCCCTGCTCCGCCTCGTGCTCGAGCGGCGGATCGGCTCCCTGCGACTGCCGCCCGGGGTGCGGATCGTGGCCGCCGCCAATCCGCGGTCCTCAGCGGCCGACGGCTGGGAGCTGAGCCCGCCCCTGGCCAACCGGTTCGTCCATCTCCCGTGGACCCACGACCACGAGGTCGTGGTACGCGGCCTCGGCGGTACCTGGCCCCGGGCGACCCTGCCGCGCCTCGCCCCGGAAAAGCTGCCGGAGGCCGTGGACTTCGCCCGCCGCGCGGTGTGCGGGCTCCTCACCGCCCGCCCCAAGCTCGTGCACCAACTGCCCAGCAGCGAAACGCGCCGGGGCGGCGCCTGGCCATCACCCCGGAGCTGGGAGACGGCCCTGTGCCTGATCGCCTTCGCGACCGCGGCCGGTTCCTCCCGGCAAGTTCTTTCCCTGCTGGTCAGGGGCACCGTGGGGGACGGTCCGGGGCTGGAGCTGCTGGCGAGCCTGGACCGGATGGACCTCCCGGACCCCGAGGTGCTTCTCGCCGACCCCGCGAGCGCCGTACTGCCCGAGCGGGGGGGATCTGCGCCAGGCCGTGCTCGACGGAGTGGTGGCGGCGGTTCGCAGGCGCCCGGAGAAGCCCCGCTGGGACGCGGCCTGGGCGCTCCTGGTCCGGGCGGTGGAGACCGGAGCCCCGGACCTGGTGGTCGTTCCCGCGACCACCCTCGCCACGTTGCGCCGTGAGGACTGGGACGTTCCGGCATCGATCGAGCGGCTCGCCGGAGTGGTGTCCCTGTCCCGGCGGGCGGACCACGCGGCGGCCCGGGCCGCGGTCGCCACGAAGGCCGGCCGGTGACGCCGGACGCACCGGGGTCACTGGACCTCGACAAGCTCTTCGCCGCCCGGCTGCACGCGGCCCGCGCCCGGCCCTACCTGGCGACGGCGCTGTTCGCCCTGCACACGGTCGAGTCGCGGCGGGTGCCGACGATGGCCGTCGACCGGTACTGGCGGTGCTACGTCTCGCCGGCGTTCGTGGACCGGACCCCGGTGGAGGAACTGGCCGGGGTATGGGTGCACGAGGTGTCCCACCTGCTGCGCGACCACCACGGGCGCAGTGACCGGGTCGCGCGGGAGCGCGGGCTGACCGGCCCGGGGGAACGGCTGCGGATGAACATCGCCGCGGACTGCGAGATCAACGACGACGCGTTCGGTGACGGGCTGGTACGGCCCGAAGGCGCCGTCGGGCCGGAGTCGTTGGGGCTGCCCCAGGGGATGCTCATGGAGGACTACCTGCGCGAGTTCCGGCTCGGGACGCACACACAGGGCCTGGCATGGCTGGACTGCGGAAGCGGCGCCGACGGGCAGGAACGGGAGTGGGATCTGGGACCGGACGGCGCGCACGGCCTCAGCGAGCAGGAACGGGACGCTGTCCGGTTCCGGGTGGCGCAGGGCATCACCGCCCGCCCGGGGGACTCACCGAAGGGGTGGCGGCGGTGGGCGGAGGAGGCGTTCCACCCGCCGCAGCCGTGGCGGGAGTTGCTGGGAGCGGCGGTCCGCTCGGCGGCGTCCGGCTCCGGCGCGGGCGAGGACTACACCTACGGCTGGCCGTCGAGACGCTCGGCGGGGGTGCCCGGCACCGTCCTGCCGAGCCTCAGACGCAGGCCGCCCCGGGGCTGCGTGGTCATCGACACCTCCGCGTCGGTCAGTGACACCGAACTGGGCAGTGCGCTCCTCGAGGTTGCCGCGATCTTCCGTGCCGTGGGCGGCCGTCGCGACCTGATCACCGTGC
Source organism: Streptomyces sp. GC420 (assembly GCF_009916105.1). Lineage (GTDB taxonomy): Bacteria > Actinomycetota > Actinomycetes > Streptomycetales > Streptomycetaceae > Streptomyces. The sequence goes on along the minus strand of NZ_JAAAXQ010000365.1, from coordinate 4,570 downwards.
TGTCGTGCGACGCGGCGGCCGGGATCGCGCACCCGCTGTGCCGGGCCGAGGGAATACCGCTGGTGGGCGGCGGGGGTACGGATCTGCGCGCGGGCTTCGCGAGGGCACTCAGGACCGGGCCGCGACCGGACGTCATCGTGGTCCTGACCGACGGGCAGACGCCCTGGCCGGACTCGCGGCCACCGTGCCGGACGGTGGTGGGTCTGTTTCCCCGGCAGCACGCGGCCGGGTCGTGGGACGAGGACGATCCCGAGTACGTTCCGGACTCGCCGCCCGCGTGGGCGCGGGTGGTCGACATCGGGTCGGCTCCCGCCGCCCGGTGAGCCCTCAGGACACCGGCGAGGGCGTGCGCGCACGGACTCCCCGGACCCGGACCGCCCCGGACCCCGCGGCCGTCGCGGCGGGACATGCGGCGTTCCGGCTCCAGCCGTTCCGGCGGGCCCCCGACGGTGTGCGCCGTTCGCCGGCCGGTGCCCCGGGCCCGGCCGGCGAGGCGGAACAGCGCCCGGCGTACACCGTCATTCGTGTGCGATGGCGGCCAGAACGTTCATCCGGGAGGCGCGCAGCGCGGGCAGCAACGCCGCCGCGAGACCGACCACGACGGAACCGAGCACCACCGCCACCACCGTGCCCCAGGGAACGGCGAAGGCGGTCATGCCCTCCAGCGCGAGGACCTGCTGGACCGCGACGCCCCACACCAGGCCGAGGGCCAGGCCGAGCAGTGCCCCGAAGACCGCGATGACCACCGACTCCAGCCGGATCATCCGCCGCAGCTGGACCCGCGAGAGACCGATCGCCCGCAGCAGTCCGATCTCCCGGGTCCGCTCGACGACCGACAGCGCCAGCGTGTTCACCACACCGAGGATCGCGATGATGATGGCCAGCCCCAGCAGCGCGTACACCAGGTAGAGCAGGACCGCGATCTGCTCGCGGATCAGCTCCTTGTAGTCCGCCTGGTCGCGCACCCGCACCTGCGGATACGGGTCCAGGGCCTCCTCCAGCGCGGCGCGGAGGTCACCGGTGCCGGTGGCGTTGGAGGCGTTGACGAACAGGGCGTGGTCCTGACCGCCCGGCAGGTTCTTCTCCAGGGTGTCCATCGCCATGAAGATGCCGCCCTGTACGCCGGGCCCGCCCCCGGTGGCGCCGTCCGTGATCGCCCCGACGGTGAGGTCCGCCGTCTTCCCGCCCTTGAAGAGGACCTTCACCGTGCTGCCGGCGCGTACGTCGTGCTGGTCGGCGAACTCCTTCTCCATGGCGAGCCGTCCGGGCTCGAGCGCGGCGGCCGTGTCGCCCGCCGCGTAGTCGAGGTTCGCGACCTCGTCGAAGTCCTCGTCGACGCCGGCGCCCATGGTGTCGACGGTCTTGCCGTCGGGCAGCGTGACCTTCAGTCCAACCAGCCGCTCCCGTACGAGCGTGTCCAGCCCGTCCACCTCGCGGACCTTCTCGGTGACCTCCTGGGGGAACGGCAGGAAGTTGTCGTTCTGGACGACGAAGTCGGCGCCCAGCGTCCGGTCGATCTGCTCGTCGAACGACTTGGTCATCGAGGCCCCGGCCACCGACATGCCGCCGACCAGCGAGATGCCCACCATGAGCGCGGCCGCCGTCGCCCCCGTACGGCGGGGATTGCGCAGGGCGTTGCGCTGGCTCATCCGCCCCACCGAGCCGTACAGTCGGGGGAACAGCCCGCCCAGCACCCGGATCACCGGCCGCACCAGCAGCGGACCCGCGACGACCGTCGCGATCAGCGTCAGCACGATGCCGAGACCCAGCAGGGAGGCAGCCGACGAGGTCCGCGTGCTCACCGCGCAGCCGGCCAGCGCGGCCGCGCCCGCCGCGGCCACCACCGAGCCGGCCACGGCCCTGGCGCGCAACGGCCGTCCTGTGCCGGAGACCTCGACGTCCGCGAGCGCCGCCATCGGCGAGACCTTCGCGGCCCGCCGCGCCGGGAGGTAGGCGGCGACGAGGGTGACACCGACCCCGACGGTGTACGCCGCGACGGGCGTACCGGCGCTGATCACCATCTCCGTCGCGTCCAGGTTCATGCCCAGCAGACCCATCACCTGGATGAGGCCGGCCGCCAGCGCGATGCCCGCCAGGAGCCCGAGGGTGGAACCGACCAGGCCGAGCAGCAGCGCCTCGGTCAGCACGCTGCGCCGCACCTGGCCGCGGTCCGCCCCCAGTGCCCGCATCAGCCCCAGTTCCCTGGTGCGCTGGGCGATCAGCATGGAGAAGGTGTTGACGATCAGGAAGATGCCCACGAGCACGGCGATCCCGGCGAAGCCCAGCATCACGTACTTGATGACGTCGAGGAATCCGCCCAGTTCCGCGGTGTCGGACTCGGCCTGCTCGGCGGCGGTGGCCAGTTCGTAGCCGTCGCCGAGCTCGGCGGCGATCCGCTGTTTCAGTACGCCGTCGGAGACGCCCGGCTCGGCGTCCACCGACAGGGAGGTGGCCAGGCCGGGTCTGCCGAGCAGTTTCTCCTGGGCGGTCGGGGTGTCCAGGAACACCAGCGCCGCACCGGGGTTGGTGGTGGTGAAGGTGGCGATGCCGACGATTTCCACGGTGAAGGTGCCGGGTGTGGCGATGACCCGCAGGCGGTCGCCGATGCCGAGGTCCTTGCTCTTCGCGGTGTCGGCGTCGATCAGCGCCTCGCCCGCGCCGCGCGGCGTGTGGCCGCTGGTGAGTTCGAGCGGGCTGCGCTCGGTGACGTACCAGTTCGTGGCGATCGTGGGGGCGCCCGAGACCGAACCGACGTTCTCGTTGTCCTCGTTGACGAGCGTGACATTCTGGTCGGACACGTCGACATGGGCGCCGGCGACCCCTTCCACGCCCTGGACGCGTTCGGCGACCGAGGCGGGGAAGGTGACGACCCGGCCGGTGGGCACGGCCTCGTCGCCGGTGTCGGACTCCGCCTCCACGGTCACGTCGGGCGCCGTGGACGCGAACAGATGGTCGAACGTACGGGAGACGGTGTCCGAGAAGATCAGGCTGCCGGCCACGAACGCCACCGACAGCAGCACCGCCAGTGCGGACAGCAACAGCCTTCCCTTGTGGGCGAGGAAACTGCGCAGGGTCGCCTTCAGCACGGCAGCCTCAGTCCTCCCGGGTCGTCTCGCCGAAGGGCTCGCGGGTCCCGTCGAGGGGGGTCCCGAGGGCCGCCTCGCGCCGCTGGTCGGGCCTGAGAGTCGTGTCGAAACGCTTCATGCGCTCCAGCACCGCCTCGGCCGTCGGGTCGGGCATCTCGTCGACGATCCTGCCGTCACCGAGAAACAGCACCAGGTCGGCGTGAGCGGCCGCGCCAGGGTCGTGGGTGACCATGACGACGGTCTGGCCCAGCGAATCCACCGCCTCCCGGAGGAAGGCCAGCACCTCGAGACCGGCCCGCGAGTCGAGATTGCCGGTCGGCTCGTCGGCGAAGATCAGCTCCGGCCGGGACGCGAGCGCGCGGGCGCAGGCCACGCGCTGCTGCTGTCCGCCGGACAACTGGGCCGGCCGGTGCCCCAGACGGTCCCGCAGCCCGAGCGTGTCGATGACCTCGTCCAGCCACTTCCGGTCCGGCTTTCGGCCGGCGATGTCCATCGGCAGCGTGATGTTCTCGGCCGCGGTGAGAGTGGGCAGCAGGTTGAACGCCTGGAACATGAAGCCGATCCGGTCCCGGCGCAGCCGTGTCAGCTCGCGCTCCTTCAGGCCGGTGATCTCCGTGTCGCCCAGCCACACCTGACCGGCCGATACCGTGTCCAGCCCCGCCAGACAGTGCATCAGCGTGGACTTCCCGGAACCGGAGGGCCCCATGACGGCGGTGAACCGGCCACGCTCGATGTCCACGTCCACCGAGTCCAGTGCGAGCACGGTCGTCTCGCCCGAGCCGTACGCCTTGGTGAGCCCGCGGGCCCTGGCGGCGACCGGTGCCGTCGCCGCTCGACGCGCATCCGCTGCAGCTGATGTGGACAAGGCCGCCTCCCAGGTCGTGACCGTCCCGACTCGCGTACCACTCGGCTACCGGTGCCGAGCGTAGGCCCGCGCCTCCCGGATCGGTATCCGCCGGAGGTCGCGCCACGGACTTTTCGGCTCCTCCCCCCGGAGGACTCGCCTCACACGTGCCGTCCTCCGCGTGCCCCGGCCGGCGCCGGCGCACTCGCGCCGGTCTGCCGGGACGGCGAAGAAGCGGACCGCGGCGCTTCCCGCCGCGTCGCGGGGCCGCGCGCCGGACCGGCCGGCGCGTCCCCGGACACGTGCCTGCCGGTCAGTCCGACAGGCGGAACGCCGGCTCCGTCTCCCACTTGTCCATGTCCGGTTCCAGTCGCGGGTCCGTACGGTAGATCTCCAGCCGGCAGCCCTACAGCTGTCCGCGCGACGTCTCCTCCATGTCCCGGGTCAGGCCCTCCAGTGCCGCCCACTCCAGCAGCGCGGCCGTGGCCTTTGCCAGCCGCTCCGGATGCCCCATGAGCGGTGTGCAAGCTGAAGTTGCTGGTCACGGGGCTGGTGTGCGTGGGCATCGGGATGCTCATGCTGGTCGCTGGCAGATGACTTTGGTGAAGATCGTCGGTCATCGGGCGACTTCGCGGTTGGT
>NZ_JAAAXQ010000364.1 GCF_009916105.1 Streptomyces sp. GC420 | reverse complement strand
GGCAAGTCCCGTCCCGCCGGGAAGGGTGACCGCGAGGCGGTCGGCGTGGGTCTCGGCGAGCTTCGCGACCAGCCGCAGGGCCGCGACGTCCGGCGCCGTGAAGCGGGCCGCCGCGACGGCGGCCCCGGCGACGGCTGCCGCGCGCTCTGCGACCTCGCCGTACCGGCCGGCGGCGGGGCCCGGCCCGGTGGGCAGTCCGGCTCCGGGGAGCTGTCCCCACGCGTTCCGGAAGGCGACCACCCTGGGGTGCGAGGACTTGACCAGTTGCTGCCCCATGTCGGTGGCCGCCCAGGATTGGAACGCCCGGGCGATGGTTTCGGTCGCCCTGAGCGCCTCGTCGCGGGAGCCGTACGGGCGGGGCCTGCCCGTACGGAGCGCCTCGGGCGGGGGCTCCTTCCCGGCAGCGTCGCGGACGGGTGGCGCCGGAGGGCCGGCGGCGGCCGGGGTGTGCCTCGTGACGGTGCTGTAGGTGAGGGCGGTGTCGCCGAGCCCCAGCAGAGCCTGCGCACTGGGCAGCTCACCGGCGGTGGTGCTCCGGATCCAGTCGGCCAGGCCCGTGGCGCAGCGGGCGATGGAGTCGCACACGCGGATTGACACCGTCTTGAGGAAGCCCTGGAGGCGGAGGTCGGCCCGCAGTTCGCGTCAGTGGGCGCCGGCCTTCTCGCGCAGGGTGTCCCACAGGTGGCGAGCCGCGCCCCGGACCGTCTGCAGCCGCTGCCAGTCGGGGTGGTGGGTGATGCCGCCGGCGTGTTCGTCGAGTTCCCGCAGGGCGGCGTTGACCGCGTCGGCGGCGTCCTGCGTGGTCGGACCGGGGCGGTCCGCCCCTTCGGCGGACGGTGCGGTGGGGGCGGCCATCGGCTCCCCGGCCGGGCGGTCGATCGCGTCGAGGTCGCCGGAAACTGCCGCGCGGACCTCGTCGCCCGCTGCGACGTGGACCGGGACGTGCTCGTCCCACGCCTGCAGCACCTACTCGAAGCCGTCCCACAGGTCGTCGGGGACCGCGGCCCCGAAGACATCGTCCGCCGCAGAGGGCACGGGCGCCGCATCCTGTGCCGGGACGCTCGTCGGCGGGGCTTCGGCGGTCTCCGGCCTGACCCGCCAGATGGGGTTGCCGTCGGTGGGCTCGTACAGCACGTCGCCGCGCCGCTCGAATCTGCCCGGTGGCAGGCCATTGGCCGTCCACAGCGGGCACCTCGGATTCTCCGGCGGGTTCGTGAGGGGCTGGTGCCGGGGCCGATCCCGGTCCTGGCCCCGCCGAAGCGGCCCGTACTCTTCACGGCGCCGCCCCCGGCCGCGCCGCCCGCGGCGTTTGAGCCGCTGGACAGGGTGTGGGAGGTGTCCTGTTCCAGGGCGCGGGTGTACGCGCTGCCGCCGCCGACCGCACCGGCGCCGCCCAGTTCGGGGCGGTAGCCGCCGCTCATCGCGGCGGCGGAGGAGCCGAGCGAACTCATCAGGCCCGACGCCGCCGAGCTGCCCGCGCCGATGGTGGAGAACGTCATGAACTTCGCCAGCACCGGCCAGGAGAAGCAGGCCAGCAGGAAGATGACCAGACCGACGATCACGTTCTGGATACCCTTGCCCTCGGCCATGGCGAAGAACCCGATCGAGAAGCACACGACGATCACCGGTCGCCCAGGTCGATGGTGGAGGCCTTGGCGAAGACCTCGGCGAACTCCTCCAGCAGCCACACGACGGCCTTGCCGATGCAGCTCGCGGCCTCCTTGAGCGCGTCAGAGGCCATCTGGGAGATCTTCCCCTCGACCCAGTCGGCGGGGGTCTTGGCCGGGGCGGAGTGCTCCTGCTCCCCCTTGAGCCGGCAGTCCTCGAAGGTGCCGCCGTCCTAGACGCAGTCGGTGATGTACTCGTTGAGGGAAGTTCGGCCCGGCTGACGAGTGGTGCACAGCAGAGGTCAGTCGCCCTGGTCACCGCAGCGCGTGGCCGATCGGCCGACGCCGGCCCGTACGGCCGGGACGGCATCCTGGACAACGTGTCGGCACAGGCCGCTCGTGGCTGGAGCGCCGGGACCCCGTGTGGATGGCGGCTGCGGGGGTTACCTCGGTGTGAGCTGCGTCAGCCCTGCGATGAGCCCGGTGACCAAGTAGCTCTCTATGGTCAAAGTGACGCTCAGTTACGTGCGTGCGGCTGTGACCTTCGTGTCGTCCTACCGAGCCGAACGGTCGCGCGTCGTGTGCTTCCGCTGTTGCACGCCGGACGTCGTCGGGGGTCTGCGTCTCCAACGCGCCGCCCACGCTACGTCGACGTCCACGGCGGGTGTTACGCTGAAACCAGCGAAGACCAGTTCGCTAACGGAGATCGAAGGAGGTGAGTTGATGACTGTCGTGGAGACCACCGCTGTGCGCGGTGCCCGGATCATCCTCACTTCCCGGGCCTCGTCCTGACCTTCGCCTGCCTTCCTCCTTGTTGGGAGTAGTACCGGCACGCCTGCCGTCCGGCGGGGCCCCCTTTCAAGGGTCTCCACGTTGTTTTATCTACCCTCTTCACGCCAACCTGCTCTCTCTTCTCCTGCGCGCGTCCTGACCCTGGCCGACTACGGCTGGGACGCGGAACGTGAGCGTTCCTTCACGCCGTCGCGGGTCGACGGACTGGTTCCGGGCCGCGTGGTGCGGGCCGAGCGCGGCCTGTGCGACGTCGTCGCCGAGACCGGGCCCGTCCGCGCGGCGGTCGTCCCCGCGTCGGGCCCCGGTGACCGGCTGACGCCGTGCACCGGTGACTGGGTGGCCGTCCGACCGGCCACCGCAGTCGCCTCCGCCACCGTCATGAAGGTACTGGAGCGCCGGACCGCCGTGGTCCGCTCCACCGCGTCGCGCACCTCCCACGGCCAGGTCCTGGCTGCGAACGTCGACACCGTGGCGGTGACCGTCTCGCTCGCCGACCCGCTCAGGCACGGGCGGATCGAGCGGATGCTCGCCCTGGCCTGGGACAGCGGCGCCACTCCAGTGGTGGTACTCACCAAGGCCGACCGGTGCGCCGACCCCGGGTCGGCGGCCTCCGAGGTGGCCGCGGTCGCCCCGGGTGTGGAAGTGCTGGTCACCAGCGCCGCCATTGGCGAGGGCATGGACGTCCTCGCCGCCGTACTGTCGGGCACGGTCGTCCTGCTCGGCCCCTCGGGCGCGGGCAAGTCCACCCTCGGCAACCGCCTGCTGGGCGAGAACCGCCTGGCCACCGGCGCGGTACGCGAGAGCGACGGCAAGGGCCGCCACACCACCGCCTGGCGGGAGCTGCTGCCGCTGCCCCACGGCGGGGTCCTGCTCGACACCCCAGGCCTGCGCGGCGTGGGCCTGCACGACGCCGACGAGGGCCTGGACCAGACCTTCTCCGAGATCACCGAACTGGCGCGGGACTGCCGCTTCGCCGACTGCGCCCACACCGCCGAACGGGACTGCGCCGTCCGGTCCGCCATCGAGGACGGCCACCTCACCCGGCGGCGCCTCGACAGCTACCACCGGCTGCTGCGTGAAAACGCCTATGCCGCCTCCCGCACCGACGCGCGGCTGCGCGCCGAGCAGGAGCGGCCCATGAAGGACATCGCGCGCCTGCGACGCGCCATCAACCGCTCCCCCCACCGCAAGGCATGACGGAAAGGAATCTGGTCATGGACCTTCCCCGCATCTTCACCATCCGCGAGAGCAGCCACCGCATCCACAACCCGCTGACCCCGGCCAAGTACGCCGCTCTGGGCGAAGCGCTCCGCCTCACCCCCGGGACACGGGCGCTCGACCTGGCCAGCGGCTCGGGCGAAATGCTGTGCACCTGGGCGCGTGACCACAAGATCACCGGCACCGGGGTGGACATCAGCACGGTCTTCACCGAGCAGGCCCGGGCCCGTGCCGTCGAACTCGGCGTCGCCGACCGGGTCGAGTTCATTCACGGTGACGCCTCCGGCCATGTCGCGGACCAGCCGGTCGATCTGGCCGCCTGTGTCGGCGCCACGTGGATCGGGAACGGCGTCGCCGGAACGGCCGAGCTACTCGAGCGCAGCCTCCGCCCCGGAGGGATGATGCTGATCGGCGAGCCCTACTGGCGGCGGACCCCTCCGGACGAAGAGACCGCCACGGCATGCCACGCCACCGCCGTCGCCGACTTCGTGCCACTCCCGGCCCTGATCGAGCAGTTCCAGGACCTCGGGTACGACATCGTGGAAATGATGCTGGCCGACCAGGACAGCTGGGACCGGTACGCCGCGGCCCAGTGGCTCAGCATGCGCCGCTGGCTCGACCGGAACCCGGACGACGAACTGGCCCCCGAGGTACGGGAGGAGCTCACCACCGAGCCCGCCCGCTACGCGCGCTCCACGCGTGAGTATCTCGGCTGGGGAGTCTTCGTCCTCATGAAGCGCTGATGCTCCCGTCCCGTGCAGGGCCCGGACGGTGTGACGTCTGGGCCCGCACGGGATGTATGGCGAACCTGCAGCCTTCCCGCCGTGCGCGTCATCCGACTGGTTCGGAAGTTCCCGCGACGGCGGGCCCGAGACCGGCGGGAAGGTGAGCAACTGCCAGGGCGGCAGCCTCTTCCGCCGTGGCCGCTTCCGCGATGACGCCGCCATGAGGAAACTTCTGGACGCGGTAGGGACGATCCTCGTACGACGGGACGATGGCAACCTCCGGCAGGCACGGGATGCCCGTATGGGTATTGAAACCGAGCGTCCAGTGGCTGGAGAACGGGTAGAGCTGCCGCAGTCTCGGTTCCGCGTGGGCCGCTTCCACGAGCAGGCCGAACTGGGGGAAGTCCGGTGCGTCGGCCGCCTGTCGCCGCATAAGACACCACTGCGTCTCAACCGCTGCGGCCGGCCCGCGCTCATGGGCCTCGGCAAGCTCGCTGAACTGCAGGAACGGCTGCAACTCCTGCAGCTCCCGCAGGGTCCTTCCCTCTCCCCATGCCACGCCCGCCCTCACGACATCGTCGAGGTCCGGCGTCCCTCCGGTGATGAGCTCGACCCCTCGGCTCCGGCCGGAGACACCGAACCAGCGGCTCTCGGCCCCGATGTGGACGGACAGCGGCTCGCGGTCAGGGACCGAGGCCGCGATGCGCGCCGAAACGGGTACCCCCCAGTCACCGGGCACGGTCACGAGATCGACGCCAAGACCGGCCGCCGCCTGCTCCAGCGCAGCAGCGAGACTGCCCGCGGCAGCCAAGTCGGGATAGAGGTTGGAGTCCACTTCCGTAGTGTGTCGAACAGCCCCGCGAATGGAAACAGCGATCAGCCGACGCACCAGGTCAAAGAAGCAGTGCTGCAGAGATGAGTGGAGCCACCGGAAGGTAACCCTTCATGTCCGACGCCCCAAGCCTGGGGAGTGCAATTGGCCGCCCGTGGGGACCGCGAGCGGGGAACGCGGCCTCACACAGGGAAACGATCTTGGCTTCTGTCAGTCCCCACCACACCGTGACGTCATCATGATCCAAGGTCAGTAGAGCCGTCGACCGTGTGGTGCGGACATCGTGCTCGCCGTCGCCCGGTCGCTCCGCAGCCCGTCGCGATGCCGGTCGGCGGCCGGGCGGTGCCTGTCACGCACGGCAGCGTCGCGGGCGGCGTCCTCCCGGGTGTACTGGTCCGGGGCCTGGTCGGCGATCGTTCGGCGCAGCCGCTGCTCGGTCCGCAGGCCCGCCGCGACGCTGCGGAGTTCCTCGACGCGGGCCCGCAGCTCGACGACCTCGCCGCGCAGGAACCGCAGGGTCTGGACGCGCTGGGTGTCGATCCGCTCGGCGAGCGCGGGGAGTTCGGCCCGCATCGCGGCCAGTCGGTGCCGCAGCTCGGCGAGCTCGCGCGGCGCCTCGTCGGTGGCGCCTGGTCGGCGAAGAGGTCGGCGCAGCGGGAGCCCCGGAGGGTCTGCCAGGCCTCGTGCCGTGCGGCATCCGCTTCGGCTCGCGCCCGCTGCTGGGCCTCGTCCGCGGCAGCGGCACGTTCCGCGTACTGGGCCAGTAGCAGGCCCTGTTCGGCCCGGGAGGTGCCGGCCTCGGTCCATACCGTGAAGCGGCGATGCGCGGTGGCGGGCGACGTGCCGAACGTCGGCGGCAGATGCCGCCAGGCACAGCCGCTGGTCAGCGCGTACACCACTGTCGTGAACACGGCCCGCTCGTCACACGGAACGGTCCCACCACCTTGCGGACGAGCAGCGAACGACTGCAGCAACGGGGCGACCAGCTCCCAGAGTTCATCAGGAACCACTTCGATAGATCAGCACCCACGACCGGCACGAACATCACGTCACGTGAGACACCCTCTAAGCCTTGACGGGTGCGGCCGACCTGGCGGCCTGCTCGATCTTCGCGCAGTAGGCTGCACGGGCTTCTTCATCGATCTGCTTCTCGTGTTCGGCGCGCAACCCGGTCCGGCCGTCGAGGCCCTCGCGCAGGATATCGGCGTGCCCGGTATGCCGGATGGACTCGCCGAGGACATGGACCATGACGGCGAACAGGTTCGTGTCGGCATAAGGCTCCGGCCACCACGGCACGTGGCCGGGGGCGTCGAGGGGAAGCTCGTTGATCGTCGCGTCCGAGTGTTCCCACGTGCGCCGGTAGAACCCGATGATCTGATCGCGGGTCTCGTCCTCGGTCGCCCACAGATCGCTGCCGTTGGAGTCCTGCCACCGGGGCAGCGGTTCCGGGGAAGGGCGGTCGAAGACCTCGCCGAAGTACCTGGCCTCGACGGTGGCCACGTGTTTGACCAGGCCGAGGAGGTTGGTCCCGGTCGCTGTCAAAGGCCGGCGGGCGTCGTATTCGGACAAGCCGTCGAGTTTCCAGAGCAGCGCCTTGCGGTCCCGCCGCAGCCTCCCGTGCATATTGTCTTTCGCGAATTCATCGATCATGCGGCATGAGCCTGCCATGGGCTGCTCGTGGTCTCAAGATCCCGTACGTGGTCCGCAACGACCGGCAGAGCCGAGGCCTGGATGGCGTCCCGCTTCGTGGTGTAGCCGATCAACGTTGGGGCGTACGCCCCGGGGCGTGTGTCGATAGGGATTCCGCTACCTGCCCGACAGGCGGGCCACCATGCAACTCTCCCTGGTAAACGGCCAGTTCAACCAGGAGGTGCATGATGGCCCTGTCCCAGCATGACTTACTTCGGCTGCTGGAGTCACTGCGTTCGGCGGACGGACTCGAACTCGTCCGGTCCGTGGCCGAGCGGATGCTGCAGGAGCTGATCGAGGCCGAGGCGACGTCGAGGATCGGCGCGGAGTGGAACGAGCACACCGAGGCACGCACCGCACTGCGCAACGGGCACCGCGACAAGACGCTGACCACGCAGGCCGGTGACCTGGACTGGCCATACCCAAGCTGCGCTCGGGCAGCTTCTTCCCCAGCCTGCTGGAGCGTCGCCGCCGCATCGACCAGGCTCTGTTCGCCGTCATCATGGAGGCCTACGTCCATGGGGTGTCCACCCGCTCGGTCGACGACCTGGTCAAGGCACTGGGGGCGGACAGCGGGATCTCCAAGAGCGAGGTCTCACGGATCTGCGCGGACCTGGACACCCATCTGACCGCGTTCCGCGGCCGGCCCCTGGACCACACCCGCTCCCCCTACGTCTACCTCGATGCGACCTACTGCAAAGCACGGGTCGCGCACCAGATCGTCTCGCAGGCCGTGGTGATCGCCACCGGCATCACCGAGGACGGCGGCCGCGAGGTGCTGGGAGTGATGGTCGGCGACAGCGAGACCGAGGTGTTCTGGACTGAGCTTGTTCCACTTTGACGGACACCATTGGTGTGGTGGTCAGGCTGCGAGTGCGGTCTCGTATTCGGCGGGACTGCGGTAGCCGAGGCTGCTGTGCAACCGATGCAAGTTGTACCAGCCCTCGATGAAATC
>NZ_JAAAXQ010000363.1 GCF_009916105.1 Streptomyces sp. GC420 | reverse complement strand
GTCACTGGACGGTGAACTGTCCAACGGCGCCTTCTTCACCGTCTACCGCTCCGAAGGGGGGACCGTCGGGGCCGACGCCCCCAAGGTGAAGTGCGCCGAGTACTCACGAACCGGCGGTTCCGGCGACCGCGTCCTGCCCCATATCGCCGACTGGTACGAGCGGGGAGAGCTGCCCGGCATCCGCGAGCTCGCCCGCGAGCTGGGCTCGATCGGGGCGCTCGGCATGTCGCTGGAGGGCTACGGCTGCGCGGGGGCCAGTGCCACCCAGTACGGCCTGGCCTGCCTGGAGCTGGAGGCGGCGGACTCCGGCATCCGTTCCCTCGTCTCCGTGCAGGGTTCCCTCGCGATGTACGCCATCCACAGCTTCGGCAGCGAGGACCAGAAGCAGCAGTGGCTGCCAGGCATGGCCGCCGGCGAGATCATCGGCTGCTTCGGGCTCACCGAGCCCGACCACGGCTCCGACCCGGCGGGCATGCGCACCTACGCCAAGCGGGACGGCGACGACTGGGTGCTCAGCGGCCGCAAGATGTGGATCACCAATGGCACGGTGGCCGGTGTGGCCGTCGTCTGGGCCCGTACCGACGACGGCATCAGGGGCTTCGTCGTCCCCACCGACACCCCCGGTTTCTCCGCGCCCGAGATCAAGCACAAGTGGTCGCTTCGCGCCTCCGTCACCAGCGAACTGGTCCTGGACGACGTACGGCTGCCCGCCGACGCGGTCCTGCCCGAGGTCACCGGGCTGCGCGGGCCGCTCAGCTGCCTCAGCCACGCGCGCTACGGCATCGTCTGGGGCTCGGTGGGCGCGGCACGCTCCTGCTTCGAGGCGGCCGTCGACTACGCGAGGACGCGGGAGCAGTTCGGGCGGCCCATCGGCGGCTTCCAGCTCACCCAGGCCAAGCTCGCCGACATGGCGGTGGAACTGCACAAGGGGATTCTGCTCGCCCACCATCTGGGGCGGCGGATGGACGCCGGTACGCTGCGGCCGGAGCAGGTCAGCTTCGGCAAGCTCAACAATGTGCGGGAGGCGATCGAGATCTGCCGCACGGCCCGGACGATCCTGGGCGCCAACGGGATCTCCCTCGAATACCCCGTGATGCGGCACGCGACGAATCTGGAGAGCGTCCTGACGTACGAGGGAACCGTCGAGATGCACCAGCTGGTGCTCGGCAAGGCGCTCACCGGACTGGACGCGTTCCGGTAGCGGGAAGGGGCCGATGAGCGGCCCTGCCGTCAGCTCTGGTTGTAGAAGCCGTCCTGGGCGCGGCCCGCGGTGTCACCGCTGACCACCTGGTACCGCGCGGGCGTGAGCAGGAACACCCGGGTGGCCACGCGCTCGATGGAGCCGCGCAGCCCGAAGGTCAGGCCGGCCGCGAAGTCGACGATGCGCTTGGCGTCGGCGGACTCCATGACCGACAGGTTCACCAGCACCGGGACGCCCTCGCGGAACATCTCCCCGATGGCGCGGGCGTCCCGGAAGCTGTCCGGGGTGATGGTGGCGATGCGGCGGCCCTGCTCCTGGGCCGTCTCCTCCGCCACCCGCACCCGGGGGTTGGTCACCCAGGCGTCCGCGTGACCGGGCTCCTCGGCGTAGTCGTCGTCGTAGTAACGCTCGTCGTTCTCGTCGACGAGGCCCAGCCAGGCACTCGCCCTGCGCACCGATCCCATGGACGCCTCCTCTCACCGCGGCTACATGGATCTCCGCTACCCCTATGGTCGTCCATGATGCGGATACTGCGCCAAGGGGATAGTCGCCGCGCGGTGGTTTCGTGACACTCCTGGTGCAGAACTTATGGCGATTCGTCAAGGTTCCCAAGGCATGCTGCTGCTGTCCGGGTGAAAAATAAGACTCATCGCACCGAACGGGTGATGAGGCCGTCGTACGGGTGAACGGACCCGTCGTTACGATGCCGGACAGCCGTCGGATTCACGACATGGGGGAGTCGGCTTGTTCGGAATTGTCAGGCCCTGCACGCACCGCCTGGGCGAGGGCCTCAAGACGGAGTGGCTGGCCCATCTGTGCGGCCTCTGCCTCGCACTGCGCGGGGACCACGGACAGTTCGCGCGGGCCGCCACCAACTACGACGGGCTCCTCGTCTCGGTTCTGACGGAGGCTCAGTCCGAGCGCGGGAGCGGGTGGCGGCGCACCGCGGGTCCCTGCCCGCTGCGCGGGATGCGGACCGCGCCGGTCGCCCGCGGCGAGGGCGCGCGGCTGGCCGCCGCCGTCTCGCTGGTGCTGGCCTCCGCGAAGGTACGCGACCATGTCGCGGACCGCGACGGGATCATGGGCCGGCGGCCGGTGGCCGCCGCTGCCCGCCGGGTCGCCACGAGCTGGGACCGAGCCGGGGCGCGCACCGGAGCCGAGCTCGGATTCGACACGAATGTGCTGGTCGACGCGGTGGACCGGCAGCTCGGTATCGAGCTTGTCGCAGGCCTGGGCACACCGCTGCTGGCCGTCACGGAGCCCACCGAAACCGCAACCGCTGCGGCCTTCGCCCACACCGCCGTGCTCGCCGGGCGGCCGGGAAACGCGGCACCCCTCGCCGAGGCGGGGCGCTTCTTCGGCCGCCTCGCCCACCTGCTGGACGCCGTGGAGGATCTTCAGCAGGACACCGAGACGGGCGCCTGGAACCCGCTGACGGTGACCGGTACCGGCCTCGAAGAGGCCCGCAGGCTCGCCGAGGACGCGCTGCGGGGCATACGACTGGCGCTGCGCGACACCGAGTTCACGGACAGCCGGCTCGCGCACGTACTGCTGGTGCACGAGCTGCGGCGCTCGGTCGACCGGGCCTTCGGTACGACGAGCTGCGGGCACCAGGGGTACGCCGCCCATCAGGGCCACGGGCCGCAGCAGCACGGCAACGGTGGCCAGGGCGGACATGTGTACGCCGGGGGAACCGGGAACCCCTACGGCGGCGGTAACCCCTACGGGGGCGGCGGAGCCGGTGGCGCCGGTGGCGGTGGCGGCTTCGTCCCCGGACCGCAGCAGCCCAAGCCGCGCGGCTTCTGGGCGGGCTGCGGCGCCTTCCTCTGGCTGGGCTGCACCTGCCAGTTGTGCTGCGCCAAGGAATACGAGGGCCCCTGGTCCCGCAAGAAGCGCGAAGGGTGCTGCCGCGACTGCGACTGCAACTGCAACTGTGACGGCTGCGACTGCTGCTGCCCCTGCGACGGCTGAATCGAAAGCCGGTCCGGTGCGGCCGGGCGATCGAAGGCTCCGGGCGGGGTCCTATAGACGTACCAGCTGTGCGGAGGGGTGAATTCCGGCCGCGTGAGGCCATCGTCCGGGCGGTGGCGCGGGGGACGCGCCCACCGTGCGCGTCGCGGGTCTGACGCCATGTGCGCCGAGCCGTGAGTCCTCACCGCAGGGCCGGGGCGGGAGCACGGATCAGCTGCCCTTTCACCGTGTCGTGCCTGGCCCTCGCGGTCCCGGCCGCCGCGTGCGGAACCGCCCTCGGCGGCGGGCGAACCGGCCGCCCCGCGCGCCACGGTGCAGCCCGGCGGCAGAGGCGCACCGTCCGTCCCCTCCTGTCCGCGGATGACCGCCTTGTCGTCCGGTCGCCGGACGCCCAACGGAACCTGACCGTCCGTGGATTCGTCCTACTGGCGACCGGGACGAGTCACGCGCGCACCCCGGCGGCCGAGGTCGGCCGCCGGGGCGCTGCGGCGTACGCGCGTAGACGGCCGAAAGGCGCCCTTGCGGCTTCCTGCCCCGCGCCGGAAAACTCCCTCGCAGCGCTTGTCAGGAGCACGGCGTGTCCGGAATCCGGTGACCCCCCACTATCCGGGAAGATCATTCCGGCGTGCCGAGTTCCTCGACTGCGCCTCACAGGCCCGCCCACCCCACAGTGGGCCTTCGATTCCTGTTGGAGGAACTGAAGTGAGGATCAAGCGCACCACCCCCCGCAGCGGCATCTCGAGACGTGCCCGGCTGATCGCCGTGGCCTCCGGACTCGTTGCCGCGGCCGCGTTCACCGTCCCCACCGCGAGCGCGGAGCAGGCCGGCACCTTCAGCACCACCGAACTCGCCCAGGTCAGCGAGGCGGTGCTGGAGGCCGATGTGCCGGGCACCGCCTGGTACACGGACAAGGCCACCGGGGCGGTCGTCGTCACCGCGGACAGCACCGTCTCCGCCGCCGAGATCGCCCAGATCAAGAAGGAGGCCGGGGACAACGCCGCCGCCGTCAAGATCAAGCGCACACCCGGCAAGTTCTCCAAGCTCATCTCCGGCGGCGACGCGATCTACGCGGACAGCTGGCGCTGCTCGCTGGGCTTCAACGTCCGCAGCGGCAGCACGTACTACTTCCTGACCGCCGGTCACTGCACCGACGGCGCGGGCACGTGGTACTCGAACTCCGGCCGTACGACGGTGCTCGGCTCGACCGCCGGCTCCAGCTTCCCGACCAACGACTACGGTCTGGTCCGGTACACCAACAGCTCCGTCACCAAGTCCGGCACCGTCGGCAGCGTCGACATCACCAGCGCGGCCACCCCGAGCGTGGGCACCACGGTCTACCGCCGCGGCTCCACCACCGGCACCCACAGCGGCCGGGTCACCGCGCTCAACGCGACCGTCAACTACGGCGGCGGCGACATCGTCTACGGCATGATCCAGACCACGGTCTGCGCCGAGCCCGGCGACTCCGGCGGTCCGCTCTACTCCAACAGCGGCATCGCCTACGGTCTGACCTCCGGCGGCAGCGGCAACTGCTCCTCCGGCGGCACGACCTTCTTCCAGCCGGTCACCGAGGCCCTGAGCGCCTACGGGGTCAGCGTCTTCTGACCGGGCCACTGACCGGGTCGCGGTCCCTTCCGCGCGGACGCGCGGTGGCAGCGCGAGAGCCCCTGTCCGGAATCTCCGGGCGGGGGCTCGTCGGCGTTACCGTGTAGGAGACACCCGTGTCGGCGTGGACTCGTACCGGACCCTGGGGGCCGAGATGGTCGAAGATCTGGTGGTGGCGGCGGCGACGGCCGCGTCCCTCGGCGCGGTCTACGTGACGGCGGCCGCCCGGGTCGTCAAGCAGTACGAGCGCGGACTGGTCTTCCGGCTCGGCCGGCTGCGGCAGAAGGTGCGCGAGCCCGGCCTCATTCTGATCGTTCCGGGCGTCGACCGGCTCCGCAAGGTGAACATGCAGATCGTCACCCTGCCCATCCCGGCCCAGGAGGGCATCACCCGGGACAATGTGACGGTCAGGGTGGACGCGGTCGTCTACTTCAAGGTGGTCGATCCGGCCGACGCCATCATCAGGGTCGAGGACTACCGTTTCGCGGTCTCCCAGATGGCGCAGACGTCGCTGCGGTCCATCATCGGCAAGAGCGAGCTCGACGATCTGCTCTCCAACCGGGAGAAACTGAACCAGGGCCTGGAACTGATGATCGACAGCCCCGCCGTCGAGTGGGGTGTGACCATCGACCGGGTCGAGATCAAGGACGTGTCCCTGCCCGAGACCATGAAGCGGTCCATGGCGAGGCAGGCCGAGGCCGACCGCGAGCGGCGGGCCCGGGTGATCAACGCCGACGCGGAGCTGCAGGCGTCGAAGAAGCTGGCGGAGGCCGCCGGGGTGATGTCGCAGCAGCCCGCGGCCCTGCAACTGCGGCTGCTGCAGACGGTGGTGGCGGTCGCGGCCGAGAAGAACTCGACGCTGGTGCTGCCCTTCCCGGTGGAGCTGCTGCGCTTCCTCGAACGCGCCCAGCAGCAGTACCCGCAGGAGCAGCCGTCCCGGCCGGACCGGTCCGATCGGTCCGATCGGTCCGATCGGTCCGATCGGGCCGACCAGTCGGATCAGCCGGAGGGGTCCGAGGGGCCGCAGCTGCCGCTCGCCCCCGAACAGCTGGCCCAGCTTGCCCGGCTCGCCCAACTCACCGCCCCCGCCGAGCCGGAGCTTGAGCGCGAGCGCGAGCCCGAGCCCGAGGCGCAGGACCAGCCCCACACGTGATGACGGCGCGAACCGCGACAAGTGTTTGCAGTACACGACGCACATCGCGTTCGGCGGCGGTGGGCGGGCGGTCCAGAGGTCTTACCGTGCCAAGTGGGCGTGAGCGCGATGGACGTAGCGGCCGGTGTGGTGTGTATATCGAGATCAGGATTCATCCTGGTGACATAGATCGAAAAGATGTCGTTGCGGTCATGAGTCAAGCTGCCCTGGTCGGGCGGCGGTTCGGGCATCGTGTCCGGCTCGCGCTGTCGCCTGCCGAGTTGTTGGCCGCCGCGCCTCAGGTGCGGCGGGGCCTTCGCCTTCTGCGGCGCAGGCCGGAGGCGGCCAGGGTGACGGCGACTCCGGCGGCGGCCCAGGCGGAGAGCACCAGCAGCGGGCCGGTGACGGCGTTGCCGTCGAAGTAGGCGATCGAGCGTGCCGCCCAGGTGGCCGCGCCCGGAGGCAGGGCGGGGCCGATGTCACGCCAGAAGCCGGGCAGCAGGGGATAGGGGTAGGGGCCGCCGGCGCTCGGATTGCCCAGGACGACGATGAGCAGGATCGCCAGTCCGATGCCCACCACCCCGGCGACTCCCTGGAGGGCCAGGGTGGCCGCGCCGACCGCGAAGACCAGTAGCGCGCCCAGGCCCCACAGGGCCGCGACACTGCCGGGCAGGGCGCCCAGGACCGGCCCGGCGATCACCGCCCCCAGCAGGCCCGCGACGACCGAGTACACCGCGAGCGAACCGAGCCTGAGTACGGCACGGTGCGGGTTGGCGGGGCGGGCGCCCGCGCTGATCGCGAGGGCCGCGGCGCACAGGTAGCCACCCACGCACCACCCCACCGCCAGGTAGAACGCGGAGAGTGCGCGGGCGTCCCCCTGGTGGGCCGGGGCCACGTCGGTGACCAGGACCGTGCGCCGCCGCTCCTTCTCGGCGTCCCCGACCACCTCGGTGAGCGTCTGGGAGAGCGCGGCTCCCGCGCCGCTCGCCACGAGCAGCCGGTCCGTGCTGCCACCGGGGTCGATGATCAGCGCGCCGTCGAGCCGGCGGTCGCGGATCTTCCGTACCGCCGTCGCCTCGTCCTGGGCGGCACGCGGGGCGAGGGGATCGCCGGGCAGCGCTCCGAGTCGCCGTACCGCCTGGTCGGTGATGTCCTGGGAGGGTGTGACCACGGCGATCGGGATCTCGTGCGGTTCCGGCTCGTGGAAGGCCCCGATGTACGAGGCGACGAAGGCCAGCTGCAGCGCGAGTACGCCGATGAGCAGCAGCGCGGCCCTGGTGCTGACCGCGTCCCTCAGCTCACCGAGGAAGCCGGGCGGGTCGTCCCCGTTCGTCTGGGTCATGCACCCAAGCTCGACCGCGGCCGTGGTTCGCGCAGGTGGGGCGGGCCGAATGGCTGACCCGGCGCACTATCGTACGGATGTTCGAAACTTGGTCTATGGTGGAGAGAGGGAGGCGAGACGGGCTTGGTCCAGGAGGTGCGGATGTCCGGATTCACACATCTGCACACCGTCTCGGGATTCTCCATGCGCTACGGCGCGAGCCGCCCGGGACGGCTGGCCGAGCGTGCAGCGGAACGCGGCATGGACGCCCTCGCCCTCACCGACCGCGACACCCTCTCCGGCGCGGTCCGCTTCGCCAGGGCCTGCGCCGAGGCCGGGGTGCGGCCGCTGTTCGGGGTGGAGCTGGCGGTGACCGGACCCGCAGGATCCGCCGGACACCCGGGACCCCTGGCATCCCCGGGCTCGCCGGCATCCCCGGGGCCCGGGGCCACAGGCTTCATGTCCATGGCCTCCACGGGCGGGGCGGACACGTCCCGGCGCCCCCGCACGCCCGCCCGGGGCGGAGCCTTCGTCGACGAGTCCGCGCCCCGCGTCACCTTCCTCGCCCGGGACGGGGCGGCCGGCTGGGCCGAGCTGTGC
>NZ_JAAAXQ010000362.1 GCF_009916105.1 Streptomyces sp. GC420 | reverse complement strand
GCCCCGGGACCGTCCCCGGTACGCCGTCCCCGCGGTGCCGAGCGGCACGCGGAGGTCAGGCCACCTCGACGACCACCCGACCCCGCACGCTCCCGGCCGCATGCGCGCGCTGCGCGTCGGCCGCCCGCTCCAGCGGGAAGACGCCCCCCACCCGCGCCCGCAGCCGGCCGGACTCCGCGAGCGCGGCCATCGCTGTGAAGTCCTCTTGGGCCAGGCGGCAGAAGACATCGGTGACGCCCGGCAGACCGGGCTCCGCGACCGAGGCCACCCGGGTGCCGGGACGGACCATCTCCGCCGTCGCGGCAAGCGTTCCCCGGCCGGCGGCGTCGAGCACGGCGTCGACACCGCCGGGTGCCAGTGCCCGTACGCGCCCGGCCACCCCCTCCCCGTACCCGACGGGTTCCACGCCCAGCGAGCGCAGGTACGCATGGTCGCGGGGCGCGGCCGTGCCGATGACGCGGGCTTCCCGCGCCCGCCCGATCTGCGCGGCGAGTGAGCCGACGCCCCCCGCGGCCCCGTGCACGAGCAGTGTCTCGGCCGGCCGTACCGCCAGGGCGTGCACCACCGCCTGGTAGGCGGTGAGTCCGGCCAGTGGCAGTGCGGACGCCTCGGCGAAACTCTGCCCCGCGGGCTTGGGGACGAGCGTGCGGACGTCGGCGGCGACCAGTTCGGCGAATCCGCCGTGGGCGCGCTGGACTTCGCCCCGGACATAGCCGATCACCTCGTCCCCGGGGGCGAACTCCGGCGCGCCGGGCCCGGCCCGCTCCACCACCCCGGCGATGTCCCAGCCGGGGACGACGGGGAAGAAGGTCTCCACCGCGTCGTCGAGCGCCCCCGCCTGCAGACAGGCGTCGGCCGGGTTGACGGCGGCCGCCCTGACCCGCACCAGCACGGCGTCGACGGACACCTTGGGTACGGGCGGTTCGGCGGGTTCCAGTATCTCGGGGCCGCCGAAGCGGCGGTAGACCATGGCCTTCATCACGACGCCGGGAGAGCGATCGGCGTGTCCAACAGGACACGGTGGTGCACGATTCTCCACTCGCCGTCGATCCGGCGCAGATCGGTGTCGTAGTACCCGGACTCGACGGGCCGGACGGTGCCCCGGGCACCGGGCGTGCCGTGCGCCGTGCCGTCGGCCCGTGTCTCGAAGACCACGAACTGGGCGTTCACGTGGGCGCTGTCGCCGACGACCTCGATGAGGTGGTCCGAGGTGGTGTGGTGGCCGGTTCCGCCCTCGGGGTGCTGCGGCATGAAGAGCGTGACCGCGTACTCCACTCCCGCGCCGCCGATCAGCGGCTCGCCCGCCCGCTCGTATGTGTCCGGACCGGTCCTGACGAATATCTCCACCAGCGCGTCATCGGTGAAGAGTGCTCCCTGCGCCTTTCCGTCCCGCCGGTCGGTGGCCCGTACGTAGTTGGCCAGGACTTCCTGCACTTTTCGCTCGTCGCTCTTGGGCACGAGGGGTTTCCCTTCTCTCTTCCTTCCTGCGATTTCAGCAGGTCACAGCGGTGAGAGCGATGACTGATCCGGCAACGACTGATACTTTGGAAGTATGGATGTGCCGGAAACCCGGGAACTCGAATACTTCGTTGCCGTCGCCGAGGAACTGCATTTCGGCCGTGCGGCCGAGCGTCTCGGCATGTCGCAGCCACCTTTGTCCCGGGCCGTCGCCCGGCTGGAGCGGCGAATGAATGTGCGGCTCTTCGAGCGCACGAGCCGCCGTGTCTCGCTCACTCCGTCCGGGCGGGTCTTCCTGACCGAGGCCAGGCGGGCGCTCGACGCCGTCACCGCGGCGGTGCGGCACGCCCAGCGTGCGGCCCGGCCGCCGGGGATCGTCCTGGCGGTGCGTTCCGGCGCGGGCTCGGGTCTGCTCGCGGATCTCGTCCGCGCCGAACGGCACACCGGGCTCGACGTGGTCTTCACCCGTGACCAGAAGGCTGCCCTGAGTGACGGAACCGCGGACGTCGCGCTGCTGTGCGCCGACTCGGAGGCCGGGGGAGTGGATGCGGCCGGGCTGCGGACCGTGGAGGTGGCGCGGGAGGCGCCCGTGGTGCTGCTGCCGTGGGACCACCCGCTGGCCCGCCGCCGCGCGGTGACCACGAAGGAGCTGCGCCGCGAGCCCTCCTTCACCGAGGTGTGCCCGCCGGTGAGCCTCGACGAGATCGTGGACCGGGTCGCCTTCGGCGAGCTGATCGTCGTCGTGGGGGCGGGCGCCGGTTACCGGGCGGGGCCGCACGTAGGTGTGTTGCCAGTGGCGGATCTGCCGGAGACCCGGCTCGTGCTGGCCTGGCCGGACCGTGTCGCGCGGCCGGCGCTCGAGGCGTTCGCGACGCGGGCCCGTACCCTCGCGGCCGGGCGCGCGGCCGCCGTCGACGTCTCCTGAACCACTGCCGCACCGCCTTCAACTCCTGTACGTGCGACGTTCCTTGGCGCCGGGCGCCCGCCGTCCGGCGAGGCCACGGCCCGCCGTGCGGGTCGACCGGCGGGGCGCGGGACCCGCGGCAGACGCGGCGTGACGGTCACCGTCCCGGCTCCGTCCCTCAGGCCCACGGCCACCGAATGGGGCGGGCTCGTCGAGGGACGGGGGCGACAGTCAGTACTCGCCGGGGACACGCAGGGACACCTGCCATCCACGATGGCCGCCACCATTCCGCCTCCCCCGGTCCCCGGGTGCCAGGCATGTGCCCCGGTCCGTCCGGGAGAATCGGCGGAGCCCGGCACCGACGCCGTCACCCGTCGGGACGCCCTCGGCCACCCGGGTGGCTCACGCGGAGGCCGTCCGCATCGAGGCGGGTCCGCCCGAGGCGGACGTGGAGTCCCTCCGCGCCGGGGCTCGCAGACGCCACCGCCGGTACCGCCTCGCCGGCACGGCCGTGTTCTCGTATGGCTGCCGCGACCCGACAAGTAGCTCTGCGCAGCGGATCAGGGGTGCGCTTGTCCGGGATGTCGATCTTCTCGTCTCCTTCCGCGCGCCTGCTCGGTCACGGTGTCGGATCACGAGGACCGGGGGAGGCCGAGGTGCACGGACCGGACCCGGACCAGTACCCGGAGCAGGGCATGGCGCGGTGGCCGCGGGGCCCGGAGGGTCCGGCGGCGCGGCGGTGGCCGCCGCGGCCGGTTCCGGTGGCCGGTGAGGTCACCGCGACCGGAACCGGAACCGGCCGGCGGGATCAGGAGGAGTCGCGGACGATCAGCTCGGTCGGCAGGACGACATGCTGGTGCGGTGCCTCCGGGTCGGCGATCTCGTCCAGCAGGAGCCGGGCGATGGTGCTGCCGATGTCCTCCGTCGGCTGCCGCACGCTCGTGAGGGACGGATTCGTGTGCCGGGCGATGATCGAGTCGTCGAAGCCGACCACGGCCACGTCGTCGGGCACCCTCCGGTGCCGCGCGCGCAGTTCGACGAGCGCGCCCGCCGCCATCACGTCGGACGCGACGAACACGGCGTCCAAGTCCGGTACGCGGTCGAGGAGTTCACCCATCGCCCGCTGGCCGCCGTCCTCGGTGAAGTCCCCGTGCGCCACCAGTTCCTCGTCGTCCGGGCGGCCCGCCTCGCGCAGCGCGTCGCGCCAGCCCTGGAGACGGCTGCGGCCCACCTCCATGTCCAGCGGGCCGGTGATCGTCGTGATCCTCCGGCGGCCGCGCGCCACCAGATGACGCACTGCCTCGGTGGCTCCCCCGAGATTGTCGGAGTGGGCGTGGCTCAGGGGTTCGTCCGCGGAACGGCGGCCGGCCAGCACGGTGGGCAGGCCCAGCTCCTCCAGGATGCCGGGGATCGGGTCGTTCTCGTGCACCGAGACCAGGAGCACGCCGTCGACCTGCCGGGCGGCGACCGACTCGGTGAGCTGGTCGAGCTCTCCCTGGTCGCGCACCAGTACCAGCTGGAGCTGTGTCTTGGTGTCGGCGAGGCCGGTGCTGACACCGCGGATCACCGCGAAGAAGTACGGCTCGGAGCCGAGGCGGCTCTCCGACTCCGGGATGACCAGCGCGATGGAGTTGGTACGGCTCGTGACGAGCCCGCGCGCCACGGAGTTCGGCACGTAGTTGAGCTCAGCGATCGCGCTCTCGACCGCGGCCCTCACCTTGTCGCTGACGAGCGGCGAACCGTTGATCACCCGGGACACGGTGGTGCGTCCCACCCCGGCCCGCGCGGCGACGGTCTTGATGGTCGGCCGCTGACTGGCGCCCATGGCTCCTCCCTCTTCGCACGGCCCCCCGCGGCGCCCCACCAGCGCATTGTGCCAGATGGTTCACCCGCCTCCAGCGCTCGGTTCCTGAAGTCATGACATCTGTTCGCAACGAACTGGATTCAAGTTCTTGACACGGCGGTCTTCTGCCCGACAGTCTTCCGGCAACCCGGTGGGATCGTTCCCACCAAGTTTGGGAACGATCCCACCGCGCAAATCGAGCCACCGACCGTCCGTGCGGCTCGGACTCCGGTGCGTCAGCGCCGTCGCTAGGAGGACACATGGGCAGGGCCCAGAAGCAGTTGCGTACAAGAATTACCGCCGCGATAGCGGCCACGGTCGCCCTCGGGCTGGTCACGGGCTGTAGCGGCAGCGACGACTCCGGAACCGGAGGCGGACGCTCGAAGGACGGCAAGGTCACCATCACGATGGGGCTCTTCGGCGTCATGGGCTTCAAGGAGACCGATCTTCTCGACCGGTACATGAAGGAGAACCCGAACGTCACGATCAAGGCCGAGGTGGCCGGCGACGAGCAGACGTACTACACCGCGCTGCAGACGCACCTCGCCGCGGGCAGCGGCCTGAAGGACATCCAGGGCATCGAGATCGGCCGGGCCAAGGAACTCGTCGACACCCAGGCGGCCAAGTTCGCCGACCTGTCCGACGCCAAGGGCACCGACCACTTCCTGCCCTGGAAGCTCAGCCAGGTCACCACCGCGGACAAGAAGGTCATCGGCCTCGGCACCGACATCGGCCCGATGGCGGTCTGCTACCGCAAGGACCTCTTCGAGAAGGCGGGCCTGCCCACCGACCGCGACGGGGTCGCGAAGCTGTGGGAGGGCGACTGGAAGAAGTTCGTCGAGGTGGGCAAGGACTTCAAGTCCGGCAACAAGAACGACAAGGTCGCCTACATGGACAGCGCCAGCGGCCTGTTCAACGCGATGATCTACGGCAACTCCGAGCAGTTCTACGACGCCGAGGGCGAGCTGATCTACAAGGAGAGCCCCGTCATCGAGGAGGCCTGGGACACCGCCGCCGAGGCCGCCACCTCCGGTCTCACCGCCAAGCTCCGCCAGTTCCAGCCCGGCTGGGACCCGGGACTGGCCAACTCCACCTTCGCCACCACCGTCTGCCCCGCCTGGATGCTCGCCCACATCAGCGAGAAGGCCGGCCCCGACAACAAGGGCAAGTGGGACGTGGCCAAGGCCCCCAAGGGCGCCAACTGGGGCGGTTCCTTCCTCGGCGTGATGGAGCAGAGCCCGGTGAAGGAGGAGGCCAAGAAGCTGGTCGCCTGGCTCACGGCACCGGAGCAGCAGGAGTACCTGTTCGGCAAGCTCGGAAACTTCCCGTCCTCCGAGACCGCGCTGAAGTCCGCGTCGGTGACCGAGGCCAAGTCCGAGTACTTCAGTGACGCACCGATCGGCCAGATCTTCGGAGCCGCCGCCCAGGAGATCCCCGACGAGCAGGTCCTCGGCCGCAAGGACGGCACGATCAAGGACATCTTCTCCCAGGGCCTGACCCTGATCGAGGCACAGAACCAGAGCCCCGACAAGGCGTGGGACACCACGGTCGAGCGGATCGAGAAGGCCACCGGCTGACCGCACGCCCGCACCAGGACCCCCGGCGGCCGCGCCCACCGCACCGGCGCGCGGCCGCCGGGCCCCTGAACTTCCACCACGTCTTCGGAAAGGAGGCCTGAAGGTGGCCACCTCCACCTCGGTCCCTGCTGCCGACAGCCCCCGGGGCGCTCCCGCCGGCGCAGGCAAGGCGTCAGGCGACAGCGGTCCCGGAGGCCGCCCCCGGCAGAAGCGGCGCAACCTGCTGCACCGCCTCGATCTCAAGGGCGCGCCCTACGCGTTCATCACCCCCTTCTTCGCGGTCTTCGCCGCCTTCAGCTTCTACCCGCTGATCTACACCTCCTGGATCTCCCTGCACCGCGTCGAGCTCGCCACCATGAACGTCATGGAGTGGCGGGGCTTCGACAACTACACGGAACTCTGGGCGGACGAGCGGTTCTGGAACGCGCTCGCCAACACCTTCACCATCGGTGTGATGTCCACCGTGCCGCAGCTGCTGATGGCACTGGGCCTGGCCCACCTGCTCAACTACCACCTGCGCGGCTCGACCTTCTTCCGGGTCGCCGCCCTCACGCCGTACGCCACCTCGGTGGGCGCCGCGGCCCTCGTCTTCACCATGCTGTTCGAGCGCGACTTCGGCATGATCAACTGGATGCTGAGCCTGGTCGGCGTGGACAACATCGACTGGGAGAACAACAAGTGGGCCGCCCAGATCGCCATATCGACCATCGTGATCTGGCGCTGGACCGGCTACAACGCGCTGCTCTACCTCGCGGCGATGCAGGCGATCCCGCGCGACCGCTACGAGGCGGCCTCCATCGACGGGGCCTCGCGCTGGAAGCAGTTCACCCACGTGACCGTGCCCGGGATCCGTTCCACGATCATCTTCACCATCGTACTGTCCACCATCGGTGCCACCCAGCTCTTCGGTGAGCCGCTGATCTTCGGCCAGGGCCCGAACGGCATCACCGGCGGCGCGGACAACCAGTACCAGACGCTCGGCCTCCTGCTGTACGAAGAGGGCTGGAAGAACTACCAGATGGGGCGGGCGGCGACCGTCGCCTGGGCCATGTTCCTCCTGCTGATCCTGATCTTCGTCGCGCAGCGGCTCGTCAAGCGCCTCACCCACCGCACGTCCTGACCAGGAGCAGCCAGCCATGACCACCGACAGCCTCCAGGCCCGGGCGGACGTGCGCTCCGGGTCCCCGAGCGGTCCGACGCCCCCTCCCGGGCGCCGACTCCGCCTCACCCTGCGTCCCAGGGCCGGCCGCCAGCACCACGCGGGCCCGGTCGCCTACATCCTGCTCGTCCTGGCCGCGGTGCTGTCCCTCTTCCCGCTGTACTTCACGATGGTGGCGGCGTCGAGCGACAACACGCGCGTGACCCAGACACCCCCACCGTTCCTGCCGGGGCCCAACCTCCTCGAGAACCTCGGCAAGGCCTGGCAGGACGCGGCCCTCGGCAAGGCGATGATCAACAGCCTGATCGTGGCGGGTGTCATCGCCCTGTCCACGGTCCTGTTCGCCACACTGGCCGGCTTCGCCTTCGCCAAACTCCGCTTCAAGGGCCGCAACATCCTGCTGATGCTGGTCATCGGCACGATGATGGTGCCGCCGCAACTCGGCGTCGTACCACTGTTCATGATGATGACGGAGCTCGGCTGGGGCCAGAAGCTCCCCGCCGTCATCTTCCCGACCCTGGTCAGCGCGGTCGGCGTGTTCTTCATGCGCCAGTACCTGACCGAGTCGCTGCCCGACGAGCTCATCGAGGCGGGCCGCGTCGACGGCGCCCACTCGCTGCGCATCTTCTGGAGCATCGTGCTGCCCGTCGCACGGCCGGCGATGGCCGTCCTCTTCATGATCACGTTCGTGCACGCGTGGAACGACTTCTTCTGGCCGTTCATCGTGCTCGACATGAGCAACCCGACGGTCCCCGTCGCGCTCACCCAGCTCAGCGCGGGCTACGTGCGCGACCAGTCCCTCATCATGGCCGGCGCGCTGCTCGGCACCCTGCCCCTGCTGGCGATGTTCGTCGTCTTCGGCCGCCAGATCGTCGGCGGCATCATGCAAGGAGCGGTCAAGGGCTGAGCCCCGCTCTTCCAGCG
>NZ_JAAAXQ010000361.1 GCF_009916105.1 Streptomyces sp. GC420 | reverse complement strand
GCCCCGACCGCCGCGCCTCCGGCCGGCCCGACCGCCCAGCCTCCGACCGCCCCGACGGCCCGGCCTCCGACCGTGCCGACCGCCGCGCCTCCGGCCGGCCCGCCCAGCGTCCTGACGCACCGCTTCCCCAGCCCTACGACGACGAAGGGTCCCACCGCCATGCCCGAAATCCCCGCCATCCCGGGAACCAGCCGCAGAGGGCTCCTCTTCGGCACCGCCGCGGTCTCGGCCGCCCTGCTCACCGGCTGCACCAGCAACGAGTCCAAGGACGAGCCCGCCGCGGCGGACAACCGGCCGGCCGCGGACGAGAAGCCGGGCAAGGCGGTCACCATAGGCTTCGCGGGTCCGCAGGCCGACCACGGCTGGCTCAACGCCATCAACGAGAACGCCAAGCAGCGTGCGGAGAAGTACGAGGACGTGACCCTGGAGATCACCGAGGGCTCCAACGACACGGCCCAGCAGATCGGTCAGATCGAGACGCTGATCAACAAGAAGGTCGACGTCCTCGTCGTGCTCCCCGCCGACGGCAAGGCGCTGACCCAGGTCGGGCTGAAGGCGATGCGCGCGGGCATCCCCGTCGTCAACCTCGACCGCATCTTCAACTCCCCTCAGGCGTACCGCTGCTGGATCGGCGGCGACAACTACGGCATGGGGCTCAACGCCGGACGGTTCATCGGCGAGCGGCTGCGGGACAAGGACGGGGCGCGGGTCATCGAACTGGCCGGGCTCGACAACCTGGAACTGACCAGGCAGCGCTCCCAGGGGTTCAAGGACGCGCTGAAGAACTACCCCAACATCGAACTGGTGGGACGTCAGGCCGCCGAGTTCACCGTGGAGTCGGGGCAGGCCAAGATGGCCCAGCTGCTCCAGGCGCACAAGAGCTTCGACGCGCTGTGGAACCACGACGACGACCAGGGAGTCGGCGCGGAACGGGCCATCAAGCAGGCCGGCCGGGACGACTTCCTGATGGTGGGCGGCGCCGGCTCGGCGCACGCCATGAACGCCATCAAGGCCGACGACTCGGTCCTGAAGGCCACCGTCCTCTACCCGCCCACCATGGCCGCCTCGGCCATCGACCTGGCGCGGGCGCTCGGCCAGGGCAAGGGCGTCAGCGGCATGTCCGAACTGGAGATCCCCGCCTCGATCACCCTCTACTCCGCGGTGGTGACCAAGGACAACGTCGACGACTACCTGCCGACGGGCTTCAAGTGAGCGGTGCGTGACGCGCCACCGCCGAGCGACATCCGCGATCTTGAGGAGGAACCCCGTATGGAGCAGACCGCGCAGACCGCGGCGCAGACCGCGCAGACCCCGCTGGGTGTGGGCATGGTCGGATACGCGTTCATGGGAGCGGCCCACTCCCAGGGCTGGCGCACCGCCGGCCGGGTCTTCGAGCTACCGCTGCGACCGGTGCTCGCGGCCATCTGCGGCCGCGACCCGGTGGCCGTGCGCGCCGCGGCGGACCGGCACGGCTGGGCCGCCGCCGAGACCGACTGGCGGGACCTCGTCGCGCGGGACGACGTCGACCTCGTCGACATCTGCACCCCGGGCGACAGCCATGCCGAGATCGCGATCGCCGCCCTGGAGGCGGGCAAGCACGTGCTGTGCGAGAAGCCGCTGGCCAACTCGGTCGCCGAGGCCGAGGCCATGACCGAGGCGGCGCGGCGGGCCCGCGAGCGGGGGCGGATCGCCATGGTCGGGTTCAACTACCGCCGTACGCCGGCCATGGCGCTGGCCCGCTCCATGGTCGCCGAGGGCCGGCTCGGCGCCCTGCGGCACGTCCGGCTGACGTACCTTCAGGACTGGCTCGTCGATGCCGAGTTCCCCCTGACCTGGCGGTTGCGCAGGGAGTCCGCGGGCTCCGGCGCGCTGGGGGACCTGGGCGCGCACATCGTCGACCTCGCGCAGTACCTGGCGGGGGAGCCGGTGGTCGGTGTGTGCGCGCTGACCGAGACCTTCGTGAAGGACCGGCCGCTGCCCCGGGCCGCTTCCGCCGGGCTGTCCGCCGGGTCGCCCGCCGGGCTGGCCGGCAGCGGCGCCGCGGAGGACGGCCGGGCAGGCGGCGCCCCGCGCGGGCCGGTGACCGTGGACGACGCCGCCGTGTTCACCGGCCGCCTCGCCTCGGGCGCGCTCGCCTCCTTCGAGGCCACCCGGTTCGCCGCGGGCCGCAAGAACGCGCTGCGCGTCGAACTCAACGGTGAGCGCGGCTCGCTCGCCTTCGACCTGGAACGACTCAACGAGTTGTGGTTCCACGACCACACGGAACCCGCGGCCTCCTCGGGGTTCCGCCGGATCCTGGTGACGGAGCCGGAGCACCCGTATCTGGAGGCCTGGTGGCCGCCGGGCCACGCACTCGGCTACGAGCACACGTTCGTGCACCAGGCGCGTGACCTCGTGCACGCCATCGCCTCCGGCGAGCAGCCGCTGCCCTCCTTCGCGGACGGGCTCCAGGTGCAGCGGGTGCTCGCGGCCGTCGAGGAGAGCGCCGGCAAGAACAGCGTCTACACCCCCGTGGGCCAGCCTTCGCCGTGACCCCCGTTGCCTCGCACCGTGCCGGTCCTCCCGACTCCCGTATCCGTGCCACCCACCGAGGTGGGCTAGGAGCGATCCCATGCCACGACCGTTCACCCTGTTCACCGGCCAGTGGGCCGACCTCCCGCTGGAGGAGGTGTGCCGCCTTGCCCGCGACTTCGGCTACGACGGCCTCGAACTCGCCTGCTGGGGCGACCACTTCGAGGTCGACAAGGCCCTCTCCGATCCCGGCTACCTGCCCGGGCGGCACCAGCTGCTCGAGAAGTACGGGCTGAAGTGCTGGGCGGTCTCGAACCACCTCGTGGGGCAGGCCGTCTGCGACCACCCGATCGACGAGCGGCACAAGGGCATCCTGCCCGCCCGCATCTGGGGCGACGGGGAGCCCGAGGGCGTGCGGCGGCGGGCCGCCGCCGAGATGGAGGACACCGCGCGCGCCGCGGCAGCCTTCGGCGTGCGGACCGTCATCGGCTTCACCGGCTCCTCCATCTGGCACCTGGTCGCCATGTTCCCGCCCGTACCGCCCGGCATGATCGAGCGGGGCTACGAGGACTTCGCCGAACGCTGGAACCCGATCCTGGACGTCTTCGACGCCGAGGGCGTGCGCTTCGCCCACGAGGTGCATCCCAGTGAGATCGCATACGACTACTGGACGACGGTGCGGGCACTCCAGGCCGTGGACGGCAGGCCCGCCTTCGGCCTGAACTTCGACCCGAGCCACTTCGTCTGGCAGGACCTCGACCCGGTCGGATTCCTCTACGACTTCCGGGACCGGATCTACCACGTGGACTGCAAGGAGGCCCGCAGGCGGCTCGACGGGCGCAACGGACGGCTCGGCTCGCACCTGCCCTGGGGCGATCCACGGCGCGGCTGGGACTTCGTCTCGGCGGGCCATGGGGACGTGCCGTGGGAGGACGTCTTCCGGATGCTGCGTTCGATCGGGTACGAGGGACCGGTCTCGGTGGAGTGGGAGGACGCGGGCATGGACCGCCTGACGGGTGCTCCGGAGGCGCTGGCCCGCCTCAGGGCGTACGACTTCGATCCGCCGGAGGCGTCCTTCGACGCGGCCTTCGGAGGCGGCGAGTAACGGAGGACGGCAAGTGGGACCCGGCGGCGGGCCAGTGGGCCGCCGGGCCGGTCAGTCCTGCCCCGACGAGCTTTGTCCATGAGTGAGAAGAAGTCGTCCGAGTGGTTGCACAAGGGCTTTCCGTTCTGGACAAAGGCGGCTACGTTCCTGATGTGTACAGGTCATCGAGACCTCTGCGCTCATGTCATCTCCGGCGCTGCGGCGGGCGCCGTCCAGGCCGTTCACCCGGCAATCCGGCAATCCGGAGGACATTTCCGTGCACAGAGACAGGCCCAGACTCCGACTCCGCAAACCGCTCGCGCTGCTCGCCGGCGCACTCCTGACAGGCACCAGCCTCGCGATCACCGCGCCGGCGGCCGGCGCCGACCCCGCGGCGGCCCCGACCGGATCCGTACGGGCCGCAGCCGGCCCCGCAGCGGCGGCCGAGGACTTCCAGCAGGTCACGCTCGCCAAGGGCGAGCTCGAGGTCGGCGAACCGATGAGCCTCGCGGTCCTGCCCGACCGCAGGGTGCTGCACACCTCGCGCGACGGCGAACTGCGCATCACCGACGCGGCCGGAACGACGAAGCTCGCCGGGACCATCCCCGTCTACTCGCACGACGAGGAAGGCCTGCAGGGCGTCGGTGTCGACCCCGCGTTCGAGGAGAACCGGTTCATCTACCTCTACTACGCACCGCCCCTGGACACCCCCGCGGGTGACGCGCCCAGCGACGGCACGGCCGCCGACTTCACCCCGTACGACGGCGTCAACCGGCTCTCCCGGTTCGTCCTCGAGGAGGACGGGACGCTGGACAACGCGAGCGAGAAGAAGATCCTCGACGTGCCCGCCACCCGCGGCATCTGCTGCCACGTGGGCGGAGACATCGACTTCGACGCCGACGGCAACCTGTACCTGTCGACGGGCGACGACTCCAACCCCTTCTCCTCCGACGGCTACACGCCCATCGACGAACGCTCGACCCGCAACCCGGCGTACGACGCGCAGCGGACCTCCGGCAACACCAACGACCTGCGCGGCAAGATCCTGCGCATCAAGGTCGCGGCCGACGGCTCGTACTCCGTGCCCGAGGGCAATCTCTTCCCGCCCGGCCCCGAGAAGACCCGGCCCGAGATCTACGCCATGGGCTTCCGCAACCCCTTCCGGATGAGCGTCGACAAGCCCACCGGCATCGTCTACGTCGGCGACTACGGACCGGACGCCGGCTCCGCCGACCCCGCGCGCGGGCCCGCGGGCCAGGTCGAGTTCGCCCGGCTCACCGGCCCCGGCAACTTCGGCTGGCCGTACTGCACCGGCGACAACGACCCCTACGTCGACCACGACTTCGCGACCGGCGCCTCGGGGGAGACATTCGACTGCGCCGTCCCCAGGAACAACTCCCCGCACAACACGGGCCTGACCGAGCTGCCGCCCGCGCAGGCCGCCTGGATCCCCTATGACGGCGACTCCGTACCGGAGTTCGGCAGCGGCTCGGAGTCCCCGATGGGCGGACCGGTCTACCGCCACGACGCCTCCCTCGACTCTCCCGTGAAGTTCCCCGCGAGCTACGACGGGGACTTCTTCGCCGGTGAGTTCGGACGGCGCTGGATCAAACGCATCGAGCACGACGCCGACGGCACCGTGCGGTCCATCAGCGCCTTCCCCTGGACCGGCACCCAGGTGATGGACATGGCCTTCGGACCCGACGGCGCGCTGTACGTCCTCGACTACGGCACCGCCTGGTTCGGCGGCGACGACAACTCCGGCCTCTACCGCATCGAGAACGCCACCGACGGACACTCGCCGGTCGCCGAGGCCGGCGCCGACATCACCTCCGGCCAGGCCCCGCTGCGGGTCCGCTTCTCCTCCGCCGGGTCGACCGACGCCGACGGAGACGCCCTCACCTACTCGTGGGACTTCGGCGACGGCACCACCTCCACGTCCGCCAACCCCCGCCACACCTACCGCCGGAACGGCACCTACACCGCCACCGTCACCGCCAAGGACCCGGGAGGCAGGACCGGCTCGGCCGACGTACGGGTCGTCGTCGGCAACACCGCACCCCGGGTGACCCTCCAACTGCCGGGCGACGGAGAGCTGTTCACCTTCGGTGACACCATCCCCTTCAAGGTGAGGGTGACCGACCCGGAGGACCGCACCATCGACTGCGCCAAGGTCAAGGTCACCTACGTACTCGGCCACGACAGCCACGGGCACCCCGTCACCTCCGCCAACGGCTGCTCCGGCACCATCCGGACGACGGCCGACGGCGAACACGACCCCGACGCCAACGTCTTCGGGGTCTTCGACGCCGAGTACACCGACGGCGGCGGCGGTGGGCAGGAACCGCTGACCACCCACGACCAGAACGTGGTCCAGCCCGTACACCGGCAGGCCGAGCACTTCGGCGACTCCCAGGGCATCTCGGTCATCGACAAGACCGAGGCGCACGGCGGGAAGACCGTGGGCGACATCCACGACGGCGACTGGATCTCCTTCAGCCCCTACCGCCTCGGCAACGCCACCTCCCTGACCGCACGGGTCTCCTCGGACGGCGCGGGAGGCACGCTCGAGATACGCAGCGGCTCCGCGAGCGGACGGCTGCTGGGCAGCACCACCGTCGAACCGACCGGATCCTGGGAGACGTTCACCGACGTCACCGCCGCCCTGAACCGGCCGCCGGCCGGGACGACCACGCTCTACCTGGTCTTCAAGGGCACCGCCGGGCAGGCGCTGTACGACGTCGACGACTTCGCGTTCACCGTCGGCTGACCGACGACCGAGGAAGGAGCCACCCACATGGACATCCCCGCACGCGCACGACTGGCCACCTCGCTCGCCGCCGCGGCGCTGCTCATCGGCTGCGTCTCGGGTCCCGCCGCCTCCGAGTCCCCTGCCCAAGGGGCCCCGGTCCCCGGGTCCGCCGCGGCCGGGGCCAAGGCCGGGGCCGCGGCCCCGGACAGGGGCGAGGAGCAACGGGTTCTGGTGTTCACCAGGACCGCCGGCTTCCGGCACGACTCGATCCCCGACGGGATCGCCGCCGTCAGGGCACTGGGCGCCGAACACGGCTTCACCGTCGACGCCACCGAGGACGCGTCCGCGTTCACCAGGGGCAACCTGGCGCGCTACGACGCCGTCGTCTTCCTGTCCACGACCGGAGACGTCCTCGGTCCGGCACAGCAGACCGCCTTCGAGCGGTACATACGCGCCGGCGGCGGCTACGTCGGCGTCCACGCGGCCGCCGACACCGAATACGACTGGCCCTTCTACGCCGGGCTGGCCGGGGCGTACTTCCAGTCGCACCCGGCCATCCAGCAGGCCACCGTCGAGGTCGAGGACCGGTCCCACCCGGCGACCGCCCACCTGGCGTCCCTTTGGGAACGCACCGACGAGTGGTACAACTACCGCTCCAACCCGCGCCAGGACGCGCACGTCCTCGCCACCCTCGACGAAGCCTCCTACAGCGGCGGCACGATGGGCGAGGACCACCCCATCGCCTGGTGCCGCGACTACCGGGGCGGCCGCGCCTTCTACACCGGGGGCGGCCACACCAAGGAGTCGTACGCCGAACCGGCCTTCCGGCAACACCTGCTCGGAGGCATCCGCTGGGCCACGGGCGCGGCCCGGGCCGACTGCCGCCCGGAGAACGGCTACACGCCGCTCTTCGACGGCACACCCGGCTCCCTCGACGGCTGGCGGCAGGCAGGACCCGGCTCCTTCGAGCTCGGGGACGACGGGAGCCTGACCACCCGAGGCGGCCTCGGCATGCTCTGGTACGCCGCCGAGGAGTACCAGGCGTACTCGCTGAAGCTCGACTTCAGGCTGACGGGGGACGACAACTCCGGCGTCTTCGTGGGCTTCCCCGCCTCCGACGACCCCTGGTCGGCCGTGGACAACGGCTACGAGATCCAGATCGACGCCAGCGACGTACCCGAACGCACCACCGGGTCCGTCTACAGCTTCCAGTCCGCCGACATCGCCAAGCGGGACCGGGCGCTCAACCCGCCGGGGGAGTGGAACACCTACGAGATCCGCGTCGAGGGCGAACGGCTGCGGATACGGCTCAACGGCGTGAAGATCAACGACTTCACCAACAGCGACCCGGCGCGGAGCCTGCGCCAAGGACACATCGGCATCCAAAACCACGGTGACGGCGACGAGGTGTCCTTCCGCGACGTACGGATCAAGGAACTCCCCGCGAGGAACCACCCCTAGACGGCGGCGGGCGGGAAGTACGCCGGCTCCCCGCCCGCCGTCCCCCGGACCCCCACGG
>NZ_JAAAXQ010000360.1 GCF_009916105.1 Streptomyces sp. GC420 | reverse complement strand
GTTGCCGTGGGGGCGGTGTCCGTCTCCGGTTCCGGGAGGGTGGCCGCTTCGGGTGCGGGGGCGGGCTGCTCGGCTTCGGCGGCTGCCTCGGTCTCGGCCTTCGGCTCGTCGGCCTCCACCGGGGCGGGCTCGGTCTCGGCGACGGCCTCTGCCTCCGCCGGAGCGGTTTCGGGTTCCGCGTCGGCTTCCGCCCCGACCTGCGACGCGGGCTCAGCTTCGGTGGCGGCAGGCGCGGTGACGGCCTCTGCCTCCGCCGGGGCGGCCTCGGCGGCGGGGATGCTCGACGTGGTGCCGGGCTCCGGCGAGACCGACTCGCTCGTCGGCGCGTCCGCCTGGGCCGGGACCGAAGCCGGCCGGGCAGCGGGCGGGTTGTCGAAAGAGGCCGCGACCAGAGCGGCAGCGGCCTCCGCGGCGGGGTCTGTGTTATCGGTGGCCGGTGCCGGCGCAGGGACGGAGGCCTCCGGGGTCGCGGTCTTGGAGGCGTCGGTGGGGATGGGCTCCTGGGTGGACTGGGGCGGGAGCGGGGAGACCGGGTTGTCGTGGCCGGACCGGTCACGGCGGCCGAATGCCTTGCGCAGCAGACTCCGAATGCCCATGAAAGAGCCCCTTCGTGCGACGTTGAGCGGTGAGCGGCGTACCGCGTTGCCCTTGGCCAGAGCGGCCACTTAGGGCTACGTAAGGTTAGCGGTCACCGGGAGTGATCTTTGGTAGGGGCCAGCGGTTTCTCAACTTCCTTGAAGCCCGCCTGCATTCACCCTCCGTTCACGCGTCGTCCGCCGCCTTGCAGGTGTACGCACCTAACGTCACCGCCGTCATCACATTCCGACACGATGTCGGCGCAGGGCGCGCCGAAACGGCAATTCGGAGGAGAAACGTGCGCAAACTGCTGCCGCTGATCGGTTCGGGCCCGCACCCGGGCGGTCGTTCCGCGCTGACCTGCCGCTACCGCTGCGGCGACGCCTGCTTCCACGAGGTCCCCAACACCAGCGACAACGAGTACGCCGGTGACATCATCACGAGCGTCCTGTCGAGACGGTCGATGATGCGCGCGGCCGCCGTCGTCACGGTGGCCGGCGCGACCGGTGCCGCGGTCGTGGGCGGGGTCGGCGCGGGCCAGGCGCAGGCCGAGCCCGCCACGGGGCTCGCCGGCAAGGGCGGCGCGACCGCCGACGGCGCCCGCGGTCTCCGCTTCAAGGCGGTCGCCCCCAACACCACTGACCAGGTCACGGTTCCCGAGGGCTACGCCCAGAACGTCGTGATCCGCTGGGGCGAGCCGATTCTCCGCGGCGCTCCCGCCTTCGACGCGGACAAGCAGACCGCCAAGGCGCAGGCCGGCCAGTTCGGTTACAACAACGACTTCCTGTCGCTGCTCCCGTACAAGGGGCACCAGCAGGTCCTCGTGGCGAACCACGAGTACACCGACGAAGTCCTGATGTTCAAGGGTTACGACGCCGAGAACCCGACCCGCGAGCAGGTCGAGATCGCCTGGGCCGCCCACGGCCTGTCGGTGGTCGTCGTGGAGGAGGACCGCAGGTCCGGGAAGCTCACGGCGGTCACCCGGCACCAGCTGAACCGCCGGCTCACCGCCACCAGCGAGTTCCGGATGACCGGTCCCGCCGCCGGCTCCGACCTGCTCAAGACGTCCGCCGACCCCACCGGCACCAAGGTCCTCGGCACGCTCAACAACTGTGCGGGCGGCACCACGCCGTGGGGCACCATCCTCAGCGGTGAGGAGAACTTCAACCAGTACTTCGCCAACGCGACCGGTGCGACGGCCAAGCGCTACGGGCTCGGCAGCGGCGCCACCGAGCGCAAGTGGGAGAGGTTCGACAAGCGGTTCGACGCGGCCCAGGAGCCGAACGAGCCCCACCGCTTCGGCTGGGTCGTCGAGCTCGACCCCTACGACCCCGACTCGACCCCGCGCAAGCACACCGCTCTCGGCCGTTTCAAGCACGAGGCCGCTCAGCCGCGGCTGAGCGCCGACGGCCGCCCCGTCGTCTACATGGGTGACGACGAGCGCTTCGACTACTTCTACAAGTTCGTGTCGAGCAAGCGGATGATGAAGGGGAACTCGCGGGCCGCCCGCGAGCACAACCTGACCCTGCTCGACGAGGGCACGCTGTACGTCGCCAAGCTCACCGGCGACAGCCCGGCCGCCGAGATCGACGGCACCGGCAAGCTGCCCTCGGACGGCGAGTTCGACGGCTCCGGCCAGTGGATCAAGCTGGCCTCGGGCACCACCTCGTACGTCGAGGGCATGACCGCCGAGGAGGTGTACGTCTTCACCCGGCTGGCCGCCGACAAGGTGGGTGCCACGAAGATGGACCGCCCCGAGGACGTGGAGCCCTCCCCGCGCACCGGCCGGGTGTACGTGGCACTGACCAACAACTCCAACCGCGGCAAGACGGGTTACGCGGCTGCCGACGAGGCCAACCCGCGCAACCTGAACAAGCACGGCCAGGTCCTGGAGCTGGCCGAGCACTGGGACGACCCGTCGAGCGACGGCTTCGCCTGGCGGCTGTTCCTCGTCGCGGGCGACCCGAACGACCCGGCGACGTACTTCGCGGGCTACCCGAAGGACAAGGTCAGCCCCATCTCCTGCCCGGACAACGTGGCCTTCGACCCGCACGGGAACCTGTGGATCTCCACCGACGGCAACGCCCTCGGTTCGCACGACGGCCTGTTCGGCGTGGCCACGCAGGGCGAGCGTCGCGGTGAGCTGAAGCAGTTCCTGACCGTGCCGAAGGGCGCCGAGACCTGCGGTCCGATCATCCAGGACCGCCGGGTGCTGGTCGCGGTGCAGCACCCCGGTGAGATCGACGGTGCGAGCGCCGAGAACCCGGCCTCCAGCTGGCCCGACGGACCGGGCAAGGCCGTGCGCCCGTCGGTGGTGGCGGTCTGGCGCAAGGACGGCCGCGGCATCGGCGTCTGATCCTGGCCTTCAGCAGCACCCCGTGGGGGCCGCCGCGACGACCGTCCCGGCGGCCCTCCGCTTGTTCGCGGGAGCACCACGGCCGCCCTCGTGGGCGCTGCTGCCCCCGGCCGGGGCGTGTTTCACGTGAAACATCTCAGGTCAGGACCCGCCCAGGACCGTCCCGACTGGTCAGGACTGTCCGGCGCCGTACAGCGTGAGGTCCACCAGTACCGCTCGGTGGTCGGTGTTCGGGAGGTCCAGGAAGCGGACCCGGTCGGCGTCGAAGTCGCGGCTCACCAGGATGTGGTCGATCTGGGCACCGAGCGGCGGCGCGGTGGCGGCAGGCCAGGACGGCGTGCGGGAGCGGCCGTCCAGCTGTGCGCTGTCGCGCAGCTTCCCGCTGCCCAGGATGGCGCGGAAGGCGGCATGGTCCTGGCTGGCATTGAAGTCGCCGGCGAGGATGAGGGGCCTGCCGCGGGACTGTTCGGTGCCCGCGTAGTCGCGCAGCCGGCCCAGTTCCGTGCGCCAGTCCCCGATGCCGCCTGGGATCGGCGGCAGCGGGTGCGCGAGCTGTACCGCGACGCTCCGGCCGCCGATCGCGGCCCGTGCACCGGGCATGGCCAGCCGGCCCTCGACGCCCTCGGTGCTCTCGAGCGGGAAGGTGCTGAGGATGGCGGAGCCCTCGGCGGAGAAGCCTTCCGCCACGTTGCGGTATGGGTAGACGGAGCGGGGCAGTTCCTCGGCGAGCGCGGAGGAGCAGCGGTGGTCGCACTCCTCCACGAACACCAGGTCGGGCTTCTCCCGCTCCAGGGTGTCGATCAGGGCCTCGGTGGCATTGCCGAACTCGACGTTCGCGGTGAGCACGCGGAAGGAGTCGAGCGCGTGCCCGCGCGAGCCGACGACGTCCGCCGTGGCGTCGTACGGCTGGAGGAACCAGCAGGTGACCGCCAGCACCACGACGGACCACAGGAGACCGACCCGCCAGCGGGCGAGGCCGGCCACGACCAGCGCGACCGCGCCGGGCAGCAGCAGCCACGGCAGGAAGGCCAGCAGCTGCGGGACCGGGGTGATCCCGTCGACGCCCGCGGCGCGGCAGCCGACTACCGCCGTCAGTCCGGCGAGCACCGGCCCGGCCACCCAGGTGGCGAGCCTGCGCCACAGCGGCCTCGGCGTCCTGCCTGCTGCGTCCACCGTGGCCTGCCCCTCGTTCCGTACCGTTCGCCCGTCCGGCGATCGTCGCTCCCTCCAGGAAGACGGCCCCGGCATTCGCCAGGTTGCCAGGCCGCACCGAGCGTGGAGCCGTGCCCACCTTCACGTGGTGCCGGTCTCCGGTGAGTGCCGGGCGGCCCCGTGTCGCGTCCCGCGTCCCGCGTCGCCCGGAGCCCGGAGCCCGGAGCCCGGAGCCCGGCGCTTCACGCTGTGCGCCCGGGCCGGACAGGCCGGTGGCCGGGGACGGGGGACGGGCCCCCGGATCCGGTGCACCGCGGTTCCGCCGCGGCCCTTCGCGCCGATACTCCGCCGGCCCCGCTCAGGCGGGCGCCGGGGGCGCGTAGGCGCGCAGCGAGTCGATCAGCCGCTCCAGCCCGAACGCGTACTCCGCCTCGTGGTCCACGTCGGCCAGCCTGGGTGCCACCCTGCTCACCGCGGGCAGCCCGCAGCCGGCCAGCTGCCGGACGTCCCCGTCGCCGGAGGCACCGTGGTACTCGCCCGCCGCGCGTGCCTCGCCCAGCAGGGCCCCGGTGGCGTACGCGGTGAACAGCCGCAGCGCGTGCACGGCGACGTCCTCGTCGAACCCGGCCTCCAGGAGCAGTCCGAGGACCATGTCGACCGCCCGCAGGGCCGCGGGTGAGCCGAGTTGTCTGGTGAGCACCAGCTCGCAGGCGCGCGGGTGCGCCAGCGCCGCCTTGCGGAAGGCTCGCGCGATCTCTCGCACGCCGTCGGCCCAGTCGCCCTCCAGTCGTTCCGGCAGGGCCATGTCCGCGGCGACGGCGTCGGTGACCAGGGCGAGGACGTCCGCCTTGCCGCGCACATGGTTGTAGAGCGACATGGCCTGGACGTCGAGCAGCGCGGCGATACGGCGCATGCTCAGTGAGTCGGGCCCCTCTTCGTCGATGATCCGCAGGGCGGCGTGAGCGATGCGCTCGCGGCTCAACGGCGGCCGGGGGGTGGGCGGCTCCCTCTTCGCGCCAGTGCTGTGCATCCATGCTCCTCGAAGAGCTTTGAACCTCGCGGTTTTCCTTGACGTGCCTACATGTGGGTGCTTCCCTCGATCCACGGACTTACGCCGTAAGTGCCCCTGCCGGTACGTAGTTCGACCCTGCAAGTGCTCGGGACCTTCGCGCATCCAGCCCACGGAGGCACAGATGCCTGTGCACGCCACCCCCCATTGGACCGCCGACTTCCCCAGGATCCGCCAGCGACGGGCCGCCGCCATGACTGTCCATCACCTCGACTGCGCGCCGCTGCGCCCCATCGGGCCGCTCGCGCCGCTGGTCGGTCACTGCCTGCTCGTCGAGGCGGGCAGCGGACTCGTCCTGGTCGACACGGGCTTCGGGGCGGCGGACGTCTCCGAACCCAAACGCCTCGGCGCCCTGTTCCGTACGACGATGCGGCCCCGCCTCGACCTCTCCGTGACCGCCGTCCACCAGATACGGAAACTCGGCTACGACATCCGCGATGTGCGGGACATCGTGCTCACCCATCTCGACTTCGACCACACCGGAGGGCTCGCCGACTTCCCCGCGGCGAGGGTCCACGTCCACGTCGACGAGTACCGGGCGGCCATGCGCCGCGAGACCCGCGCCGACGCCGCCCGCTACCTCCCCCTCCACTGGGAGCACGGCCCTCAGTGGGTCATCCACGACACCGCCGACTCCGACTGGTTCGGGCTGCGCGCCTCCCGCGTGCTGCGCTCCCCCGACGTGCTGCTCGTCCCGCTGCCCGGCCACACCCACGGCCACTGCGCCGTCGC
This sequence comes from Streptomyces sp. GC420, assembly GCF_009916105.1. Taxonomy (GTDB): domain Bacteria; phylum Actinomycetota; class Actinomycetes; order Streptomycetales; family Streptomycetaceae; genus Streptomyces. Next base: position 1,993 of record NZ_JAAAXQ010000360.1, on the reverse strand, counting down.
CGTCGCCCAGCCGGAACGCTGGCTCCTCCACTGCGGCGACGCCTACTTCCACCACGGCGAGATCGATCTGCGCCGTCCCCGCTGCCCCCGCCCGCTGGCCGCGCACCAGCGCCGCGTCGCCGCCGACCACCTCTCCCGCCTCGACCAGGTCGAGGCCCTGCGCGAGCTGCGGCGCTCGCAGCCGGGACTGATCGCCCTGTTCTCGTCCCACGACGAGCACGAGTTCAGGCGCTTCGCGGCAGAGGGCTGAACCGGTCCAGGAAGGTGCCGAGCGCCGCGTTGAACGCGTCGGGCCGCTCCAGGTTCGGCATATGGGCCGCGCCCTCGATGACGACGAGCTCCGAGTCGGGGAGCGCGGCGTGCATGGCCTTGGCGTCGGCGACCGGTGTGTAGGGATCGTCGCGCCCCACCACCACCAGGGCCGGGACGTCCAGGGTCGTCAACAGCTCACGGTAGTCGGGGCGTTCGGCCCGCCCCCGCAGGGCGGCGGCCGCCCCCTCGGGGTCGGTGGCGCACATCATGCGGCGCACGTGCCGGGCCACGTCGGGAAGCGCGGTGACGTTGTACGGGGCGATCATCTTCGCCAGCACCTCGTCGGCGTACCCCGTCATGCCCTCGCGCAGCAGCCGGTCCGCCGTCTCGGCCCGCCACCGCCTGCCCTCCTCCGTCTCGGCCGCGGCGGAGGTGTCGGCGAGGACCACGCCCTCGACCCGGTCGCGGAACAGCCGGCAGAACTCCATGGCGATCTGGCCGCCCATCGACAGACCACCGATGACGACCCGTCGCACATGGAGCTGGTCGAGCAGCCCGGCCAGGTCCTCCGCGTGCCGGGAGAACCGGGTGACACCGGGGACGACGGTGGTCGCGCCGTAGCCGCGCAGATCGGGAACGATCAGCCGGAACGGGCCCTCCAGGGCGAACGCGCGGACCTGCGGTGCCCACATCGAGCGGTCGAAGGGATGACCGTGCACCAGCAGCAGCACCGGGTCCGCGGTGCGGTGCTCGCCGTAGTGCTCACCGCTGCGATGCGCACCGCCGTGGTCCTCGTACCCGATGGTGATGCCGTCCAGCTCAGCCGACTTCATGATCAAAAGGTTAGGCGGTGCGCCGCGGCCGCGCCAGGAGTGCGACCAGTGCCAGTACGGCGACCACCAGCCCGCAGCCGGCGATCACCCAGGACGCGGTGCGGAGCGTCTCGGTCAGCGCGTCGTACACCGCTCCGCCCGCGCTCCGGGGCAGCTCCTCGGGCAGCCGGTCCAGGTAGGCGGGCCGCGTCGCGCCCACCCACACCCGCAGCAGCAGGCCGCCGACGGCCACCGCGAGCCCGGCGAGGAGCAGGCCGAGCCTGCGCCGGGGCGCGGCGAGCACGGCGCCGACCGCGCAGACGAGGGTGACCGGCGGGAGCCACACCGCAGCCTCCTCCAGCTCCCTGAACGTGTCACGGGCTGTGTCGAGTTCCCCGGAAGGGGCGAGCGTGAACTCCGCGCGGATCGCGGGGAGCTGGTCGGCCAGGGGGATGCCGTTGTCGGTCAGCCACTGCTTGGCGCGCTCCACCACCGGTGCCAGGTCGATGGTGACCGGTGCGCCCTCCTCGGTCAGCGTCCGGTTGAAGGACTCGTGGGCCTGCCGGTTCGCCTCCTCCCACACCGGAGGGAAGGCGCCGCTCTCCACGAAGGCCCGCACGCCGGTCCTGATGAGGCCCTCGAACGCCGACGTCAGGGTGCCGCCCTGCTCCACGACGGCATCCGTGATCAGGTCCGTCACCGCGTCCTGCACCTCGTCGTCGTGCGCGAGCGGCGCCATCGCCGACACGTAGCGGTCCTCGTTGCCGAGCTCGGCACGGGTCCAGACAGCGACGGCGCTCAGCGGGGTCAGGAGGACGACGAGGACGAGGAGGACGGCGGAGAGCGCGGAGAGCAGGAACCGCATGCCTCAAGGGAATCCCGGGGCGAGGGGCCGTGCCACCGGGCCCGGTCCGGATGGGGGACGGGCG
>NZ_JAAAXQ010000035.1 GCF_009916105.1 Streptomyces sp. GC420 | reverse complement strand
ATGCCGTAGGTGTCGGCATCGGGCAGCCCCGCCGGGCGTTTTCCCTGTGCCAGCGGGATGGCAGCCCATGGGTCAGGCGTTCACGGATTCGCTCGACGCCGCCGCGGGCGCGTCTGCCGAGGCTGCCTGCGTCTTGCTGCCGCGCATCAGCACGGTGGTGAGCAGGCCTCCCGCGGCGGCGACGGCCGCGGCCCCGATGAGGGCGAAGCTGAAGCCGTCCGTCAGGGCGGGGAGGCCGCCGATCTGGTTCGCCCCCTGGGAGGTGGCCAGCGCGGTCAGGGCGGCAAGCCCCAGCGCGGAACCCACCTGGTAGGTGGTGTTGACGATGCCGGAGGCCAGGCCGGCCTGCTCCTGTGGCACGCCGGAGATCGCGGACATCATCGCCGGGATGTACGCCAGTGACATGCCGGTCGCGGCGACCAGTGAGGCGGGCAGGACGTCGACGAGGAAGGTGCCGGTCGGCCCGACCGCTGCCAGCCACATCAGACCCGTGGCCAGGACGAACAGGCCGCCCGAAATCAGCGGCTTGGCCCCGAGGCGGCCCAGCGGGCGGGCGGTGATGGGCGTCATGAAGATCATCAGGAGACCGGTCATCGGCAGCAGCGCCGCGCCGCCGGCGAACGCCCCGTAGCCCAGGACCTGCTGGAGGTAGAGACTGAGGAAGTACCACATCGGGATCCAGGCGGCACCCAGCAGCGTCATCGCGAGGTTGGAGACGCCCAGGCCCGGCGTGAGCCACACGCGCAGCGGCATCAGCGGCGCCTCAACCGGCTTTTGCGCAACGAAGAACAGCGTCAGCGGCACGCCGGCGCCGATCAGCTCCAGGACGGCCTGCGTGTTGCCCCACCCGATCCCGGGTGCCCGGACGATGGCGAATACGGCGAGCGCCAGGCCGGCGGTGACGGATGCCGCGCCGAGCACGTCGACCGAGCCGCGACTGCGCGCGACGGCGGGCAGCAGGCTGATGGCGGCCAGGGTGGCAATCCCGAGGGGGACGTAGATGATGAAGATCCAGGGCCAGCTCGCCCACTCGGTGAACACCCCGCCGAGGAAAACACCAGCGGTGCCGCCCCCGGCGCCGCGGCGCCGTACAGCGCCATCGCCTTGGCCAGTTCCTTTGGGTCGTGGCCGAAGAGCATCATCAGCAGCGTCATCGACGCCGGCGCGATCAGCGCTCCGCCCACACCCTGCACGGCGCGGCCGACGATCTCCACCCAGGCGGTGGTTGCGGCCGCGGCGACGACGGAGCCGGCCGTCAGCACCACCCAGCCGCCGGCGAAGACCCGTCGCGCTCCCAGCAGGTCGGAGAGGCGACGGGCGTGATGGCTGGCTGAGGGTGGCGTGGGTCGGTCTGGGCATCGCCGAGTGCGCGTGCCCGGCACTGCCGGTTCGAGCGGTCTGTAAGGGCGGTCGCGCCCTCCCCCTGCGCTGGCGTCAGACCATAGTTCCGGGGTCAGTGCGGCGACAGCGCGCAGGGCAACACAACGCGCGACGGCCATGATCGGTGCGCAATGCTGCGGTCCTGCAAGATCCTGGCATGGACCGTCAGGAGACCGCGTCCTCCACGTCCTGCGGTTGTAGTGCCTGGCCGGGGCGGAGGTTCCATCGCTGGGCCCGGCCGGTGAGTTCGGTGGCGGTCAGCGGGCGGATGTCCAGGCGCCAGAAGGCATGGTCGGGTGCCATGAGGGCGTGCACGACAGCGGTGCGGATCACGTCTGGTTCCGCAACGGCCACGATGCGTCCGTTCCGGGCGTACAGGCTGTCCAGCCATGCGCCGACCCTGATACGCAGGTCCCGCAGCGACTCGCCCCCATGGGGCGCGGCAACTGGGTCGCTCATCCAGAGAGCCACGGCTTCCTCCTCGGCAGCCCCTACGGCACCCAGCGTCTGCCCGCGCCACCGGCCCATCTCGCAGGCCGCGAGGTCGGCAAGCGGTTCGGCCTCCAGGCCCAGTGCCCGGGCGGTGTGGCGGCAGCGGCGGGAAGGCGACGTGTAGGTGTGGCGGGCTGGGGCGATGGTGCCTGCCAGGACTTTGGCGCGTGCGATGCCTGCCGGGTCGAGGGGGCTGTCGTCGTCGAAACGGACGTCGCGCAGTGCCGTGCTCGTTGCGGGGGAGATCAGCGTGACCCGTACTGTCATCAGTTCCTCCGGTGTGCCGCTGTACGGCAGTTGCCGGGCGGCACGCTACCCCCTGGGGGCGTACGGGAGTGATACGGGCCTCACGCCCTTGGCGGGGTGATCTGCGCGCGGTACGGTCACGGCGACATCTCAATACGCGACGACGGCGAGACGGAAGTCCGGTGAGAATCCGGCACGGTCGCGCCACTGTGTGCCGAAGCGAGTGGCCCGCGAGGGGCGGTGCTTCGGCTAGTCAGACCCGTGGACCGTCGTCTTGCACCACCGTATGGGACGCGTGTTCCCCGAGGAGGTTCCACCATGGCCGAGGCTGTCGTCTCCGCTGCCGTCTCCACCCCTTCCGCTTCTGTGCCGGATGCTCTGCCCGTGCGCGCGGTACTGCCCTGGGCCGTGTTCGTCGGCCTCCTGGCGCTGATCGCGCTGTACTTCGTCGGTGCTGAACAGGGCGCCATATCCGTGTTCGCCGGCTCCGACGTGCACGAGTGGGTGCACGACGGACGTCATCTGCTCGGCTTCCCCTGTCACTGAGAGGCGATGCACGTGCACGCCTCAACCATCAGAGGCCTCCTGGTCCGCGGAATGCTCGCGGGCCTGATCGCTGGACTGTTCGCCTTCGCCGTGGCCTACGTAGTGGGTGAGCCGTCCGTGGACGGTTCGATTGCGGTGGAGGAGGCCCAGGCTGTTCAAGAGCACCATGCCGGACACGGCGCACCCCCGTCCCAGGAGGAAGAGGAAGCCGTCAGCCGCCCGGTACAGTCGACCGCCGGTCTGGCCACCGGTGTTCTGGTGTACGGGGTCGCGCTGGGCGGCATCGCGGCTCTGGCGTTCTCCTTCGCGCTGGGCCGTGTGGGCCGCTTCAGCCCTCGGGCGACGGCTGCGCTTCTGGCAGCGGCCGCCTTCACCACCGTCTGTCTGGTGCCGTTCCTGAAGTACCCGGCCACCCCGCCGGCGGTCGGAAACCCGGACACGATCGGAAAACGCACCACGCTGTTCTTTCTGATGATCCTGCTCAGTGTGCTGCTGGGCGTCGCCGCGGTCATTGCCGGGCGAAGGCTGGCACGGCGTCTGGGCAACTGGAACGCGACCGTGGCCGCCGGGGCAGGCTTCGTCGCCGTGACGGCGGCTGCTTTCGTGTTCCTGCCGTCGAACGATGACGCGGTCAAGGTGGGCTTCCCTGCAGCACTGTTGTGGGAGTTCCGTATTGCTTCGCTGGCCGTCCAGGCCATGCTGTGGACGGTCTTCGGGATCGTCTTCGGCATGCTGGCCCAGCGTCTGCTGACCTCGCCCCCGGCCGGCGCCGAGGCGGCGCCGGGGACACAGGTGCCGGCCCTGAACTGATTCCCCCATGACGCCCGGCACGACGCCAAGCGTCCGGCCCCGCCACCCCTCCGGGCGTGGCGGGGCCATGGCGCATCCAGGCCGGGCAGGGCTCGGGTTCTCGCCGGAGCAGATCGGTCATGTGTGGCTCGTTTACGTGCTGGGGCGCGGGAGTTGACGGACCAAAGCCTACGAGCCGTTAGGATCACGGCATGGTTACGGCTTGGTCACCCCAGCGGCTGGTGCGGGCTCGCGCGTCTGCGGGTCCGCTGCTGCGCGTGGTGGCCATGACGGTGCTTCTGCTCGGCATCGTGTCCACGCACGGACTGGGCGCCGAGAGCATCAAAGGGCACCTGGTGACCAGCGCGGCAGCACCCGCTGCCGTACTGCACGAGGAGACCCTCGGCGCCGAGGACGAGCAGCGCACGCTGCGGCTCATAGCGATCGAGCCGGGCGGAGGCCATGGCTCCTCGCACACAAGTGATCACTGCGTCTCCGGCCAGCCGCAGCAGGGGCCGGTTCTGAGGCCGCCGTGCTTTGCCGTGTCGGTCCGCGAACCGACCGGTGTCGGGCTCTTCTCGGGCAAGCCGGGTCTCAACGAGCCGGCATTGTCTGCCGCGTCGCCCACGGCCCTCAGATCGTCCGTGGTCCAGCAGGTCTAGAAGAGTCCTCTTCTTCCTCAGGCGGTTCCGGCCGTGCCTGTTGGCGGATGCGGGACCGGCTTGCCGGCTCCGTGCACGGGGAGCCCCGCACACCGAGAGGCGACCCGGCTACGCGTCGCCGCCGTCCGTCCTACCCCACCCCTGCCTGTCGCCCCTGTGCCGTGGCTGCCGCCGCGACCGAAACGAGGGCGAGCGCACGGAGGACCTGTGCCGACACACCCCCATACACCCACGCCTGCCTGGCGTCCCCCGGCCGACTACTCGCGGCGCCCACTTTTCGCTCTGCTGTCCGGCGCCCTGCTCGCCTTCCTCGGACTGTGCACCCTCATACACGGACATCCCGACGAACACGACCGGCTGACACCCGGCAGGGCCACAGCTCCTGCCTGGCCGACGGTGGCGAGCGATGCGGTGCCCCATGGACCGCATCCGCACCATGACACCGAGGAATGCGCCCTGGACGTGGCCGCCCGGACCACAGCCCAGGCCGCTCACCAACCACCCGCTCAGGCAGGCACAACGCCGTCGGCTGAAGCCCACGAGACCCTGGCGCAGCCGCACCCCGAGCGCCGGCGGTCCCGAGCCCGCGTAAGAAGTACGGGCAGAACCGCACTTGCTCGCACCTCGCGGTGGCGCATCTAGACCTCTCGCCCCGCAGCCGGCACGCCGCACGGCTGCCGCGCGACGACCCGCACTCCTCGGACGGAGCAACCGTCCGCTGCGCGGCCGTAGCGCGAGATGAACACGCACCGCGCATTCATCGAGCGAGAGCGAAACGACATGCAGTCACTGACGAACACCGCCATCACACCCGACCGGTCCGCCCTGTCGGCGCTGGTGGGGAACACGCCGCTGCTGCGGGTCACCCAGCCGCTGACCCCCGCCGACCGCGGCTTCTGGGCGAAGCTGGAGGGCTTCAACCCCGGCGGCATCAAGGACCGGCCCGGCCTGCACATGGTGGAGCGGGCCCGCGCCCGCGGCGACCTGCGCCCCGGCGCCCGGATCATCGAGTCCACCAGCGGCACCCTCGGCCTCGGCCTCGCCCTGGCCGGCATGGTCCACGGCCACCCCGTCACCCTGGTCACCGACCCCGGCCTGGAGATGTCCATGACCCGGCTGCTGACCGCGTACGGCGCCCAGGTCAACGTCGTCTCCGAGCCGCACCCCACCGGCGGCTGGCAACAGGCACGCCGACAGCGCGTCCAGCAGCTGATGGCACAGCACCCCGGCTCCTGGTGCCCGGACCAGTACAACAACCCGGACAACACCACCGCCTACACCCCGCTCGCCCTGGAACTGGCCACCGAACTGGGCCACATCGACGTCCTCGTGTGCAGCGTCGGCACCGGCGGGCACTCCGCCGGCGTCTCCCGGGTGCTCAAGCAGCTCTACCCCGAGCTGAAAGTGGTCGGCGTCGACACCATCGGTTCAACGATCTTCGGCCAGCCGGCCCGCCCGCGCCTGATGCGGGGCCTCGGCTCGAGCATCTACCCCCGCAACGTCGCCTACGACACATTCTCCGAGGTCCACTGGGTGGCCCCGGCCGAGGCCGTGTGGACCTGCCGCCAACTGGCCGCCTCGCACTACGCCACCGGCGGATGGAGCGTCGGAGCGGTCGCCCTGGTCGCCGGATGGCTGGCCCGCACCCTGCCCGCCGACACCCGCATCGCCGCGATCTTCCCCGACGGCCCGCAGCGCTACCTCGGGACCGTCTTCGACGACGACTACTGCACCGCCCACGGTCTCCTCAAGATCCCGCCGGCCCCCGAACCCGACGTGATCGGGCGCGTGGACGAGAAGGAAGCCGCTCGCTGGACCCGGTGCACCACCGTGGTCGACCCGCTCACCCTGGCCGCAGCACCGGCACAGGAAACCGACATGCTCCCCGCACCCGACCAGGAGGAAGCAAACGCCGACGCTGCGGAGGAGAACCGGTGACGGGCACCCTCGCACAGGTCCGCACCTACGAACGCAGCGTCCAATTGCTGATGGTGAACCAGTTCACCATCAACCTCGGCTTCTACATGCTGATGCCCTATCTGGCCGCACACCTGTCCGGAACGCTCGGGCTGGCCGGCTGGATCGTCGGACTCGTCCTCGGAGTACGCAACTTCAGCCAGCAGGGCATGTTCCTGGTCGGCGGCACGCTCGCCGACCGGATCGGCTACAAGCCGATGATCGTCACCGGGTGCGTGCTGCGCACGCTCGGCTTCGCGACCCTCGGACTGGTGGACTCACTGCCCGCGCTGCTCGCCGCCTCCGCGGCCACCGGGCTGGCCGGGGCGCTGTTCAACCCGGCCGTACGGGCGTACCTCGCCGCAGACGCGGGCGATCGCAGGGTCGAGGCGTTCGCCCTGTTCAACGTGTTCTACCAGGCCGGCATCCTGCTGGGCCCGCTGGCGGGCATGGTGCTGACCGGAGTGGACTTCCGCATCACCTGCCTGGTGGCGGCTGGAATCTTCGCACTGCTCAGCATCGTCCAGATCCGCTCACTGCCCGCCCGACGGGCCGAGAACGCCAAGCGACAGGACAACGACAACAGCCAGGGCGTCCTCGCCCAGTGGCGAGGCATCCTCGCCAAACGGCCGTTCCTGCTCTTCTCCGTCGCCATGATCGGCTCGTACGTCCTGTCCTTCCAGGTCTATCTGGCGCTGCCGCTGGAAGTGCGTCGGCTCGGCGGCGACGGGGGGTTCAGCATGGCGGCGGTGGCAGCGCTCTTCGCCGTCTCCGGCCTGAGCACGATCCTCGGACAGACACGGGTGACCGCATGGTGCAAGGCACGGTACGAGCCCGGGCAGGCGCTCGTGCGCGGGCTGGCGACCATGGGCCTGGCCTTCGTCCCCCCGCTGCTCGCCACCGCCGTGCCCGTAACGGAGTCCCGGACCGGGCTGTGGCTGCTCGCGGCGGTTCCGCCCACGCTCGCCGCGCTGCTGCTGGCCCTCGGCACGATGATCGCCTACCCGTTCGAGATGGACACCATCGTCCGCCTCTCCGGTGACCGCCTCGTCGCCACCCACTACGGGCTGTACAACACGATCTGCGGCGTCGGTATCACCGTCGGGAACCTGGGCACCGGTGCCGCGCTCGACGCCGCGCGGGCAGCCGGGGTCCCCGCGCTGCCGTGGATCTCGCTGCTCGCGCTCGGCCTGGCGTGTGCGGCCGCCCTCTACGGCCTGTACCGCACCGGCCGACTGGCGCCGCCGCCTGCCTCGGAGCGGCTGGCCGCCACCGTCTGACCCACCGGCCCTCCGGCCCAGGGGAGGGGCATCGCACGGTGCCCCTCCCCTGCTCTTCTTCCAGGAGTCCTTGATGCCCGCCTGTCCCCTGAGGATCTCCGCCAACCACCGGGTACTGCGGGCCCTGGATCCGGAGAAGGCAGCACTCGCCGCCGCCGAAGCGGCCCGGGTCTGGCGCTCCCCGGAGGGCCGCGTCCGCCTGCGCCCGGCGAACTCCCACTGGCCGGTGGGGGACAGGCATGGATCACCACCGGCCCCGACCCCCGAACCCGCAAGAAGCCCTGGCCGATCACCCCAGCCGGCATGGCCCCAGCAAGTCCCCGGGGGCCGGAGTCGCAGAACCTCCACCGCGCTGCAGCTCCCGGCCACGGCGCCCCCACTCAGTGGGCGTGCCCGTCCTCCGCGTGTCCCGCTTCTTCCTCGCCTGCGCCAGTTCCGGTGCCGTCGGTGCCGGGTGAGGCATCGGGCGTCTTCGTGCCGGCATCCTCGTTGCGGCCGTCCTCCCTCTCCGCCGTTCTCCCCGTTTCTGTGTCGCTGGTGTTCTCCTCGCCGTGACTGTGGCCGCCACCGCCGGGCTCTGCGGCCATGTCGGCGGCTATACCGCGCAGCCCGACGAACGCGACCGCTGCGGTGACCAGCACCAATAGGCCGGTCGGGCCGGTGATGCTGCGCCAGCGCGCGGCGTCGTAGCGCAGCACGTACGCCACGAAGGACAGCGCCAGCCCGAACGGGATCAGCATCGCCGCTCGCTCGGGGAAGTCCTCGAAATGCTGCAGCCCGCCGCTGAGCATGCCGATGCCGAACGACAGCGCCAGCGAGGCCAGCACGATCGCGACCACCCTCGAGGCGCTGGGCCGCTGCCGTTGGAGGACGAACTCGTTCAGCACGGTCGCACAGAGGAACACACCCGCTCCGACCAGTGCGATCACCGTGTACCGGTCGGGATCCAGCGGGTGGTGCACCACCGCGCCACTGATCAGGCCCGCACCCACGAACGTCGTGGCGTACCCGAGGTAGTCACCGATCACCGGCGTCCGCTTCTTCGCCCGCCGACGCGCACGGCGGCCACCCGTCGGAGGCGGGGTGTCTGCCCCGGAAGCCTCGCGCAGCCGTGGCCCGGGCCCCGGAACCGAAGGGCCAGGGTCTTGGACGGTCGGGACGTCCGGTCGGACTTGGGCAGTCGGCTGCTGGTGTGGCGGGTGGGGCCGATGCCCCGGGTGGCGTTGGTGCTGCTGTGGGTGCGGCGGGCGTGCCTGCGGCTGCGCGGGCATGCCTGCTTGGTTGACGAGGTAGGGCTGAGTCACGGGTCGATGGCCTTTCGCGGGCAGGCCGGCGCGCGACATGGCGTGTCCGGTCTGCCGGGGGCGTGCGTGGCAGGGATGCGTCGGATCGGCGGCAGGCGTTCTTCGCCCGGGCCGGACCTCGATGGCGCCGGAGCTTCGGGACGGTGCCTGGTTTGTCGTACGACGTCGTACGAGAAGGAACACGGCCTGCGCGCCGTATCGGCGGCCTAGATCCGCAGGATCGCCGACTGCGCGATGCCTACGCCGTGCGAACGAGTCAGACATGCCGGTCGGCGCAGACGGGACCACGCTGCCAGCGCGCGCCTCCTGAGCAGCACGGTCAGCGCGATGCAACGCCCGCGGAGCCGACGACCACCGACCGCCAGCAGAACGCAGCATCCGATGACGGCAGCACACAGGCCGAGTTCCGCCGCGCCGCCGGTGCCGTGATGGTCGTGCTCGACAGACGCCGCCGCGACGGGCGGAGCCGCCTCACCCGGTGTGGTCGGCTCCGGCTGAACGACGTGGGCATGAGCAATGGTCTCGAGTTCACGACCTGTGCCGGTGTCGCCCGCGTGGGCAAGGAGGTGCATCAGACCGAGGGCGAGAAGCAGCAGAAGCAACAGGCGACCGAACGCGCCTTGCCCGGCCCTGGCCCTGCAGCTCATTCGCTCCGTCACCTCGCCGTGGCGCCGAGACGACGCCCTTCCCGTACCGTTGCGGCGCATCAGCCTACCGGTACTTGATGACCGGGCGGCAAGCGGTATGCATCCGACGGAGGAGGGCAGCCGCGAAGCACGACGCTGCTCAGACCCCTGCGGAGCGGCCTTGCCAGCCGGATCCTGACCGCTCTCCGGTGGAACAGCGACCGTGGCACGCTGTCCGGGTCGATGCGCACTACCAGGAGCAGCTTGTCGTCGACACCACCGGGATGACGTCGGGTGTCCACCCAGGAGGATCGAAGGTGGTGGCCACCTGCTGTTGTTCGACGAGAGGGCGCGCGGGCGGTCGCCTTCTCATGCCCGAGACGCCCGCGCTGGCCGCGCTGCGGGCTTCCGCATCGCCGGCGACGAGAACAGCGCCACCGGATTCTGAACACCTTCCTCACCCTGCACCTCAACACCTCAAGCTGGAGTTGGAAAGGCTCACTGAATCTTTCTCGGTAACGTTTCGTGATCTTCGGTCAGACGGTGCGGCCGTGTTCCCGCTGGAGCAGGACGAGGGCAGCTCGGGCGATCCGGGTGATGCCGCTGGGGGTCGAGGCTGACCCGGCGCAGGGCGTTGGCCCGCTCGGTGACCGCGTGGACGCCTCGGATGACCGAGTTGAACGCCTGCTGCTCGTCATCGAGTTCGCTGCCTTTGGGCTTCTTGACCGGGTGGCGGAAGCCGTCGCCGGCGTTCTCGTAGCCGAGGTCGGCCAGGGTGGGAATGTCCAGGGTGGATGCGAGCCGGTTGAGGGCGTCGACCAGGCCGTGGGTGCGGGCGCAGGTGGTGTCATGCTCGCGGCCGGGGCGGACCGGGGAGGCCCAGATCGGCCAGCCGTCGGGGGCGGAGATGACCTGGACGTTGCCGCCGTGGTGCTTGTGCTTCCCGGACCGCCAGAGGTCGGCCCCTTTGGGGCCGGGGGCGGCGACGCGGTCAGTACGGATGACGGTGCCGTCCAGGTCGAGATGGGTGTAGCAGGCGGCCGCCGCCCGTTCCAGCGCGGTGGACGGATCCGGGGCGTGGTCGGCGAGCACGGTCAGCCCTTCGTGCAAGTAGCGGTACGCGGTGGGCACCGAAACCCCGTTGTCCCGGGCGAGTTGGGCCAGCCGGGTCCCGTCGACGAACCACCGCAGCACCAGGACACCCTGCTTGAAGACGCCCAGAGCGCGGGTCCCCCTGCGGGTGCCGAGCCGTTCGCGGTGCTCGCGCAAGAGTTGGGCGAGAGCCTCGGCGGTCTCCCTGCCGACGTGGAGTGTTGCGGTGTAGGTGATACTGGTCAACGCGTGAAGCCTCTGGGTTCCGGAACGTGATCTTCGCAGACCTGTTCCTACCAGGGGCTTCTCGCGCATCTGATGCCGGTCAAGCCCGCCTGACGGCCTCGCCAGCCAGGAAGATCGCGGATCTGTCGGACGGGCGGCCTGGCCAATACTCTGAACTTCGTCCGCACTGCCTGGGGAGAGTCATGACAAGTAGGTTCACTGAGCTGGCCGTTGACTGCCACGATCCTGAGAGGCTCGCAGCCTTCTGGTGCAAGGTCCTGGACTTCAAGGTGATCGACCGGAGCGAGGGCAAGGTCGAGATCGGCTCCTGGGTGCCGACCGTCGAGGATGTTCGGGCCCGTCAGATGCCGCCCACCCTGGTGTTCATCCAGGTACCTGAGGGCAAGACCGTGAAGAACCGGCTTCACCTCGACGTCAGCCCAATCGACGGCAGCACCGAGGACGAGGTGACCAGATTGCTCGGCCTCGGCGCCACCAGGACGGATGTGGGCCAGGGGTCAGACCGAAACTGGGTAGTCATGGCAGACCCCGAGGGCAACGAGTTCGACGTCCTACGCACCCTGGTACCGCAGACCTAGGCCGCGAGCGGGCACCCGCACCCCGTCACACACCGCAACCGTTACGTTGCCGAGAAGACCTCACTGATTGCCAATGGGATGACAGAAATCCCGCCGGACGGTCCCGGCGGCCGTGCAGGCAGGGGTGAGGCGTGCCGGTGTCAGTCCTCGGCGGACGTCGCCGTCCTGGCGATCCGTCCGGCCACCCTGCTCAACAGGCCCTTGAGAGTGGCCTGCTCGTCCGCCGTCAGATCGCCGAACCACTCCCGCTCAAGCCGGTTCTGCTGCGCGAACGCGTCCTTGATGGCGGCGGCACCGGCTTCGCTCAGCCGGACACTCACCAGGCGCCGGTCCGTGGTGGAGAGTCGTTCGCGGATCACCAGGCCGTCGGCCTCCAGGGTGGCCAGGACGCTGGAGGCCACCTGGCGGCTCATCCCGGACAGGCGGGCGATGTCCCGGGCTTCCGCCTGCCCGAAGATCCACACGGTGTACAGGATGCGGAACCCGCTGGAACTGAAGCCGTGCGGGCGGTGGATCAGGCGCTCGGAGTGCTGGCTGTGGGTGTTGGCGGTCCGCAGCAGGAGCATGCCGAGGTGGAAGGCCATGGGATCGAGACCGGGCAGCTCCCGCCGGGTGAGCTCCAGGGCGACGTCGCCGAACTCGGAACCCTGGACCTCGGAGGCGGCAACGCGGGCGTGCCGGGCGGAGGAGTTCCTGTCCGTCGTCGCCCTGTCTGCCACTGCTCGACCCCGCTGTCCTTCGCTCGGCGCCCGGCCCTGTCTGCTGCAGAATCAGACTACCGAGGCGTGGCGATCGACCTCGTGCGCAGGCTCTGTCCCCGGAAGGTCGCGACGATCGTCGCGCCGTCCTCGGTGGTCACCACCACGTCGTACACACCGCTCTTGGCACCCTGGTGCACCGCCCGGCACACGGCGGTCAGGACGTCCCCGGACCTGGCGGGGGAGAGGTAGTGGATGTTCGCCCCTGTGGAGACGGTGGGCGCCTCGCCCGAGCTCGCGGCGTAGGCGAGTGCGGTGTCGGCGAGCAGGAAGATGACCCCGCCGTGGCAGATCCCGTGGCTGTTGAGCATGTCCGGGCGCACCGCCATGGACAGCAGTGAGTAGCCGGGCCCGGCCTCGTCAACGGTGATCCCATGGGCGTGTGCACAGCTGTCGTGTGCCAGCAGGGCCTGGGCTTCCGGGGGCAGCGCGGGGCGTGCTGAGGTCCTGCGGAGGCCGGATGCGGTCATGACGTGCGCCTCTCTCGTGGTGGATCCGAACGGAGCCGTTATGAGCGCAAAGAATAGACTGTCAAAGAATTGACTTTATCGGTTGAGGTGCACGACCTTGGGGCCACCGGCGGACCGCCGTCCCGGAGGGCGGCCACGCCGGTGGGACGGCCGCAGCCTTCCTCCCCCTCCTCTGGGGCGGACCCAGGTCGTCGCCTGCTTCCTGATCCCTTGTGCGAGGGCTTCGGTCTCGCGATATTCGGCAGCATCGTTCCGTCGCTGCGCAGCTACGCCCCCTGGGGCCCGAGCGCAAGAGACGATCGGCTACATGCGTGCAGGAAGAGGATCGCGCCCGTCTCCTGCGCGCGGGACCAGAGGGGTTCGTACGACGCCATCATCATCGTGCGTAGCCTCATCCACCGCGCCTGCCGCCCACCGCCGGCACGACCGCCCCACCCGGTGACCATGACCCCCACGCCTTTCTGTGCGAGCTCTTGGGCGGTCGTGGGGGCCGCTGCGGTCACGCTGGGGTCGACGGCTGTTGCACGGCGCCGCCGACGGCTCAGGGGTGGTAACCCGCCTGCAGGTCAGAGGCGAAGAAGTCCTTGACCTGCTTGAGTCCACCGTCGTTCTTGGCGGGCTTGAGGATGAGGCTCTGCGTCGAAGCCGGCTTGGCCGGGTCGGCGAAGTCGAGGGTCGGGGTGACGTCCGTCTCGACGCCGGACAGTTTGCGCAGCTGGGTAGCCACCGAGGCGCGGGTCAGGTCGCCCGCGTCGCAGGCGGCCTTGATTGCCTCGCCCATGACTTGGGCGTTGACGTAGCCGATGAGCGCGTGCTGGGTCGGTGTGCTGCCGTCGGCGACCCTGTCGAAGGCGGCGGCCACGGTCTTCTGGGTGTCGCTGTCGCCGGCGAAGGGGCGGAGCGAGGTGACGACGAGGAGGTTCTTCAGGATCTCCTCAGCCGCCGGGCTGGCGAGAAGGGAGGGGTCGTACGACGGGGCGTTGACGAGCAGCGGGATGTCACCGAGGCCGAGACTCGGTGCTTGGGAAGCCACCATCGCGGTCTGCTTGGGGCCGGTCGAGACGAGGATCGTCCTGACGCCGGCTGCCTTGAGGGCCGCCATCTCGGCGCTGATGTCGGTCGCGGTCGCGTCGACCTTCTTGCCGACGTACTTCAGGCCGAGCTTGCCTGCGGCGTACTTTGCACCGGCGGCCGCATTCTCACCGAAGTCCCCGGCCATGTAGATCTGGCCGACGGTGTCGCCGGCCTTCAGCTTGCCCTCGTCGACGAGGTACTGCACGCCGTTGACCTCGTCGAGGTCGTAGGTTGTGCCGGCGACGGCCAGCTCGGGGGTGCCGAGGTAACCGCGGCTCCAGCCGTTGGCCACCGTGGGCATGTGGTCGGCCTTGATCTGGGGCAGCAGCGAGGAGATGACCGGCGAGCCGAGGAGCTGGACGATGCCGAGGACGTTGCTCTTCATCGAGGCGTACTCGGTGTTGGCAAGCTGGGTGTCCATCTTCTGGTCCTGGGCGTCGAGCTTGATCCGGCGACCGCAGATGCCGCCGTCCTTGTTGACCTCGTCGGCCCAGATCTGGTTGCCGGCGTAGACCGTCTTGGCGAGTGGGCCGTAGACGACGCTGAAGTCGCTCAGCACACCCAGGGTGATGGTGTCTTGGGTGACGCCGAAGTCCGTCTTGACGCCGCCCGAGCCCGCGTCGCTGCCGGGGGACGTCGAGCGGGTGCCACAGGCCGCCAGCAAGACGGTGCTGAGCACCGCAGCCGAGGCGGCGGCAATACGGATGGTGCGCTTGCGCATGGATACCTCTTCTTCGGGGTGGTTCCTGTGCGGAGGGGCTTTGGGGTGGTTCCTGTGCGGGGGCCCGCCCGGGGCCGGGGATGGCTCAGGCGGAAGCCGGGACGCGGGGGCGTGCCCGCAGGAAGGAGGCGACGCCGTCGGGGCGGCCGATGATGATGGCGACCACGACGACGCCGTACACGATCTGGGCGACGACACCGGCGGTGTAGCCGTTGGAGCCGCGCGCCGCCAGGAAGGGAAGGGAGTCGCTGAACTTGTTGAGCAGCAATGGCAGTGCGGTGACGAAAGCCGCGCCGCCGACGGCGCCGCCCACCGAGCCGAGGCCGCCGATGACCACCATCGCGAGGTAGGACATCGAGACCAGCAGGTCGAAGTTGCCCGAGCCGATGAAGTTCGACGCGAGGGCGAAGAGGACGCCACCGAGGCCGGCGAAGGCCGACGACAGGATGAAGGCGGTCGCCTTGGCGTGCTGCACGGAGATGCCCATGGCGGCTGCGGCGGCCTCGTTGTCGCGGACCAGTTTGAGTGCACGGCCGGGGCGTGTATGCAGGATGCGGTTGGCCGCGAGGATCGTGAGGATCAGGAGCAGCAGCGAGAGGTACCAGAGCCGCTCGGTGCCGCCGAACGGGACGCCGAGCACGGTGAGCTCGTGGGTCGGGTTGGAGCCGCTGAGCTCGAATCCGCCCACCGTGAGTGGCTCGACCGGGCGGCCGTTGACCCCTCCGGTGGCCTTGACCGCGTCCTTGATCACCCACTGGACGATGAAGACGAGGCCGATCGTGCTGACGCCGAGGTAGAAGCCGCGCAGCCGCGCAGCGACCGGACTGAACGCAAGGCCTGCCAGGCCGGCGACGAGCACGGCGAGTACGGCGGCGAGCAGCGGCGGCAGGCCGAGGCCGGCGATGTCGTCACCGCCCTTCCGGCCCGACAGGAAGGCGTAGGAGTAGGCGCCGACGGCCATGAACGCGGCGTGTGCGAGCGAGAGCTGACCGGCTGATCCACTGAGGATGGTGAGTCCGATCGCGGCGATCGCGGCACCCATGGAGAAGACGCCGATGATCGTCCAGGACTGGTCGAAGTAGAGCGGGATCACGGCCAGGACGAGCACGGCTGCGATCGCGACGACCGGCTTGGCGAGACGTGCCTCAAGACTGGTGTCAGACACGAGCGACCTCCTTGGAGCCGAAGAGACCGTGGGGCTTCAGGAGGAGCACGGCGACCATGAGGATGTAGGGCGTCACCGAGCCGATGTCGGTGCCCAGGAACGTGTAGTGGCTGGAGTAGCCGGTCACGAGGCCCTGGACGAGGCCGACCAGCATGCCGCCGACGACGGCGCCCTCCGAGGAGTCCAGCCCTCCGATGACGACTGCGGGGATGGCGCTCAGGGCGACCAGGTGCGAGGTGTAGTCGAGGCCGGGATTGGGTGCGGCAGCGAGGAAGAGTCCGGCGAGGACGGCGAGCACGCCTCCGATGCCCCAGGCGGCGCAGGCGACCCGGCGCTCGCTGATACCGAGGAGCTCCGCGGTCACCGGGTCGGCCGAGGCGGCCCGCATCGCCGCACCCCAGGGCGTGGCGCGGAAGGCCCAGAAGAAGACGCCGACCATGATGATCGTGACGACGATCGCCCATACCCGCGCCTGTGGGATCCCGACACCGCCGAGGTGCCAGACCGAGGCGCCCCAGGGGTCCTTGGTGGTGAGGAAATCCGAGCCGATGCGGCGGGTGAGCTCGCTGATGAGCACGACCTGGATGCCCATGGTCATGATCGTCTGGGTCAGGTGGCCACTGCCCCGGCTGGCGAGGGTGAGGCCCCAGATGATCACCGCGGCGGCGCCGCCGACGAGAAGTCCGACGAGGGCCGCGAGCCAGAAGCCGGAGTGCGGCGCGACCTTCGCGGCGGCGAAGACGCCCGCGAGCATCACGGTGCCCTGGGAGAGGTTGAAGACCTTGGTCCCCTGGAAGATCGTCGTGAAGCTGAGCGCGATCAGGGCATAGATCGCGCCGAGCGAGATGCCGAGCAGCAGCTGCTGCACGAAGAGCTGCATCTCAGGACTCCTTGCCGAGGTAGGCCGCGATGACCGCGGGGTCGTTCTGGATGTCGACGGGCGTCCCGTCGGCAATGAGGCGGCCGAAGTCGAGGACGCTGATGTGGTCGGCGACGCCCATGACCAGGGGCATGTCGTGCTCGACGATGAGAACTGAGGCACCCAGGCCGGTGTTGACCGCCCGGACGAGCTCGGCCATCTCGGTCTTCTCGTGGGTGGGCAGGCCGGCCGCGGGCTCGTCGAGGAGCAGCAGGTCGGGCTCCGTCGCGAGCGCCCGCGCGAGCTCGACCTTCTTGCGCTGGCCGTAGGACAGCGTCCCGGCCGGGCGGTTGAGCATCGGGCCGATGCCGACGAACTCGGCGATCTCGATCACCCGCCGACTGTGGACGCGCTCCTCGCGCCGCGCCCTCGGCAGGCCGAGGGCGGCAGAGACATAGCCCGTCCTCGTGAGGCGGTAGCGCGCGACCATGAGGTTCTCGAGCACGCTGTCGGACGCCGTGAGGGCGATGTTCTGGAAGGTGCGACCGATCCCGAGCCGGGCGATGGCGCCGGCCCTCATCGACGACAGCTCGTGGTCGCCGTACCGCACGGCGCCGGCGGTGGCGCGGTACAGGCCCGAGATCACGTTGAAGGTCGAGGACTTCCCGGCGCCGTTGGGGCCGATGACGGCGTGGACGGTGCCGGGCTCGACGGTGAAGGAGACGTCGGTGAGGGCCTTCACCCCACCGAACTGAAGCGTGACGTGGTCGACGACGAGCGGGAGGGCACGGGTCTCGACGGGCGCGATCGTGGCGGTCATGCCGACCACCTCGCCAGGGCGCGGGCCGGGGCCGCGGAGACGAGCTCGTCCACCGGTTCGTCGATGTCGGCACCGAGGTAGAGCTTGCGGACGTCGTCGCTCTCGGCGAGCTCGGCGGCGTTGCCCTCGAGGACGACCCGGCCGCTCTCGAGGACGTAGGCGTACTCGACCGCACCGAGCGCGACGGCCGCGTTCTGCTCGACGAGCAGGATGGCGGTGCCGGTCGCGTGGATCCCCTTCACCGATTCGGCGATCTGCTTCACGACGAGCGGCGCCAGGCCGAGGGTGGGCTCGTCGAGGATGAGCAGGCGCGGCTTGCTCATCAGCCCCCGGCAGATGGCGAGCATCTGCTGCTCGCCGCCGGACAGGAGCCCGGCAGGCTGCGCCTTGCGCTCGCCGAGCACGGGGAACCGCTCGTAGGAGTCGTTCATGAGCCGGCGGCGCTCGGCGTGATCGCGCAGCACGATGCCGGCGGCCTCGAGGTTCTCCTCGACGGTGAGGTTGCCGAAGACCCGGCGGCCCTCGGGCACGTGGGCGATGCCCTCGCGGACGATGGCGGACGCACGGCGCGTGTCCACGCGCGCACCGTCCCAGGTGACCTGTCCCGCCACCACCCGGCCGCCGACGGCGCGCAGCACACCCGACGCGGCGCGCAGCAGCGTCGATTTCCCGGCCCCGTTGCCACCAATGATCGCGACACTCAGCCCATCGTCGACAGTGAGTGAAGCACCGTCGACGGCGATCACCCCCGGCCCGTAGGTGATGTGCACGTCGCTGAACTCCAGCATGTTTTGCCCTCTGGTCGCTTTCTTCGGGGTGCGTGCATATAGTGCACGGTGTGATGCAGATATCGATGAGAGTGAGGGGGGGTGCATACCCCTGTCAACCCCCGTGCAGCAGGCGGGCCGATCGGCGTGTCGCAGCCGCTGATCATCACCCCGGCGTCGGCGTCTATGCTGTGCGGCCATGAGCGACACTCGATCGGCACCTGGGGCCCAGACCCTGGCCCGCGGGCTCCGCGCCCTCCAGCTGGTCGCGGTCGCTCCCGACGGAGTGACCATCCAGGAGATCTCCGAACAGTTGGACGTCCACCGCTCGATCGCCTCACGGCTGCTGTCGACCCTCGCCGGGTTCAAGTTCGTCATCCGCGGGGCCGACGGCCGCTACCGCGTCGGCAGCGGCCTCGCCGCCCTCGCCTCCGGCATCCACACCACCTTGCGGGTCGCCGCCGAGCCGATCCTGCACGAGCTCGCCGAGCGCCTCGGCGCCACGGTCACCCTGCTCGTCGCCGAGGGCGACGAGGCGGTCGCGCTCTCCGTCGTCTCGCCCGCCCGCTCGCAGTACCACCTCGTCTTCAGCACCGGCGGCCGCCACCCGATCAGCCGCGCAGCCGGTGGCGTGGCCCTGCGGGCCGCAATGTCACCCTCGCCGGGCGAGGAGGCCCGCGTGGCCGAGGCCCGCGAGCGCGGGTATGCCGAGACCGTTGGCGAGGTGGAGCCGGGTGCTTACGGTGTCGCCGTACCGCTCCCCCAGGTCGCCGGCGTCCCGGTCGCCTGCCTCAACCTGATCACCCATCGGGCCGAGATCGCGGCCGAGGCGCCGCCTGTGCTCATCGAGGCGGCGGCACGACTGGCCGCCCAGCTGTCCTGAGCCCTCTTCGCCCCGAGCAGTGACCGCGCCGCCTCGGCTGCCCCGCACTCGGCTCCGTCGCAGATTCGACTCCGGCTCGCACCCCGGTAACGCACCGTGATGTCCTGCGGTGCAAAGGGCAGCGTCGTACGCCACGCGGGAACGGCAACCGGCGCGGCCGCATGCCACGCCGTACCGCCCGTCGACTGAACCTCAGCCGGGCATGCCCCTCATTCGCCGGCATCAGGGGCAGTGGCCAGGTGCTCCGCGTTGCCGCCGGATGCGAGCCGGAGCCGATTACGAAACAGAGCCGCCGCCTTGACACGCCTTCGGGGTGGTGGTGACATACCCGCGTCACGCCATGCATTTATCGCATTAACACGTGCAGATAACGCACAAGGAGCCGCCGCCGTCATGACCCTCACCAAGGAAGTCGCCGCACGCGACCTCACGCTGCCGTCCGGCACGCACCTTC
This sequence comes from Streptomyces sp. GC420, assembly GCF_009916105.1. Taxonomy (GTDB): domain Bacteria; phylum Actinomycetota; class Actinomycetes; order Streptomycetales; family Streptomycetaceae; genus Streptomyces. The sequence goes on along the minus strand of NZ_JAAAXQ010000035.1, from coordinate 14,192 downwards.
GCTACTACGAAGCCGGCCAGGAGTACGCCGCGTCCGGCGCGCCCGCGGTAGTCCTGCTGCACGGATCCGGGCCGGGGGCGACCGGGTGGTCCAACTTCTCCGGCAACATCGGCGTCATCGCCGACGCGGGCTTCCACGTCCTCGCGCCCGACATGCCCGGCTGGGGCGACTCCGACACCGTGGCCACCAAGGACATGGACCACGACGCGACCCTGGTCGAACTCCTTGACGCGCTCGGCCTGCCGAAGGCGGCACTCGTCGGCAACTCGATGGGCGCCCACACCGCGATCCGCTTCGCGACGCTCCACCCCGAGCGCATTACCCACCTCGTGACCATGGGAGCCTCGCTGGGGCGCGGCCCTGCCACCCTCTTCGGTCCCGGCGACGGCCCGAGCGAGGGTCTCAAGGTGCTGGTCAAGGCCTACAAGGACGCCGGACCGGAGAACATGAAGGCCCTCGTCGAGATCATGACCTACGACAAGGAGCGCTTCGCCACCCCGGAGCTCACCAAGGCCCGCTCCCAGGCAGCGCTCGCCCGCCCCGACCACCTGCAGAACTACGTCCAGGGCCTGGCCTTCGGCGCGCCGATCCCGATCAAGGCCGACCGCAACAAGATCCCGGACATCCAGACGCCCACCCTCCTGATCCACGGTAAGGACGACCGCGTCCTGCACTACGAGATCAGCCTGTGGCTGCTGGCCAACATCCCGAACTCTCGCCTCGTGCTGCTCAACCGCTGTGGCCACTGGGCGATGATCGAGCACGCTGAAGAGTTCAACCGCCTCGTCGTCGACTTCCTCACCCACAACTGAGCCCGGCGGAGGCACCGCTCATGAGCACACTCGACACCGACGTCGTCATCATGGGGGCCGGTCCTGTCGGCCTCACCCTCGCCAACCTCATCGGCATGCGCGGCCATCGCGCGATCGTCCTCGAGGCCCGATCGGAGCTCATCGACTACCCCCGAGGCGTCGGACTCGACGACGAGGCGATCCGCACGCTGTGCACTGCCGGCCTGTGGGGGCAGATCGAGCCCTTCACAGTGCCCCACCACGTGGTCCGCCTCGTCAACGGCGAGGGCCGGGTGCTGGCCGCCAACGATCCCCAGACCCAGGAGTTCGGCTTCCCCCGCAAGCACGGCTTCATCCAGCCACTCGTCGACAGGGAACTCGCGGCAGGACTCGACCGTTTCACCGGCACCGAGCTCCGCTTCAGCCACCGTGTCGTCGGGCTGGAGGACCTGGGCGACCACGTCTCCGTCACAGCCGAGCAGCTCGACGCCGACGGAAACGTCGCCGGCACCGTCACCGTCACCGGGCGCTACGCCGTCGGCTGCGAGGGTGGCAGCTCCTTCACCCGCAAGTGGATGGGCGTCGAGTTCGAGGGCAAGTCCCCCTCGACCCGCTGGGTCGTCGTCGACGTCGACGACGACCCGATCGGGGCACCCAACGTCTATCTCGGCGCCGACCCCCGCCGCCCCTACGTCTCGATCGGCCTGCCCCAGGGCATCCGCCGCTGGGAGTTCATGCTCCACGACAACGAGCCCACCGGACTCGTCGACGACCCGGACTTCATGAGCTCGCTGCTCGAGCGGTTCGTGCCCGACCCGGCCGCCCTCACTATCATCAACCAGCGCACCTTCACCCATCATGGCCGGGTCGCCGGCTCGTTCCGCAAGGGCAACGTCTTCCTGGCCGGCGACGCGGCCCACCTTATGCCGGTCTGGCTCGGCCAGGGCTGGAACTCCGGCATGCGCGACGCCACCAACCTCGCGTGGAAGCTCACCTCCGTCCTGCGCGGCGATGCGTCCGAGAACCTGCTCGACTCCTACAGCGACGAGCGCCACAAGCACGTTGCCGACATGATCGACGTCAACATGGCGGTCGGCTCGATCATGAAGATGGGCAGGTTCGGCGGCAAGGTCCGCGACATCTCCGCCTCGGCCCTCAACCTGGTGCCGAAGTGGAAGTCCTACTTCACCGAGTTGCGCTTCAAGCCCATGCCGCGCTATGCCACCGGGGTCGTCGTGGACCAGGCCACCCTCCGACCGGGTCAGGCCGAGGCCACCTTCAAGAGCTCGAAGCTGGCGCCGTTCGTCGATTCCGCCGGCTCGATCTCGCCCGTGGGCCTGCAGTTCATCCAGCCCCGAGTCAACACAGGCGAGCACACCAACATCCTGCTCGACGAGGTCATCGGCGACTGGTGGGCCCTCGCCACGTGGGGCACGAACCCCACGAAGTTCCTCTCGGCGAACGACCTCGAACTCATCCGCCGGCACCGGGTCAAGCTCATCTCGTTCATGCCCGAGACCCAGCGGAGATGGGCCGAGAAGCGGTACGCCGACTCGCCGACGCCCGTCACCGTCGTCGGTGACACCTCGGGCGCCCTCAAGCGCTGGTTCGACGTCCGTGCCTGCGGCCTGATCATCCTGCGCCCCGACCGCTTCGTCGCAGCCGCCTCCCTCACCCAGCAGGCGCCCCGGGCCCTGGCCGGGGTGATCGCGGCGGGCTCGCTCTCCACCGCTCTCGGCACCGGCACCGGCACCGAAGGAGTCCGCTCATGAGCGTCGCACTCGTCTGCATGTCCCACAGCCCGCTCCTGGAGTACGCTGACCCGCCCGCGGACGTGACGGCCGCCGTGGACGCTGCCTTCGACCAAGCGCGGGCCTTCGTGCGGGACTACGACCCGACCCTCGTCGTCCCCTTCGCCCCTGACCACTACAACGGCTTCTTCTACGACCTGATGCCGCCGTTCTGCATCGGCTACGAGGCGCTCGGCGTCGGGGACTACGGCTCGGCCGAGGGACCGCTCGATGTGCCGACCGCGGTGGCCGAGCGGCTGGCCGAGTGGGTGGCCGAGCGCGATCTCGACATCGCCATCTCTCGCCGCATGGAGGTCGACCACGGCGCCATCCAGCCACTGGAGATCCTCTTCAACGGCATCGACACCGTCCCCGCCATCCCGGTCTTCATCAACGGTGTCGCCAAGCCCTTCGTGAAGATGGCGCGCGTGCGCAAGCTGGGCGAGGCCATCGGCTCCTTCCTCGCCACCCTCGACGACGAGCGCGTCCTTGTCATCGGCTCGGGCGGCCTCTCGCACGACCCTCCCGTGCCGCAGTGGGCCACGGCCGACGACGCCCAGCGCGCGTTGCTGCTCAACGGCCGTCACCCCACCGCGGCCGCACGCGATGCCCGCCAGCACAACGTCATCAACGCCGGCAAGGCGTTCGCGGCGGGAACGGCGACCATCCGCGACCTCAACCCCGAGTGGGACCAGGCCCTCATGGAGGTCTTCACCTCCGGTGACCTCACCCCGATCGACGCGATGAGCGCGGCGCAGATGGCCGAGGACGCCGGCAACTCGGCGCACGAGGTACGCACCTGGGTCGCCGCGTTCGCGGCACTCGGTGCGTCCGGCCCCTACACCGTCACATCGTCCTTCTACCGGCCGATCCGCGAGTACATCGCCGGGTTCGGCGTCATGACAGCGCGCACCGCGCGCTGAACCCGCCCGCACCGCGCGCTGAACCCGCCCGCACTTCGGCTACTGCTGCGCAATCGGAGGCAGGACAAGACGAGTAGCTCGTTGCGGTGCTGTTTGACCGAGCCCGGAATAACGGGGGCTGCCGCTGACCGGCGAGGGCAGCTGCTGCAGCAGCTGGCCAGGCGGGTGCTGGAGTCGGCCCGGGAAGGCGAGATCACCGACTGCGATCGCGGTCCGCGCGGGGACCGGATGAGAGGCAGTCATCCGCCCTCGCAACAGCTTCCCGCGCCGCCCGGTTCGGTCTTCGCCCCACGGAACGACCCGGACGCCCCCTTGCAAGCGAAGCCGCAGGCGGTCCGGGTCGGTGATGGCAGTGGGGCGTGCGGCTCGGCAGCGGCTGCGACAGCACCTCCTCGGTCAGCTCGGCGCCGGAGAGGGCGGGCAGGGCCTTGCCCACGGCGGTACAGCTCAGCGGGAGGCTGCCGCCGATACGGGAGGGCCAGATGGAGGGCCTCGTGGCCGTGGATGCGTTCGAGGTGGACGACGTCCAGGCCTTCGCGAACGCCGAGGGGGGGCGGTCCCACGGGTGGCCTCGAACAGTCCCTGCAGGAAAGTCAGGGCCGCCTCGCGCAGATCACGTCGGCGCGGGATCAGCGAGCCGAGTTCGAACAGCTTCGCCCCGAGCCGGTAGTGCGGGCCCGAGCGCTCCAGCCGGCCCAGCCGCGCCAGGTCCGCCGCCAGCCGGTGCACTGTCGGCTTGGGCAGTCCGGCGCGCTCCGCAAGTTCCGACCGCGGTACGGACCGCCGCTCGGAGTGAAGCAGTGCGGACCGGCGGCCCGCATCCGGATGCGGCCGGGCGTATCTGCAGGCCTCCGCGCCACCTCCGGATCGGGATCGGCGGCCAGGGTCACGGCCAGCCGCTCTGGATGGCTCCGGAACCACAGGGACTGCAGGCGGATCTGCGGGTCCGGGTCGCGGGCCCAGCGCTCGAACTCGAACTCGACCTCGGCCACCTTCGGGCAGTGCCAGACGGCCAGCGCCTGGAAGCGGCGGCGGAAGACGCCACCGGGTTCACTGGCGATCAGACGCACCCACTGATCAATACTCATGTCCATTTTAAGCTCTGCGAGTTGCAGACGAACCTTTCGATCGGGATGCCCGATGGCAGCGTCGATGACCTCAGCTTGACTCTGTCGGGGATCTTGGACTTTCCCGGAGCGCCAGCATGATCAGCGGGCATGCTCGGGGCTGTTTCGCAGGCCGATGCAGTGGTCGAGGTGTCCGTTGTCGCTCCGTCCCCGTTCCGGTGAGCAAGTCCCGTCTCTGACCGCGCGGATCGCGCGGGCGAGTAACCCGGGCGGTACGACAGCGATGTGGGTGAGAGAGCCTGCCGCACGGCCGATGGCTGTCTGGTGTCTCCGGGAGACGGCTTGCTGGGTCAGCGGCTGCCCGTTCCGGGTGACGTTCCCTGCGGTGATACAGGGCGTCGACACCGACCTCGCACCACGGCTCGCCACGAACGCCGAGCTCAGGATTTGCCGGCGGCCTCGGCGACGTTGTCGCCCCTGGCCACTCCGTCCCGTCCCATGCCGAGGAAGCGCCGGATGACTTCGACCGGCATATCGAGTCCCTCGGACGCGGACTGCTCGTCGCCGAAGACCTGCACTGCCTCAGTGACAGCCACGGCCAGTTCGACCTCTGCCTTGCGGACCTTGGCCTCGGCCTTGTCCACGGTGTCGACCACCGCCAGCTGACGGCGCTGCCTCTCCTGAAGTCTCTGTTTACGGGAAGGGGGGTTGCCAGGGTTCTGCACAGTCATGACCAAGATCATAATCAGTCGGGTGCACGCCCATGAAATCGGCAACTCACCCGCATTATCGGGGCGTTCACGGCTCGAAGGTTCAGCACCGGCGGTCCCGTGAAGCTGTTGTTCAAGGTAGTTGCGGTTCCGGGGCGTTGTCACGTTGACGGCGGGTGCCTGTCGATGGGGCTTCGGAGCGTGCTGGGGTGTGGTTTCCGGCAGATGCCCCCGACCAACCGCGTGTGATCGCCTTGCGCTCACACCCCTCCGACCGACGACAGTACCCGTTCGCACCATAAGGTCGGAACATGTCCACCGAAGACCTCCCGGCCCCCACGGCCAAGCACTGGCAGGACTGCACGGACGTGTACGACTTCCTGGACCAGATCCGTCTCCGGCCCGGGATGTGGCTGCCCGGCGGCTCACTCCAGCACCTGCAGTCCATGCTCACCGGCTACCGGGTAGGGCTTGGCGTGCACAGCATCGACGAACCTTGGGCCTTCTGGCCCGAAGACGACTTCAGCCGCTGGCTCCATGAGTATCGCGGCATCGCCAGTTCCCACCTGGGCAGCCGACATCGAACGCAACACCCCCGACGGCTCGACTCCCGTCGAAGAGTTCTTCCGTCTCCTCGACGCCTACCGGAGCGACGCGGCACAGAATCCGGAGCCAACCGCCAGGACTGCTCGGCTTCCCGGCATCGAGTACATGATCAACACCTTCGTCACCCTCTTCTGGCGCAAGCGTCTCCTCGCACAGGCGGCGGAACGTCTCGAAGACCGCGGCTTCCGCGTGATCCGCCTGGAAGCCGGCCAGTGGAACGCGGAGCGGGACATGCACCGTGCCATGGCCGCAGCCCTGGACTTCCCCGACTACTACGGGCACAACCTGGACGCGCTCAACGACTGCCTCGGCGACGTGGCCTGCTACGGCCGCTACGACGATGCTCCCGAAGGTGCCGGACTGGTCCTGGTCTTCACTGACTACGATCGGTTCGCGACAACCTGCCCCAGGGCGGCGCAGGTTGTCCTGGACATCATCGCCGACCAGGCCCGCCAGGCAGCCGTACTTCGCCGCCGTCTGATCTGCCTGGTCCAGTGCAACCACCCGCAGATCCGGTTCGAACCCGTCGGCGCCACGCCGGTCCTCTGGAACAACGAGGAAGCGCTCGACGCGCGTCACTGCTGAGCAGGCGACCCCTTGTCAGTGCACCCGGTTAGGGTGCCCGCCATGGACATGGGACTGCTGACCGCACCGCCCTCTGAGGGCCTCCTGCCGCCCGGCCGGATGGTCACGCCCGACGAAGGCGACGGAGACGTACAGCCCCTGTGGCTCAGTGACGAGCCGGCCACGGTCGAGCTGTGGACGCGGATGTACGAACACACACGCTCCGGCCTGTGGCCGCTACTGCTCGACTCGCTGGATCCGAACGATGCCGAATTCCGCCCATGGGGATCCGGGGAGGTCTTCCCCGAGGAGATGTCCTCCCCGGCAAGCCACGACTCTGCCAGCCTCCTCGCGCAGTGGTGGGCGACTTATACGGCCGTCGGTGGCGACGACATGCTCGACGCCGACCGGCGCCTCGCCGTCACGGCCCCCTTGGGACAGACCTGGCCCGGCCTCGCGCCCAGCCGGGAGACGGCAACGAACCCCGATCAACTGGCGGCCGAGTTCGCGCAGGCGTTCCTCGCCGACCGCCCACAGACACGGCTGGGACTGGTCGCCGCAGCGTCCGGTGCCGAGGCGTTGACAGCTGTGGGCTGGGCCGGACCCTGCAACTACGACAACGACACCGCGAAGTTCTCTGCGGTCCTCCGTGACTGGGAGCACCGCTTCGGTGCTCGTGTCGTCGCGGTCGGGTTCTCCACGCTGCACCTCAGCGTCGCCGCGCCACCTGTGGACGAGCACGAGGCGCTCCTGGTCGCGGCCGAGCACTTCGCCTTCTGCCCGGACAACATATGGCAGGGCAGCAGGCCGTACACACTGGCCGCATACGCCGAGCGGATCGCCGGCGCCCACCACTGGGACTTTTGGTGGGACTGATCCGCTCCGCAGAAAACGCTCAACCGGGAACCGGCATTCAGGGGTGCGGTGCTGGGTTTTCAGGCGACGGCGGACAGTCTGTGCCACCAGTGACTGCAGCCGCCGGAGCAGAAGCGCTTGCGGCGCCGCGCGTCGGCAATCGTGAGCACCGCGATCAGCAGCCTGAACGCCTTGCGGCGTTCGTCGAGAGGCGCGAGAATGGTGATCTTTCCCAGTTGCTCGTCGATCCGGCCTCGTGAGATCAGCACTGCGGGCGTATGCGTCGGGCGCAGCCCGGCACGGCGGATGCTCTCCGGTGCGTCCTCGGCGACGGCGCGTGCCTGGACGCAGTGATGGCGCAGGAACAGCAGCACCTCGGACTGCTCTTCCTGGCCGAGGCCGTCGAACCATTCGATGCCCTCTGACATCGGGCGCAGACCTTGTGCGAGCTCGTTGAGCAGGACGTCGCGTTCGTTCATGACTGCCTCCCGGGGAACAGGCGGCGCTCCGCCGCGGTGATCAGGATTCCGAGCAGCACCGCCAGATCGGCCGCGCCTTCGGCGTCGTCGGCCCAGCGGGTGGTCTGCAGTGGGTGCACCTGGTCGAGGAGGATGCCTTCGCGTGAAGGTTCCCCGTGATCCTGGACACGTTTCTGTCATGCGGCGAGGGCGTGGTCTGGTTTCGTTCCTTGGTGGCGCTGGCGGGTCTCGTGAGGGGTGGGGTAACCCCACTCGGGGTGCCTGCGCAGGCGCCTGCGGTTGTAGTAGGTCTCGATGAACATGAAGATATCGGCCCGTGCGCTGGCTCGGTCTGGCGAAGAAACTCTCGGCGGCAGCGTCGTCGAAGCAGACCCCGGTGCGCCCCATGCTCTGCCGCAGCCCCAACTCACCGAGCCGCACTCGAAATTGAGTTGATGTGTATTCGGATCCGCGATCGGTGTGGATGATGCAGCCGTCCTCCAGGTAGCCCAGGCCGGCAGCCATCTCCAGGGCGTCGACGACCAGGTCGGCTCGGTGGTGGTCGGCCATCGAGTAGCCGATCACCTCACGGGTCGCCAGATCGAGCCAGGTCGCCAGGTACAGCCAGCCCTCGGCGGTCACAGCACTGGCTAGCCGGTCGCCCGCCAGGACCCTCCCTGGTCCTGCGCGTTGAACTCGGCATCGCGTGCACAAGCACACCCGGCTCCCGCGGATACGCGAGCGAGCCCGGATCAACTGGTCCGGGCCCGGGCTGTTCGGGGCGTGGCTGCTACAGGTCGAACTCCAGGTGCTCAATGTCCGAGAAGCGGACCTCCTCCAGGCTTCCGGCGCGGCGGCCACCGTCTTGGAAGTACACCTCCTTCAGCCCTTCGGCCGCGATCTCCCGCAGACGCTGCTCGGTGGCGCCCTGCCCCTGGGCGTCGAAGAGGCGAGCCGCGTACTGCGGCGGCAGCGCGACGGTCAGGTGCCGTATCCGGGCGTCGTCGGTCGAGCCGACCGACTCGCCGCCGCGACCGCCGCACTCGTCGGCCGGCCGGGGGCCGGGCACCGCAGTGGACGAGGACGGGCAGACCCGCTGACGCCCGGCTCCCGTTCCCGGCACCGGCCCCTTTCCGCGTGCAGGCGACCGACGCCGAAGACCTGGCATGCAGCCCCCTTGACCCGGCCCCGGCCCCGGCCCTGGGAGGCTGCCGTTGATGCAGGCACTCCCTGCCCGTCTGCCGGACCGCCCGTATGCGTCACCGCACCACGGGGCGGGACGAGGACGGGTGAACGGCAGGGGCGGCTGCTGGTCGTCGACTTCGACTTCTTCTTCCACACCCCCTTCGAAGGGCTGCCGGCTGCAGAAAGCGACCGGCGGCGCCGGGCCGGAACGGAATGCGCTGTCAGTGCCCCGCCGTAGGGTGCCCGGCATGGCCCGTTCCTGGACGCGACTGCATGAGCACCTCGGTGAGCCGCCCGGCCCGCTCTCTCACGACATGATCGCGAGGGCGGCAGCCGACCGGCCGGCCGAGTCCGACGACCTGGACTGCGAGGAGCAGCTTCCCCAGCCTCCGCGTGAGGGCCGGTGGAACGAGCCGGCCAAGGACGTCGCCGCGATGGCCAACACCTGCGGCGGCCTGATCATCCACGGGGTCCGGGACACCACCTGCGAGCTGACTGGCATCATCGGCCCCGGCGACGTGAAGGCCGATCAGTACGCCCAGTGGGTCCGCAACTACGACCAGCCGTACCCGTCCGGCCTCACCGACGGCACCACCAGCGTCCCGGTCGCCGATGTCCCAGTCATCCCCAAGGCCCCTCACTTCGTCTACGGCACCGCAGCCCGCGACAAGGACCAGCAGGCCGCCGTCGCCGCGCTCAGGAACTGCTCACCGGCCTGATGAACCAGTTCGGCCTCGACCCGCACCTGGTTGCAGCCGTCACGACGCCACCGGCCCCGTCCGCGAGCCCTACCGAGAGCAGAGCCCACCGTGTTCCAGGAAACCCCGATCTTCAGCCGACTCGTCGCCGAGCGCGGCGACGTCCCCGCCCAGGTGCGCGGCGAAGCCGAACGTATCCGCCGCGACCTGGCCCGCGTACTGCCCCAGACACCCGCGCCCCGCCCGAGCACAGCGCACAACGCCGACGGACCGACGGCTTCTCCCGCCCTCCCGTAGATGCACGGGCCGATGAGCAGCCCGGGGCCGCTGGAGTCCTGTGCACCTGGACCGGATCACCCAGCGGTGGACCGAGACAGCGCGGTGGGAGGCGTACCACCAGGCGCACCCGCGCATCCTTGGCGCGCCTACGGGCATGCTCGGTCCTGGTCGCGATATCACGCCTCGACGACCTTCGGGGGCGGTTGGGCAGCGTTCAGCACGGATGCCCGTCCGGAGTCTGCCACCGGGGCGCGGCACCCAGGACCGCCCACCATGTCGTCACCTGGTCGTTGCTCACCAGACAGGTGTTGAGCTGCCAATCCGGTTGCCCTTGTGGCCGGATGTGGCTGAGGACATCGCGCAGTGCGGCCTCCAGAGCCTCGATGCGGCAGGTGTCGGCGGTGTCCGCGCGCATCGCCTCCCGGGGCAGGGGATCGGCGACGCAGGTGCCTTTGCCGTGCATGCGTCGACCAGGCCCTCTGCGCGGAGCGTGTGCAGCGCCGCCCGCACTGTCATGCCCGCGAGTGCGTACTGCTGCTGCAGGCTGCGCCCCGCGGGCAGCCGCTCGCCGGGCCCCAGCCGCCCGGACAGAATCCGCCGACGCAGGTCCGCGGCCGCCTGCTGGTACGGAGGCAGCGACGGACCGTGGCCCCCCGACGGATGCAACGACGGCGCTGCCGCTGTCGCGGCGGTGGCAGCCGCGCGATCTGCCGCGCTCACCGGCTCTTCCCGGCGGTGGCACGGCGCGGCCGGTTCGGCTCCCGGCCGATCTGCGCGGTGACCTGCTTGATCTCCTTCTCGCCGTAGGCGGTGCGCACCCCGGAGACGCTGTATCCGGCGCGGCGGGCGAGTTCCTCCAGCCCGTAGGGGCGACTGCCGTGGAACTCCCTTCCGTAGGCCAGCAGCCGGCGGATCTGGGTGTCGACGGCCTCCTTCTGTACTTTCAGGTCGTCGAGCGCCAGCAGCAGCGGATCCGTCCCAAGGCTGTCGCTGGCTCCCTCCAGGTGGAGGACGTCCCTCTTGCGCTGCTCGGCCACCTGGTCGCAGGCGTCGGCGTAGGAGTCCTCGGGGGTGACGGTGCCCGGTTCGGGCATCGGGTGGCGCAGGGCGGCAAGTTCCTCAACCGAATACATGGCTGCGATCATCGCAAGATTTTACGATGATCGCAACAGGTTGGCCGGGGGTCGTTCTCGCCTGCCAAGCCAACGCCCCTGGTCCCACTGCCGCCCGGCATGGCCGTCAGGGCTGCCGTCACGGACAGATCGCCGCACCCGCACCGCCGTCCCAGGGCACGTGCTCATGCAACCTTTGGCCACGGGTATTCTCTGGCGATGTCGAATAAGTCAGTGGCGGCGGGAGTCGGTCTCGCTGGTGTGATGGCGCACTGCGGCGGAAGCCCGATGGGCGCCGTGAAGCTACTGGTGGGGGCAATAGCCTCGGCACCGGCTGCTCCGGAGCCCTATGCGGCCCTCGCCGAGTTGTGGCAGGACCGACGCTCGGAACTGAAGGAGAGCCTTGAAGAGGGCAGCTCCTTGAGCGCTGTGCTGGCGCAGGCGTACTTCTTGTTCCTTGAAGGGGACATGGACGACGCGGTGATGGCCCTTGGCTCGGTCACGGGTGCGCGGCCCGACGTGGCGTGGGGCGCTGCACCCTGGTTCGGCGATGCGCGCTTTCTCGGCGCGGTGAGTGCCGAGGCGCTGGCCGAGGCGTGTCTGCGGACGTTGGACTACGGCCACGACCTGGACACCGACGAGATGCGGGAGCGGTTCGCGCCCTGGTTCCATGCCCTCGACGTGGTGTCCGAACGCAATCCCGTACCGGAATCGCTGGCCGCCATGGCCCGGCTGCCCCGGGCCTGCGGCCGGTACGAACTGTCCTTCGCTCTGTGCGACCGCGCCGATGCCGTCGACCGGGTCATGTGGACCGCAGTCGCACGGGCGACCACCTGGCGGGTGATGGGCGACCTGGACCAGGCTGCTGAGGCCTTCGAATGCGCCTTGCTCCTGGACTGCGCCAACTGGTCCCTGTACCTGGACCTGGCGGACGTGCGTGCCGAGCAGGGCGACTTCGCCGCAGCCGCGGACCTCGTCGAACAGGGCCTGGAACACGAACCTCACGAAGTCTCCCTGCGTGCGGCGGGAGCTGCCTACCGCACACGCCTTTCCGGCTCGTCCGACGACCTGAGGGCCCTGATCGCCTTGGCACCGGAGCTCGCGAACACCACTTATCGGAACCTGCTGATCGACTACGCATGTGCAGGGCCGAAGCTGCCTCGCAGACTCGTGGCCAAGGCCCACCGCATCTGCAAGAACTGAAAGAACTGTCGCGCCAACCGGTGCCAGAAGGAGGGCCTTCCCGCTCCTGGTCATGTCCTCCGCCGACCTCCCACCTGACAGTCGTTTCTATCGCGTACGAACAGCGTACGGATCGCGTACAGACAAAGCCCGGTTACCGAATCTGGCCTGTGTGCCAGCGCCCTGGAGCTACGTGCGCTCGTGCCGTTGCGCTGTTCTCGGTATGAGAGCGTGACGAAGTGGCGCGAAAGCATGCGACGTGTTCGAGGGGGAGCGGTGGCAGCAGAGAGTGACGGCTGGGCCGGCATTGGCTGGGACTGGACGGATGCCGACGACATTCGCCGACGCCTCGACGAAGGAGCCGATCCGGAGAGATGGAGCGGGGGCCGGCCCCTGCATCGGGCAGCGGTGTTCGGCTCCCCGGAGGCCGTCGTGGAGCTGGCCCGCCGGGTTGCGGATGTGGACGCGCTGGAGAACGGGGTGACAGCACTGTGGGAAGCCGTCATGTCCAGGAAGCCGGCCAGCGCACGAGCGCTCGCCGCCGCCGGGGCCGATCCCTGGCGGCTGTCGCTCGGCGGCTGGTCACCGGGGCGGCTGAGCCTGGCCGGACCGACGCCGGAGCTGTTCCCGGTACCGGAAGGGGCGTCCCTGACCGACACCGAGCGTGCGGCAGCTCAGGAGGCCCATCGGCTCACCACGGCGCTGGGCGACTTCGACTACGACGGTACGGGGCTGGCCTGCGTGGCCGGCATCGACGCGGCCGAGTCGGTGCGCCGTCTTCAGGCGACGCCGGTGGACGGCGAACTCCTCGAAGAGCTGCACGAACTGCTGGAGGATCCCTACGCCTACGACATGGACGAGAGCCTGCAGATCATCGGCGTGACGTCCGTGCCGGGCGGCTGCGTCGTCACCCAGCCCTGGGGATACGCGCCGCAGATGCCGGGCGTGCTGGCCCGGTTGTCCGCCGGCACGGTCTGCTACGGCCTGTACGCCAATCCCAAGAGCGGCAACCAGGGGAGCATCGCCCGTCATGGAACGGTCGAGGGCTCAGACCTGCACCCCGGCGGAGGACCGGACGAGAACGACACCTCCGAGGAGGTGCTGGCCTCGTACCTCTACCAGCACAACGCCGTCGCCTACGCCTGCGCCTTCGCAGGACTGCGCCCGACCGACCGGCGCGCCGTGGCCGGACCGCCCGATGTGTGGGTCGAACTGCCCCGCCGCGACTACTGGAGTCACTGACTCAAAACAGGCCATCGTCGCCGTGCTGTCATTCTGCCGCTCGCACGTCGATGGCACACGCTCAAAATGCAGTGGCGCGGGACAGGCCGTACCGTCTTTCCGACTCCGGGCTGCTGCCCGGGGGCCGTTCGTTTCGGGATCGGGGAAGAGCTGTCATGGCTGTGGTGGAACTGCTGCGCCCGGGCCGTCCCGAGCGTGCGCGGCTCTTTCCCGACCAGGCCGAGGCCGTCTCCCGGTTGGCGCGGCACCTGCGTCGCCCGGGGACGCGGGGGACTGTTCGTGTCGGCGATGGGCATCCTGGTCGACGCGGACGCCGTGGGCGCCTGACACTCGGAGGGGGGGTTTGTTGGTGTGCGGGGCGGTGGCTGGTCTGGGGTGTTGCTGGTTTGTTGAGAGGCGGATTTGGCGGTTTGATCGAGATGGTCGGGGTGTGTGAGCTGGGGGTGTGTGCTTCACGTTGAGGGCGGATGGGTTCGTTGTAGGTAGTTCTAGCGTGTAATGGCGCGATTGGTGTTTGTGCTGGTCAGGGCTGTTCTGCCTGGTCGGCGGGTGGGGTTAGCGGCCTCGGGTGGGGCGGTAGTGGGCTTCGGCGAGGTGGTCGAGGCGGATGGCTTCGAGTGATTGCTTGGTGATGCGTTCGGTGCCGTCGCAGATGGCGTTGATGGCGGCTTGGCGGATGAGTCGGGTGAGGGATCCGATGCGGCCGGCGGTGCGCTGGTGGAGGTAGGGG
>NZ_JAAAXQ010000359.1 GCF_009916105.1 Streptomyces sp. GC420 | reverse complement strand
GCGCCGACGGAGGTGGCGAGGTCGCCCTGGCCGTCCTTGCCGGAGAGCTTGATGAAGTCGGCGCTGAAGATGCCGTCGCCGCCGACGAGGACCGCCCGCGCGCAGCCAACGAATGACCCGCCCGTCGTGCCCGGTAACGGATTTCCGGGCAGCCCACCGGGGGTGCTAAGGTTTCACCCGTTGCAAGGGCCTGTGGCGCAGTCCGGTAGCGCACCTCGTTCGCATCGAGGGGGTCAGGGGTTCGAATCCCCTCAGGTCCACAGCACGGCCGTTCTTGAGTTCGCTCAAGCTCGGTTGACGAGATCCCGCCGATCTTCATGATCGGTCGGGATCTTTGTCGTTTCCGGGGCCTGTTCGAGGCTGTTCGGGGTGGTGGATGGCGGCGGTTCTTGTGCGTGGCCGTGTTCGTGTGCTGCGGCACTCTGCTGAAGGCAGCCGCGAGTTCGGCCCCCATCTCACGTTGACGCTGCTGGGGACGATCGGCTTTACGGGCGTAGAAGTCCACGCCGCACGCACCCCTGACGCCGCAGCAGTCTCATCCGCGCCAGCGAAATCCATCCGCTCTCCCCAACCAGACGACGCCGCAAGCGCATCGTTAGGCATCGTCGGCAACGCCAGACGTCGCAGACAGCCAAATGACAGCCCACATCCGGGAGTTGGCCAAGCGGCTGCCAGGCGTACCGCACGGCGCTCTGCCGACCGCCGATGACGGAAGTCTTGTCGCGCTCCTGCGTGACAACGCCGACTTCCGACGCCTCTTCTGCGCTTCCGCTCTCGGCCTGACCGGTGACTGGCTCACTTTCGTCGCCCTCAGCAGCTTCGTTTACCGCCATACGGGTTCGGCGGGCTGGACAGCGCTGCTGTTCGCCGTCAACGGCCTTCAACTCGCGACACCCGACCACATCCGCGGCCGTGTCATGGTCCTCGTCTTCGGCCTCTCCTCCGCTTTCCAAGGTGTGTCGTCTCTCGCGGCGGCACCTCTGGCCGCGTCCGTCGGCCTGCCCGACACCACCCGGCTTCTCGCAGGGCTCGCCGTTGTCTACGCCATCATCTGGACGATCGGTGTAACACGCACGGGGAGCGCACGAAGCCCGTCGAACCGGGCATCGCCCACAAGGACACTGCCGACCTCACGCACTGACCCTGTCAAGAACATGCTCACCTGAACCCGTGGGGGACAGGCGGTCGGTTCTCACTGTCCTGTTCCTCGCCCACCCGGCCGTCCCAGCTCGGCGTCGGTCTGTGGCTCGAGGGTGCCCCGTACCTGCGAAGGTGATCCAGCAAGTCTCCCGGACAGTGTCGAGGAGGTACCAGATGCGGCCGCCGCCGGTCACTTCAATCTGCCACTGTTCGCAGGTCTGTCCGCGATGGGTGCCGTGCGCCAGACTGCCCTTCAGCCGGTGGTGGCGGGATGTCTCGGTGGTCGGCCTGGGGGTGGTGCGCATAGTGATCCAGGCGCGGTAGGTGTTCTCACGGGCCTGCTGGGCGAGGCTCTCCCAGCCCTTGGCCGAGGCGGCGTCAGCGAAGCGGACTTCCCACTGGCCGTCTGGTGCTGGTGGTGCGGCGCGATCGCCGCGGCTCGCGGTCATGCGACGTCCCGAGGGTCTGGCACCGGGCCGTAGTCCTCACCGTGATCCCGGGTCAGTGCGGCCAGCAGTTCGGGGTCGGAGTAGATCTCGGCGGTGTGCTGCCAGGCGATGATCAGTTGGGCGACGGACGCGCTGTTGCCGAGCGAGTCGGCGGCGCGCATGGTGTCGACCAGTTCGACGGCAAAGGCGTGGAGGTCGGGCTCGGGCAGGAAACGTACCCAGGGGAAGGCGTCCGGCAGTATGTCGAGGAGCAGTTCCATGCTGCCGGGCTCCCGGCGCGCCATGGCGGCCAGCATTCTGGTGGCTGCCGACACCACGGTCTGGTCCTGCTCGGCCCGCGCCGCGGTGGTGAGGACCAGGTCCTCGCCGTCTCTGCGGTGCAGGAGCAGTTTCGGCGATTCCTGGAGCCGGGCAAGCGTCTGCTTGTTCTTGTTCACCAGCTCGGAGAAGTTCACGGCTGCATTCTCGGTACCCATGACTTCGAAACTACTTCGAAACTCTCCCTGGTGTCATCACCCGAAAGAGGGGCGCAGGGCAGTGGGCCGGTAACGCACACCTCGCGGGCGGCCGATCACGGGCAACCGGTTCCGTTCGCCGCTGGGGACCGATCTTCGAGGGCGCGGGGAACGATCTTCAGGGCCTCTTGTCGCCGCACGTCAGCCCCATTCGTGACCACCCCACAGCAGCTCAGAGCCCCGGTCGGAGAAATCCGACCGGGGCTCTTTGGTGTCGTACAGCAGCGAAGTACGGCAACCGGTCCGGGTCTTGCTCGGACTCGCAGCCGACGAAAGGGCCGCGGGCTAGTGCCGCGTCGGTCGGGGTTTGCCCGCTGAGGAGCGGCGTCCGGTGCCGGGGGCACCTCCCGCCGGAGGCGGGGGGAGCATCGCAAGGCGGCCGGAAGCCCTCGTAGTGGGCCTGCTCGGGCATTCGGCCCACGCAGCGTGGGGGTACCTCCCGCGCCCGGAGGGCTGCGGGGGAGTGCCGTGCAGGGCGTCGCGACGGGGCGAACCTCGGCTGACACGGCACTAGAGACCGTCGCGCTCGATCGGCGTGCCGTCAGGTCGCGGGGTGCGGAAGCGCGACGGCCCCATGGCGTCCAGAGCCCTCCCCGGATCCGCTTCCCGCCCCGCGAGGTCGGGCGGTCCGTGTGGGTCTCGCGTACGCGATGGCAGTCGCACCTTGGTTGTCTGCCGCAGGTCCGCATCCAGCCGTGGCACTTCTGAGGGCAGTGGAAGTCAAGGAGAGGTGAAGCGTGAGCAAGATCATCTCTGCGTGGTGGTCTCTGTGTGCTGATATATGCCTTATGGGAACACTTTTCGAGTGATCGGATCCTCCTTTCGTGTTACGTTCCCGGGCGGCTCTGACAGCACCATGACCAAACAGAGCCGCCAGTCAAAACGGGAGGAACAACGCGCAAGTTGGCAGTCGGCCTTCTCACGGTCGGCCTATTCGTCGGCGGTGCGGGAACCGCCATGGCGGTCACCTGGCACAACATTGCCACGATGGAGACCGCTGGGGCGGAGTTCAACAGCGGGAAGTATGCGTGGTGGCCCGCCGGTACCAATCACGGTGGCTTCGAGTGGAAGGGCAACCTCAAGGACGCCAACCACGGTGACGGCCACAACGTCTACATGCAGGTGAAGGTCGAGGGGTACGACTGGAGCCGCTACAACGGCAAGCAGAAGAAGACCGTCCCGGTGGGTGCCCTGAACTGGGCGGCTCCGCAGCGTTACACCGATGACGCCGACATGCGTGTCTGCCGGGACCGTGGCTCGCCGCGGCCCGACAACTGCTCGCCCACGAAGCACTTCGACAGGTAGAGCCGCATCCGGTGACAACCGCGGGCCCGGGAAGGACCAACCCGGGCCCGCCTCGCTTTGACGCGCTCCTCAACGAACTGATGAGCCGCGCGGGGCTTCCTGCCCTCAGGTGGTACCCGGCCGACGGCGTTCCGTCCGTGCCGACCGTCGTTGTCTGTCTGATCGGCTGCCCGCTCCTGGCGTGGTTCGTCGGCCGGGCCGGCGCGCGGCGTGCGGCCGCCGACCCACTCGGCGTACGCCGGACCGCGGTGCCGCGGCCGCCTCGCAAGTGGGGCGGCCTGCTGCTGGTGACCGGTCTCGGGATCGTGTGCGGCTACTGCGCGACCGGGCTGACCGACCATCCCGCGACCAGTGACGGCCCCTCGGCGCTGCTCGTCGTCTCGGGTGTCCTGCTCACCGGGGGCGGCCTCGTCCTGACCCTGCCCTGGCTCTCCGCGGTCCTCGCGCGCAAGATCGCGGGTTCCACCGGCTCCCTCACCCTCAACCTGGCGATGCGCCGCAACGAGGTCGAGCCGGGCAGCACCATGCGGGTCGTGACAGGGCTGGTGCTCCTCGTGTACGCCGCCTCGCTGGCCCAGGGCGTCCTGATCGAGCTCGAGCAGGTCACCCGGCCGAGCAAGCCCACCCAGGACTACGCCATGGACCTGTCCCGGCTCACCGGACAGCAGCGGGAGGAACTGGCCTCCGTCCCCGGAGTGCGTGCCCACGCCCTCACCATCGAGTCCGACGCCGACACCGACGGCACCAGTGCGGATGTCGTGCCCCGGGCCACCGCCCTCGTCGCCGACTGCGGGCAACTCGCCCGGATGGTGAAACACGCGGACGGCTGTGTGGACGGCAAGGTGATGCGCCTGGTCAATCCCGATACCGGGACGGACCCGGGAGTGCGGCCAGGAGCCACTTTCACGTACCGCTTCAGCGGCGAGGGGTCCGAGAACACCTCCGTCACTCTTCCCACCGACCGCATCGTCCTCGACGCGTTCGATCCGTCGGCAAGCGGCTCCGCGGACGTCCTGATCCCGCCCTCCGCGCTGCCCGCGAAGGCAGATCCGGCCGCAGGGCTGTACATCCTGGTGGGTGACTCGGACCCTCAGGAAGTTCGCCGGGTCCTCGACGGCATCGGTACCGTCGCCCCCACCGCCGAGGTCGACCCCCTCGGGGTGAACATCCAGGGCATGCAGCAGATCGCCGTCGTCAAGACACTGCTCGCCCTCGGCATGATCATGGGGCTGGTCATCGGTGCGGCGGCCTTCCTGGTCTCCGTCACCGACCGCGCCGTCGAACGCAGACCCCAGGTCACCGCCCTCGCCCTCATGGGCGCGCGTCCCCGCACCATGCGGGCCGCGCAAAGCCTCCAGGTGGTCCTGCCACTGGCGGCCGGTCTGGTCCTGGCTCTGGTCACGGGAAAGCTCGCGGAGTCGAGTTACCTGGTCACCGGGGGAGGCGCCGTCTTCTGGGACGTCGCCGGTGTCCCGCTGCTCGCGCTCGCGGCACTGGGCGTGGTGGCGGTGGCGACCGCGGGGACGCTGCCGCTGGTCGGCCGGTGCATCGACCCCGAGTTGATCCGCCGCGACTGACGGGCACGTGAGCGGGCGGGCGGGCGGCGCCGGCCGTCCGGGCCGTGCCGGTGGTTCCGGTCGTGCCGGCTCAGCTCCGCTCCGTGTCCGCTCCGTGTCCGCTCCGTGTCCGCTCCGCTCTCCGCCGGCTCGGGAAGGCACGACCGGAAAGGAGATGGAGGCCGGTCGCCCGCCCGGACATAGTGACGGGCATGGCTTCCCTGGTGAGACACATAACCATCGACTGCGCCGACGCCTATGGGCTCGGCAGCTTCTGGGCCGAGGTCCTCGATGCTCCGCTGGCAGACGACGACCACCCGGGCGACCCGGAGGCACTGGTCGAGGCGCCGGGCGCCGCGCTGCTGTTCGTGACGGTTCCCGAGCGCAAGGCAGCCTCCGTCAAGAACCGCGTGCACGTGGATCTGCAGCCCCAGGACCGCACCCGGGACGAAGAGGTCGAGCGGCTGCTGGCGCTGGGCGCCACTCTCGTAGCGGACCACCGCCGCGCCGACGGCGCCGGCTGGGTGACGCTGGCCGACCCCGAGGGCAACGAGTTCTGTGTCGAACGCGGCGCCGCCGAACGCGAAGCCTCGGCCTAGCCGGACAACAGCGCCGGGTCGGGGCCGAGTTCACCGGCCCCGCGGCCCGGCTTCCGTTGCGGCGGCATGCCTCCTCGGGTGCACGGGTTCTCCAGTGCGCCGTGCCCTCCGCGCCGAACCCGGCCAGGCCGAGCAAGGACCCCAGCAACAGGCGCTCCGTACTCGGCCGTTCCGTGCCGCCGACGAACATCACCATCACCGGGACGCCGAGAGCGGGGAGAAGCGCCCAGACCCCCGTCCACCACCGGCCCTTGCGGGCCCGAGTGATCGCGGAATACGTCGGGAACGAGTCCGCCGGGCGGGGGTGTGCCCCGGCCCGGCGGACCGTCGGCTCGGCCGCGGCCGGCACCGTGACCGCAGGCCCGCAGGCCCGCAGGCCCGCAGGCCCGCAGGCCCGCAGGCCCGCAGGCCCGCGGGGCGGGGGCCTCAGCGGGCGAAGCCCGTGCTGCGCAGGCGGGGTCCCGGCGGGGACTGGCGGCGTTTGAAGGCCGCGCGGTCGATCATGTTGAGGACGCGGTCGACGACCGGCGGGGCGAAGCCTGCGGTCAGCAGCCGGCGGCGGCTCAGGCCGCGGTCGACGTAACCCTCGATGATCGCGTCGAGCACGTTGTACGGCGCGGGCAGGAGCTGCGAGTCCAGCTGGCCCGGAGCCAGTTCGGGGCTCGGCTCCTTGGTGAGGATCTGCGGCGGGACGGGCGCGGGCACGGTGTGGGTGTTGCGCCAGCGGGCGAGCTGCCAGACGAGGGTCTTGGGCACGTCCTTCAGGGGCGCGAAACCACCGACGGAGTCGCCGTAGAGGGTGGTGTGGCCGAGGGCGAACTCCGTGCGGTTGGTGGTGTTCAGGACCAGCCTGTCCTCCTGGTTGGAGACCGCCATCAGGACCACCGCACGCATCCGCGCCTGTGCGTTCTCCCGGGACCGGCCCCGCTCGTCGTCGAGGGGGAGGAGGGAGTGGAGCGCGTCGACGAGGGGCTGGATCGGGATCGTGCGCAGGGCGACGCCCGTCCTGGCGCACAGCTCGGCGGCGTCCTGGCGGGAGTGCGGCGTCGAGCAGTCGCTCGGCATCGAGACGGCGAGGACGTTGTCGGCGCCCAGCGCGTCGGCGGCGAGGACCGTGACGACGGAGGAGTCGATACCGCCGGAGAGGGCGACGACCGCGGTGCGGAAGCCGTTCCGGCGGGCGTAGTCCTGCGTCGCGATGACCAGGGTGCGCCACAGGCCCCGCTCCGTGGGAGCGCGGGGCGTGGACTGGGGGCGGATGCGGTGCCGGGCGGTGGCGATACCCGGGGCGCCGCGCGGGGTACCGCGCGGGATGCCCTGCGGGGTGCCGGGGTCCGGCACGAGACGGTGGTGCTCTGTGCTGTTCGGCTTCAACTCCAGGTGCTGGGACATGAGTTCCTCCCTGCGGGCCGGGGCGGACTCGACTGGGGGGGATGTGCTCAGAGTGCGCCCATCAGCATGTTCGCCGGGCACTTCGGGTCCGGGCTGAGGAAGAAGCCGTAGAAGGCGTGCCGCCACTCCTCGGGACCGATCGTCCCGTCGTGGTCGTTGTCGAGGTGCTCGAAGAGCGGCGCGCAGTCCGGGTCGGGGACGTCGCCGAGGGCGGCGAGCATCCGCGTGAACCCGGCGTCGTCGATGGTTCCGTCGCCGTCGGTGTCGGCCACGGCGAAGTAGGCGTCGGCGATCGGGGCGAGTTTGGCGCCGGCGGCTATCCGGTCCGACATGACGCGCTTCTCGACGGAGACCAGGAAGGTCGCCTCGTCGATGCGCTGCTCGCCCGTACCGTCCTTCGGGGCGATGAAGTGCGTCCAGAAACCCTCGGCGACGGCCCGGGTCCTGCGGCCCTGGTCGCTGTCGAGCGAGACGCGGTGCGCCGCGAGGAGCCGGTCGGCGGCCAGTCCCAGATCGGGCTTGGCCAGAAGCCGGTCCCGGTCGGTGTCGAGGACTTCGAACCACCGCAGGTACTTGCGGGTCCTGACTTCGTCCATCGTTGATCACCTCGCGTGGCATTCCAGTCGGGTTTCCGGTGCGTCGCGCCTCCGTGACTTTCCGTGATCACCTGAGCGCTCCTACGAACGTACGGCCGGGACGGTCGCGGCGGCATGCGCGCTTGGGCCGTTCGGGTGAAGGGGGAGCGGCCGGAAGCCGAAACCCCGCGGCCCTCACGGCTGTCGGCGCGTCGTGTCGTGCGGTGAGGCCGGGCCGTCGGGGTACGCGGTTCGCGTGACCGGAGGGCGCACAGGAGCAAGGACGGCGGGCGGGCGGCCGTCGAAGCGGCGGTCCGCCTCCGGCAATTCTTACGGAACGCGGACGTCCGGTACTGGTCGGGACGGAGGCGGGGCAGGTGTCAGCGGGTGGTGCGAAGCTGGGTACATGCACACAGAGTCACC
>NZ_JAAAXQ010000358.1 GCF_009916105.1 Streptomyces sp. GC420 | reverse complement strand
GAGACAGGAACAGGAGCAGGAACAGGCACAGGCACCGGCACAGGCACAGGAGCCGGTGCCGGTGCCGGTGCGCCGGCCGCTCCGGCGGGGGAGGCCCGCGCGGCGGCCCGCGCCGATGAGCCGGCCGCGGCGGGCGCCCGTGCCACCCGGGGCGGGGCGGCGGACGACGGCGAGCGGGGCTGGGACGCCTTCGCGGAAACGGGTACGGCCCGGCGGGTCCCGGGCCGGCCGGGACGGGACGGCATACTCCGGCGTGCCGCGGACGAGGAAGCCGGCCGGGACGCCGACAGAAACTCTGGCACGGACTCCGGCCGGGACACGGAACCGGAGGACGGCGGGCAGTCCGTCGGGGCGGGCGGCGCGCGCCGGTCCGCCGCGGGCGCGGACGACACCCGGAACACGGGCGCACCGGAAGGCGGCGCCGCCGGCCCGGGACCCTCCGAAGGCGCGGGCTTCCGCGGGGAGAGCCGTGCCGGCGCCGGCGGCACCCCTGCCCGTCCCTCCCTGAGCGACGAACTGTTCGGCCCCCGTACCGGTGAGGGCACCGCCGACACCGAACCGCTGCCGGCCGCCCGGTCCGCAGGACCCACGGCGTCCGTGGGGTCCGCGGCCGCTGCCGGATCCTCGCCCGGCGGCTCCGGCTCAGGCTCCGCCTCCGGCTCAGGCGCCTCCGCCTCCGGCTCAGGCTCCGCCTCCGGCCCCGAGTCCGAGTCGGAGACGACGGCCGAACGGGCCCGCTCCCTGCTCGTACCCGTCGCGGAGCCCGAGCCCCGGGCACCCGCGGAGCCGTCCGTGGCCCCCGTACTGCCCGGCCGCCCCTCCGCGCGGCGCCCGCAGGTCCGGACACCGGGCCCGGAGCAGGGCGTGGAGGGCGGTGTCCCCTGCCCCTGGTGCTCCACCCCCAACCGGCCCGACCGCCGCTACTGCGGGCGCTGCGCCATGCCGATGGCCGGCAGCGGCACCCAGGCCCCCGGCCGGGCACCCTGGTGGCGCCGCCTGCTGGACCGCGACAACCGTGAGGCGCCGTGGGCCGGTGACAGGCCGCGCCTGCGCCGCGGCTTCGGCCAGATCATGAACTGGCTGACCGGCGCGCTCGTTCTCGGCCTCCTGGTGACCGCCGTGGTCTACGCCGACGACGGCTTCAGCGCCGTGCGCGACCACTTCGCCAAGCGGGCCCCGGTCGGCCCCGACGGCTTCAAGGCCTCGCGCTCCTTCCCCGAGCACGGCCCCGAGCTCGTCTTCGACAAGCTCAACAACACCTGGTGGGGGCCTGGGGTCTCGCAGTCCGGCCAGGGCGAGTGGGTGGAGGCGACGTTCCAGCAGCCCGTCCGTCTGCTGGATCTCGTCATCACCCCCGGCACGTCCACCCGCGCCGACCAGCTCTCGAAGTCGGCCCTCCCGCACCGGCTCACGGCCAGGATCACCACCGCCGACGGCAAGAGCACCACGCGTGCCCTCACCCTCGACCAGGGCGCCGGCGGCCAGCACCGCAAGTTCCGCGCGGAGGACGTCGTCGCGGTCCGCTTCACCGTCGACTCGGCCTACGGAGCCGCCGCCGACAAGCAGTTGTCGATCGCCGAGATCGAGTTGTTCGGCCCGTCGAGCGCCAACTCGGAGTAGCGGGGCGGGCGGGTTCTCCGGCCCGTCCCGCCGTGTGCCCGCGAAGGTACGGAGCCCCGTCCCCTGACCTCGGGGACGGGGCTCCGCGGTTCACGCGGGCGGTGTCACCGGCGGGTGATCTTCCACGTGCCGTCCGCCTTGGGCTTTTCCGGGTGCTGCACGTTGAAGAACAGGGACTTCGGGTCCTTGCCGAAGTAGATGCCGCTGATCTCGGCGCCCGGGTCCTTGAGTGAGGCGAAGAGTTCGGTCTTCTCGGCGACTCCGTCCCGGTCGGTGTCCTTGCCGGCGGCCCAGATGTCGCTGGCGTAGTTGTCCTCGACGATCCACAGGCGGCCGTCGGGGCCCTGGGCGAGGTTGTCCGGGCTGTTGAAGCCGGTGACGCCGGAGCCGGCGTTCTCGACGGGCGCGTTCACGCCGGCCTCGACGAAGCCGCTGAGGACCTTCTTGCGCAGGTCGATCGCGACGACGCGGTCCTCGCTGGTGTTGGCCACGTAGAGGGTGCTGCCGATGACCTCGACGTCCTCAGGGCGGCCGAACTCGGTCGCGTTCACCGCGTTCGCGGCGGCGTCGGCGTCGACGACGACCTGGTCCATGTCGAGCGCGACCCACTCGAACGCGCCGGTCTTGGCGGAGTACGTCGCCGGGTTCCACTTCTGCTCGGCGTCGGAGAGACCCTTGAGCCTGAGCGCGTACAGCCGCCCGTCCGAGAGGTCTCCGCGCCGGGTCGGCTCGAACTTGTAGATCGAGCCCCCGTTGAGTTCGTCGATGACGAAGACGGTGCCGTCGGCACGGGCCTCGATGCCCTCGTGACGCAGGATGCCGGCCTCGCGACGCTCCTCGACACGGGTGATCACGGTGGGGTCCTCGGGGTCGAGGAAGGCCTCGAAGAGCCGGCCGCCGGTGGTCTCCTCGGCGAAGAGCAGGGTTCCCCAGGGGGTCCAGCGCAGGCCGTCGAGGCGGCTCCAGTCCGCGCGCTGGGCGATGACCTTGGCCTCGCCCGTCCTGAGGTCGACGACGGACAGCGCGCCGTTGGAGGAGACCTCGTGGGTGCGGTAGAGGTAACGGCCGGCGTGCCGGCCGGTCTCGTTGACGGTGTTCATGTCGTGGAGGTCGTCGGTGGTGCCGCTGTAGACGTCGAGGACGGTCTCGTCCGCGACGAGCTTCTGCTTGAAGCCCTTGGGCGCGACGAGCGGCTCGGTCCAGTCGGCCGACATCTGGTCGTAGGCGGAGGCCGTAATCGGCTCGAACGCCATCGGGCCGTGGCCGTGGCCGTGGCCGTGGTCGGCGACGGCCGGAGCGGCGGCCATCAGGCCCAGGGGCAGGCCGAGGCCGAGGGTGAGGGCAGCGGTGACAAGACGCGTACGGCGCATGTGTCCGTCTTTCCTGTGGGTGTACCGGGAGGTGCGGGGGGTGCGGGTCGAACGTGCCGGACGCTATGGGCGCTCTGTGAAGTCCCCGTGCTTTTCACATGGCCTCCCGGCGGTTTCGCCGGTGAACAGCTCGCGACGCGGCCGGACGTGTCGAACGGCATCGAACGCGCCATCGGCCGACCGAAAGTGGCGCAATCGAATGTTGCGGCCCTGTTTCCCGAAGAACACTCTGGAACGCGCGGGAGCGCTCCCATACCGGAATCCCCCACCCCGGAAGAAGGAGACCGCGAAATGGTCTGTCATGACCGCATCATTGCTCCACTGCACCGTCCGACCCTCCTCCTCAGTCTGCTCGCCGCCGTGCTCCTCTGCCTGATCCCGTGGTCCGGCACCGCGAACGCCCACGGATCGGTCATCGACCCGGCGTCCCGCAACTACGGCTGCTGGCTGCGCTGGGGAAGCGACTTCCAGAACCCCGCCATGGCCCAGGAAGACCCCATGTGCTGGCAGGCGTGGCAGGACAACCCGAACGCGATGTGGAACTGGAACGGCCTCTACCGCAACGGTTCCGCCGGCAACTTCCAGGCGGTCGTCCCCGACGGCCAGTTGTGCAGCGGGGGCCGCACCGAGAGCGGCCGCTACAACTCGCTGGACACCGTGGGCGCCTGGAAGACCTCGAACGTGGCCGACGACTTCACGGTCAAGCTCTACGACCAGGCCAGCCACGGCGCCGACTACTTCCTGGTCTACGTCACACGCCAGGGACACGACCCCACCACCCAGCCCCTGAAGTGGAGCGACCTCGAACTCGTCGCCGGCACCGGCTCGTACGGGCCCAGCAACAACTACGAGATCCCGGTGAGCACTTCGGGCTACAGCGGCCGCCATGTGGTCTACACGATCTGGCAGGCGTCGCACATGGACCAGACGTACTTCCTCTGCAGCGACGTGGACTTCGGCTGATCCGCCCGTGCGCGGCCGCCCGCGCGCCACTGGTCCCGCCGGACGTGCCGCAGCCTCCGGCGGGACCCCGCCGTTCCGCCGGAGGCCGAGGTCCGGTGGGTGACCGTGACGCGGGCGCTTTCTGTCAGGACCAAGCGGCGATGAGATCCTCGGGGGCGAGGCTGCGGATTCCGTCGGCGGTGCATCCGGCCCGGGCGACGGCGAGCAGCGGGGTGGAGTCGTCGGCGCCGGGCAATTGGGAGCGGTGCGTGATCAGCCTGGCCAGGTCGCGGTTGTCGAAGGGCTTCCTCTCCAGCCACTTGATCGATCCGACGAGGGTGATCTTCCTGGCGATGGGTGCGCGGTCTGCGCCGACGAGGTCGATTTCGGGATCGTTGGTACGGGTCCAGTAGCCGCCGACGGCGTTCGTGTCCTCGGGCAGCCGGTCGTCGGCCAGGCGCCACAGGGCGTCACGGATCACCGGTTCGACGGCGCGGCCGCGCCAGGATGTCCAGCCGGTCCGGATCGACTGGAGTACACGGTCGCCGCGGCCTCTTTCAACCATGGGGATGCCGGGGCCGATGAACGAGAGCCAGAAGCGCAGGTAGGGGTCGTCGACCCGGTAGCGGGGGTCCCGGCTCGGCCTTGTGGACAGCGGCAGGTCGGCCGCGACCATGCGGCGGGTGGTGAGGACTTCCAGCGAGCGCCTCAGGGAACCAGGATTCAGGTCACCGGCTGCCCGGCCGATGAGGGTGAAGGTACGTTCCCCGTGTCCGATGGCCCCCAGGACGCTGCGGGCCTGCGCCTCCGTGGGGAACTCGGCGGCCAGTGCTCGTTCGCCGCTGACGAGCAGGGCCGATGTCGGGTGGAGGAGCGCCTGTCCGAGGTAGTCCCACAGTGTGCCGCCATGCGGCCATTCTTCGAGGATGAGCGGCAGGCCGCCGGAGACCAGGTAGGCGTCGAACGCGTCCGCCGGCGGAAGAGCGAGCATGGCGCCGACCTCGGCGGGGTTGAGGGGCGGGACGACCATCTCGGTGCCGCGCTGGTAGAAGGGGCGGCCATAGGTGTTGAGTTGCTCCATCATGGCGAGGTCGGAGCCGATGAGGACGAGAAGCACGGGCAGTTTGGACAGTGTCCGGTCGAATGCCTTCTGGAGCGTGCCCTCGAAAGTGGGATCCTCACGCACGAGGTAGGGCATTTCGTCGAGGACGACCACGCTGGGCGTGTCTTTGGGCAGGACAGCGGCGAGCAGGCCGAAAGCCGCGTCCCAGCTTTGCGGGACGGCGAAGCCCGCGACCTGGTCGGCTTCGGGAAGTGGGGATGTGGCGAGTTCGGCCACGAAACCCGCCAGGTCCTCGTCCTTCGAGCCGCCGACGGCGGTGAAGAAGACATGCGGAAGCCCGGTGCGTTCCAGGAACTCCTCCACGAGTCGGGATTTGCCGACGCGCCTTCGGCCGCGGATGAGCACCGCACGGCCGGGTCGCCCGCCGCGGCCCCCGGTTCGCACAGGAGTCAATAGGCTCTCAAGGAGGCCGAGTTCTCTACGGCGTCCCACGAATCCGTTCATACCGCGGCCCTCGCAGATCCAGGTTGACTTGCCTCCATGATACTTGCATCTGTGCAAGTTTCTTGGTTGCAAGTAACCTGGCGTGGCTGTTTCTCCTTTTTCAGGCGTCCCGGCAGGCGCTCGGTCGCGCGTTTGAATCAAGGGGTCGGGCGGACGGTGCCGCTTTCTCACCGACTCCCCCGAGTACTGCCGGTGTTGTGGGGTCCGCTTGGTGCTCCGCGCCCTCCGGTCGGCCCAAGCCCGCCGTACGGCAGGGGTGTTGGAGCCGCTCGCCGATGCCTTATGTTGCAGAGGCAAAATGAGGGGGATTCTGAACATGGGCACTCAGGACACGTCAGGGCACGTCAGGGCGGATCGGAGCGGCCGGACCGGGGGCAGGGCGGGCCGCCGCGGCCGGCCGTCCACCGGCGAGGGCTGAGGCGAACGGACGACTGGGGCGACTGACGACGAATGGCACGGGATTACGACAGTCAGCTGCTGGAGTCGGTGGCTGTACGCCGGCGCAGAATGCGGGACGCCCTGCTGTTCGGGGCGCACCGGGCACGGCGCACGGCCGACGAGCGCCTCGGGAAGGTGTTCGTCGGGATCGCCATCACGGCCGTTCTGTGCGCGGGATGTGTCGGCTGGTCCTTCCTCCAGCACACTCTGGCCAAGCAGAAGGCCGAGCAGGAGAAGCAGCAGCAGCGCCAGGAGCAGCAGTACGAGCCGCAGCCGACGGAGCCGGCGCCGTCGACGAAATCGGCGCAGCCGTAGGACCTGCGGAGATCGCAGCGGACCGGTCGGGTGGTGAACCGCGCGAATCCACGGAACTCCGGTGAATTGTGCGAGGAGTACGGACAGCGGATGAAGGATTTCCCAGAAAGGGAATGAACGGACCGGCAGCCGCCGGTGTGTCCAACTGGCCCGATATTTACCAAAGTCGCGATGATAGGTTCCCGTAAGTGGTGAGCACAGCAACGACTTCCCGGGCGCAACTGAGCCGGGTGACCCTGGTCGGCGAGCGACGCCGGGTCGACATGGTCCTGCCCTCCGACACACCGATCGGTCAACTGCTGCCGGACATTCTGCAGTTGCTGGACGACCGGGTCGCATCACGCCCCATGACACGGCAGTTGATGCGCGCGGACGGCTCGGCGCTGCCGCACGACAGCACACTCGCCTCGGCCGAGATCGCCGACGGCGCGGTGCTCCGGCTCGTCAGGGCCCACTCCGCGCCACCCGCCCCCGTCGTGCACGACGTCACCGACCAGGTGGCCGACGACCTCGACCTGCAGGGCTGGCGCTGGCGCCCCGCCGCGCGCCGGGCCACCGCGGGCGCGGCGACGGTGGCCTTCGCGCTCGTCGCGGCCCTGCTCGCCCGCCGCGAGTTCGCCCTCGACGCCCTGGCCGGCGCGCTCGTGGCCGTCACCCTCGTCCTCATGACGGCCGGCGCGCTCGTCGCCAGGATCGGGCAGGGCAACCGGGGCCTGGCGACCACGCTGCTCCTCACCTCCGGCGGGCTGGGCGTCCTCACGGCGTGGACCGCCGCCGACGCCCACGACTGGCCGGGAACCGTGCGGCTCGCCGCCGTGGCGGGCGCGCTGGTCCTGACGCTCGTGCTGCTCGGCCACTTCTCGCCGCTGGGCCGAGGAGGGCTCATCGGCGCCGCGGCCGGCACCGTGATCGCCGCCGTCTGGGAGGCGGTCGCGGCCGTCCAGGACGACCCCGCCCGGCTCGGCGCCGTCATGGCCGTCTTCTCCGTGGTGCTGCTCGGCCTGCTGCCGCGGCTGGCCCTCACGGCCTCGGGGCTCACCGCGCTCGACGACCGCCGCGCGACCGGCGTCTCGGTCAGCCGCCACGAGGTCGGCAACGCGCTCGCGGCCACGCACCGGGGCCTGGCCCTGGCCACGATGGTCACCGCGGCCTCGGCCGCGGCAGCCGGCTGGCTGCTCACCCTGGCCGAGGACCAGACGGGGTGGACGGTGGCACTGCCCTCGCTCGTCGCCGTCGTCCTGCTGTCCAGGGCCCGGGCCTTTCCGCTGGTCGCCGAGGTGGTGGCGCTGTTCGCCGCCGGGGCGGTCCTCGTCGTACGCCTGCTGATGCTGTGGATGGAGCACGCTGGTGGCGCCGGGCCGCTGACCGTGCTGGGCGCGGCCGCGGTGCTGCCGCTGCTCGTCCTGGCGGTCCAGCCGCCAGAGCATGTGCGGGTGCGGCTGCGGCGCATGGCCGATCTGGTCGAATCCATCGGGATGGTGGGGCTCTTCCCGCTCGCCGTCGGTGTGTTCGGCGTGTACGGACAGCTGCTCAACAAGTTCTGAGTCGACGCGCAGGCGCTCCGGACGGGGCAGTGAGGCGGAGGAGAAGGGCGGACATGGCGACCGGAGACAACTGGCAGGGCGATCTGCTGCGTGACCTGAGGGGCGGCGCGCAGGGCTCCGGCGGCCCGGAGCGCTCGGCGCCCGCCTCCACCCCCGACACGCCGTCGCAGCC
>NZ_JAAAXQ010000357.1 GCF_009916105.1 Streptomyces sp. GC420 | reverse complement strand
GGCGACGCTCTGACCTGTTCCCGCCCCTCGCCGAACGCCCAGCCCAGCATCGCGAACCGGCCCTCGTCCGCCGCGCCCGCCGAGCGGTACGTCGCGAGGGCCGCCTCGTTGTCCGTGTCGACGCCCACCCACATGCCGTAGCAGCCGCGCTCCCGGGCCTCCCGCGCCAGTGCCTCGGTGAGTGCGCGGCCGATGCCGCGCCGCCGGTACTCCTCGGCCACACCGAGCTCGTACAGGCACATCTCCGTGCCCTTGTCCGGGTGGCACATCTCGATGCCGGACACCATCCCGGCGGGCACCCCGTCCACGTACGCGAGCAGCATCAGATGCCCGGGGGAGTCCAGGAAGCGCCGGGCCCACTCGGGGCGGGCCGGGCCGTCGAAGAGGTGCTGCGCCGCGGTGATCTCCCCGGCCGTCCTCGCCCGCCTGATCTCGGTCCGTGCATCGCCCATGCGCCGACTCCGCCCCCGTCCGTACCCGCCTCGTCCTGCCGCCCGGCCGCCGCCGCGGCCCGTGCGTGCCCTGCGTCCGTCATCGTCCCGTACCGCGTCCGTGGTACGCCGGGGAGTCGCCGTACGACCGGGGAAGGTCCCCCGGATCCCCCCGGGGACAGCGGAAGCACCGGATCCGCGCGCTTAGGGTTTGAGCATGGATCTCCGAATGACCCGGTTGCGGGGGCGTCTGCGGAACGGCGTGCGCGGCGGCGGACGGCGGGTTGCCGGCGCGGCGCTCGCCGTCGTCGTGCTCGCCGGGGTCGGCACCTGGAACGCCGTCGCCTCCGACGGGAAACCGCCCGTGCGGCGTGTGGACCGTACCTTCGACATGCCGGGTGCGAAGATCGACACCTCGTACTTCACCTCGGGCGTCTCGGGCGCCTCCGGCGGCGGCAGACGGCCCGCGGTGCTGCTCGGCCACGGCTTCGGCGGCAGCAAGGACGACGTACGCGCGCAGGCCGAGGAACTGGCTCGCGACGGATACGCGGTGCTGACCTGGTCCGCGCGCGGCTTCGGCGCGTCCACCGGGAAGATCGGCCTCAACGACCCGGACGCCGAGGTCGCCGACGTGTCCCGGCTGATCGACTGGCTGGCCGGGCGCCCCGAGGTGCGGCTCGACAAGAAGGGCGACCCGAGGGTCGGGATGGCCGGCGCGTCGTACGGCGGCGCGATCGCCCTGCTCGCCGCCGGGCACGACGGGCGGGTCGACGCCGTCGCGCCCCGCATCACCTACTGGAACCTCGCCGACGCCCTCTTCCCCGACGGCGTCTACAAGAAGCTGTGGGCCGGCGTCTTCTTCACCACGGGCTCGCCCGAGGGCGGCTGCGGCCGTTTCGAGGAGGAGCTGTGCGAGATGTACGAGCGGGTGGCGGTGAACGGCGAGCCCGATGCCGAGGCCCGCGCACTGCTGGAGGCCCGCAGCCCGTCCGCCGTCGGCGACCGGATCAAGGTGCCCGCCCTCATCTCCCAGGGCCAGTCCGACTCCCTCTTCCCGCTCTCCCACGCCGACGCCATGGCGAAGGCGATCAGGGCCAACGGGGCCCCCGTGTCCGTCGACTGGATCTCCGGCGGCCACGACGGCGGTGACACGGAGACCTCCCGCCTCGACGCCCGTACGGCGGACTGGTTCGACCGCTACCTGAAGGACGAGAAGGGCGTCGGCACCGGACCCGCGTTCCGTGTCACCAGGACCGGAGGCGTCGACTCGACCGACGGGGCCGCCCAGCTGCGCGGCGCGAGCGGCGACACCTACCCGGGCCTGGACGGCGGCGACCGCACCCTCGCCCTCCAGGGCCGGGAGCAGAGCTTCGAGAACCCGCCCGGCGCCGGACCGCCCGCGATCTCCGCGGTGCCCGGAGTCGGCGGCGGCCTCAGCCAGCTGTCCACCCTCGGCGTCGGGGGTCTCAACGTCGACTTCCCCGGCCAGTACGCGCGGTTCGACTCCGCCCCGCTGCGGGAGTCCCTGCGGATCACCGGCTCCCCGACCGTGAAGGTCCGCGTGACCTCGAAGGGCTCCTCCGACGCGGTGCTGTTCGCCAAGGTGTACGACGTCGGGCCCGGCGGCAGCCAGACGCTGCCCGCCCAGCTCGTCTCTCCCCTCAGGGTGAGCGGCGCCGAGGACGGCCGCACCGTCGAGATCCGCCTCCCGGCCGTCGACCACGAGGTCGAGTCCGGGCACCGGCTGCGGCTCGTCCTCGCCGCGACCGACCTCGGCTACGCGTCCCCCGCCGAACCGGCGACGTACACCGTCTCCCTCGCGGGCGGCGGGCTGCGGGTGCCCACCGCCCCCGGCGTGACCACCGGCGCGGCCCCGCTGCCCTGGTGGGTGTGGGGCCTTCCGCTCGGCGCCGCCGGGATCGCGGCCGCCCTGCTGCTGACCGGCCGCCGCCGTACCGCGGCCCCCGCACCGGACCCGGGACTCGCCGACGTTCCGCTCCTGATCACCGGACTGACGAAGCGTTACGCCGGGGCCGACGACCGGTACGCCGTACGCGACCTGTCCTTCCGCGTCGAGAAGGGACAGGTGCTCGGTCTCCTCGGCCCCAACGGCGCGGGAAAGACCACCACACTGCGCATGCTGATGGGCCTCATCACGCCCGACGGCGGCGAGATCCGTGTCTTCGGCCACGCCGTCAGGCCCGGCGCCCCCGTCCTGTCCCGGGTCGGCTCCTTCGTCGAGGGCGCGGGCTTCCTGCCGCACCTGACCGGCCGGGCCAACCTGGAGCTGTACTGGCAGGCCACCGGCCGTCCCGCCGAGGACGCGCACATCGACGAGGCCCTGGAGATCGCCGGTCTCGGCGACGCCCTGGCCCGCGCCGTACGCACCTACTCGCAGGGCATGCGGCAGCGACTCGCCATCGCCCAGGCCATGCTCGGTCTGCCCGATCTGCTGATCCTCGACGAGCCCACCAACGGGCTCGACCCGCCGCAGATCCGCGAGATGCGCGAGGTGATGATCCGGTACGCCGCCGGGGGCCGGACCGTCATCGTCTCCTCCCACCTCCTCGGGGAGGTCGAGCAGTCCTGCACCCACCTCGTCGTCATGGACAGGGGCCGGCTGGTGCAGGCGGGCCCGGTCGCGGAGATCACCGGCTCGGGCGACAGCCTGCTCGTCGGCGTCGACGGAGAGATCCCGGACGCGGTGGTGGAGAAGGTGGCCGGGCTGCCGGGCATCGCCTCCGCCGCGCGGACGGACGGCGGGCACGGCCTGCTCGTACGCCTCGACGGGGCCACCGCGTCCTGGCTGCTCACCGAACTCGTACGCCTGGAGATCCCGGTGAACGGCCTCGGACCGCACCGCCGCCTCGAGGACGCCTTCCTGACCCTGATCGGAGAAGACGCGGCATGAACGCGAACGCGCGCACGGAGGAGACCGAGGCGCCCGGGGCGGCTGCCACGAAGGCTGCCACGACGGCTGCCGCGGCCACGTCAGCGGCCGTGACGGCCGGCACGGCGCCGGGTGAGACACCGAACGGGAGCGGGACGGGGACCGGGAACCGGAGCGGGAACCAGGGCGAAACCGCGCCCGGCTACCGGGCGCGCCGCACCCTGCCCCTGCGGGTGGAGGCGGTGCGCCAGCTGAAGAGGCGCCGCACGATGGTGATGGCGGCCATCCTCGTCGCCCTGCCGTTCATCCTGGTCGCGGCCTTCGCGATCGGCGGCGAACCGGGCGGGCGTGAGGGCCGGATCACCCTGATGGACACCGCCACCGCCTCCGGAGCCAACTTCGCCGCCACGGCCCTGTTCGTCTCCGCGGGGTTCCTGCTGGTGGTGCCGGTGGCACTGTTCTGCGGCGACACCGTCGCCGCGGAGGCGAGCTGGTCCTCGCTGCGCTATCTGCTGGCCGCCCCGGTGCCGAGGTGGCGGCTGCTGTGGAGCAAGCTCGTGGTGGCGCTGGCCTTCAGCGCGGCCGCGATGGTGCTGCTGCCGCTCGTCGCCCTGGCGGTCGGCTCGGTGGCCTACGGGTGGGGGCCGCTGCAGATCCCGACCGGTGGCTCGCTCCCGGCGGGCGACGCGGTGGGCAGGCTGGGGATCGCCGTCGCCTTCGTCTTCGTCTCCCAACTGGTGACGGCGGGACTGGCGTTCTGGCTGTCCACGGTCACCGACGCGCCGCTCGGCGCGGTCGGCGGCGCGGTCGGGCTGACCATCGTCGGCAATGTGCTGGACGCGGTCACGGCGCTCGGCTCCTGGCGCGACTTCCTGCCCGCGCACTGGCAGTTCGCCTGGGCGGACGCACTGCAGCCACAGCTGGAATGGGCCGGGATGCTGAAGGGGACGTCGGTGTCCGTGACGTACGCGCTGGTGCTGTTCGCGCTCGCCTTCCGGGGCTTCGCGCGCAAGGACGTCGTGTCCTGACCCGTTCCAATCCCACCTGCGTGGAAGGGGGTTGTCGAATTCCGGATCGCCGGAAGGCCGTTGCCGCATCGAGACCCTTCCGCAACGGGTTCGTCTGGTCCCACGGCCCGTCCCGGACGTCACAGTCACATAGGACGATCCGAGAGGGCAGACATGAGGATCCGTACGGCGATACGCACACGGCTGGTCGCGGCCGCGCTGGTGGGCGGTCTGACGCTCGCCGGCTGCGGCGGCAGCGGCGACAGCGGCGAGTCCAGCTCGAAGGACGGCCCGACCGGCGGACACCACGAGGCCGGCCCGCTGCCCGCGCAGCCCACGACCGGGCCGGGCGACACCACCTCCGGCGCGGCGGAGGGGGAGCAGCGGGACTTCGCGCCCAGCCCCACGCCCGACCCCGACTACCTCTCCACCTTCGCGCTCGACGTCGACACCGCCTCGTACGGCTACGCGCGCCGCACCCTCGCCCAGGGGCGGCTTCCCGACCCCTCGACCGTCAGGCCCGAGGAATTCGTCAACAGCTTCCCGCAGGACTATCCGCGGCCCGACGGCAACGGCTTCTCCGTCACCGTCGACGGCGCCCGTACCGACGAGGACCGCTGGTCGCTGGTGCGGGTCGGGCTGGCCACCGGTGCCCCGGAGGGGGACCCGGGGCGGGACGCGGCGCGGCGGCCGCCCGCCGCGCTGACCTTCGTCATCGACATCTCCGGATCGATGGCCGAGCCGGGCAGGCTCGACCTGGTCCGCGAGTCCCTGGACCTGATGGTCGACCGGCTGCGCGACGACGACTCCCTGGCCCTGGTCACCTTCAGCGGGAACGCGGAGACCCGGCTGCCGATGACCCGGCTCGGTGACTCCCGCTCCCGCATACACGAGGTGATCGACGGCCTGCAGCCGACCGACTCCACCAATGTGGAGGCGGGCATCACCACCGGCTACCAGGAGGCCGTCGAGGGCCGCAGGCCCGGCGCCACCAACCGGGTCGTGCTGCTCTCCGACGCCCTCGCCAACACCGGCGACACCTCGGCCGACGGCATCCTGGAACGCGTCGCGGACGCGCGCAGGGAGCACGGCATCACGCTGTTCGGGGTGGGCGTGGGCAGCGAGTACGGTGACGCGTTCATGGAGCGGCTCACCAACAGGGGCGACGGCCACACGACGTACGTCTCCGACACCGACGACGCCCGCGCGGTCTTCACCGAGGAACTGCCCCGGCACATCGAGCTGCGCGCCCGCGACGCGAAGGCGCAGGTCGCCTTCGACCCGGCGACCGTCGAGCAGTTCCGGCTCATCGGCTACGAGAACCGGGAGGTGGCGGACGAGGACTTCCGCGACGACCGCGTCGACGGCGGCGAGATCGGGCCCTCCCACACGGTGACCGCGCTCTACGCGGTGCGCACCAGGCCGGGCGCCTCCGGCCATGTGGCGACGGCGACCGTCCGCTGGCTCGACCCCTCCACACGGGCCCCGCACGAGGAGTCGGGGACGGTGGAGACCGGCGCCCTCGAACGCGGCCTGTGGACCCAGGAGGACTCCGGCTTCCAGGTCGCCGCACTGGCCGCCTACTTCGCGGACGCACTGCGCCGTCCCTCGTCCGGCTGGTCCGGCTCGTCCGACTACGCCCGCCTGCCCGGCGCGCTGCCGCTGCCCGGCCTCGCCGACCGTGCCGCCCGGATAGCCGAGTCCTCGGACTCCCGGCCCGTCCGCGACCTGGCGTCCGCGATCCGCCAGGCCGAAGAGCTGGCCGGCTGACCGCCCGACCGCCCCGCCTCCGGGGCAGGCCCGGCCCACTCGGTGTGCCCGGAGGCGGGTATCCCGCCCGCAGCACCGTCACCCAGAGATCGGCCCGGGGTATGCCGGGCGGCAAGGCGGCTCGCGCGCGGAGCCGTCACAGGGGCCATCCCGGCCTGCCCTGGCCGGTGCGGCGGCTGGGGGTGGGCGCCGAGGCGGACAGCGGCAGTGAACTGCGGCGGCAGCTCGCCGCGGGCTGCGAAGGCCGCCAAGCGCCGGCTCCGGGAGAACTCCGCGGAGGAGGACCTGCCCGAGGACGTCCTGGAGATCCTCACCCGGCGCGCGTACGGCGTCGGCGCGAGGATCAGCCCCGGCATGGTCGACGAGACCGCCGGGAGGCCCATGGCTCAGGGGCTGGTCCGCGGGGTGCTGCGCCGGCCCCTTGCGGCGAGTCCGTGTTCAACGATCCCCCGCCCCGGCTCTGGACCGGCCTCATCGGCCGGACGCGGGCGAGGCGACCGACGCACCCGGTCCCGGGGCGCCGCCGTCGGCACACCGGCGAGACGAGGGCCGGTGACGATCCTGCCCCGGTCGGCCGGCCGCCGCTGCGACGCCGTCGGCGAGAAACGACCAGCGCCACAGCGGGGCGTGGCCCGGACCCGCCGGTCGCGGCATCGTGGCCGGGATGCGGTCGCCATGCACAGCGGCGACGCCTTGCCCGGCCGCACGCCGGGCAGCAGGCCCCGGCTGCCGACCGGGGCCTGTCCGCCGGCCGGGGCGTGTCCGCCGCCCCTCTGCGTCAGCCCGCCGCCGTCGGGAGCGTCACCTCGAAGCGGCAGCCGCCCCCCACATTGCGGACACGGGTCTCGCCGGAGTGGGCCTCGACGATGCCGCGGACGATCGCGAGGCCGAGGCCGGCGCCGGCGTTCGGGGTGCGGGCGTCGCTGCCGCGCCACCCCGTGTCGAAGACACGGCCCAGGTTCTCCTCGGCTATGCCCCCGCACTCGTCCGTGACGGACAGGACCACGGCCCCGGGACGTCGCTCGGCGGCCACCGCGACCGTGCCGTCCATCGGGGTGTGGCGGATGGCGTTCACCAGCAGATTGACGAGGACACGCGTCATCTCCTTGCCGTCGACCCGCACCGGCACCGCCTCGACGCGGTCGCCGACCAGCCGCACCCCGAGCTCCCGCGCCAGCGGGTCAGCGCCCGCCAGCGCGTCCCCCACCAGGTCGTACACGGACATCCTCGTCAGGGTCAGGGAGAGCGCCCCCGCGTGGATGCGGGACAGCTCGAAGAGGTCGCCGACCATCGAGTTGAGCCGGTCGACCTCGGTGCGTATCTGTTTGAAGTACCGCTCGGGGTCGTCGGCGACCCCGTCCTCCAGGGCCTCCGACATGGCGCGCAGCCCCGCCAGCGGTGTCCGCAGGTCGTGCGAGATCCAGGCGACCAGCTCGCGCCGGGAGGTTTCCAGGGCCCGCTCCCGGTCGCGGGACTCGGCCAGCTTCGCACTCGTCAGGGCGAGCTCCCGGCTGAGCGCCGCCAGTTCGGCCGTCGCCTCCCCGGCCGGTGCGGCGAAGCTGCCGCCCTCCCCGAAGGAACGGGCCGCATGGGTGAGGTCCCGGCTGCGAGCCACGACCCAGTGCCCCAGCAACAGCGCCGTCGCCAGGGACACGACCGCGGCCATGGCCACCACGGTCGTGACCACCGTCAGGTCATGCGGCGACAGGAACATCGCCCAGGCCACGGCGAGTGTCCCCGCCAGCATCGCGGTCACCGCCACGGCCGTCACCACGGTCAGCGAGACGATCAGCGAGCGGTGCCGCAGCACCCGCAGCACGCCGGCGCCGAGCAGCCCGGCCGCCGCCGCGCCCAGGAACGCGTACACCGCGATGAGCAGCGTGTCACTCACCCCCGCCACCCCCGTGAC
>NZ_JAAAXQ010000356.1 GCF_009916105.1 Streptomyces sp. GC420 | reverse complement strand
ATCACCGCCCGCGCCCTGTCCACCCTGGCCCGTCACGGAACCACCGTGGTCTGCACCGGCGCGGGCGGTGTGCGCTGCTACGCGGCGACCGTCCCCGACGGCATGCCCAACCGCTGGCTCGAAACACAGGTACGGTCCTGGGCCGACGACACCCAGCGCACAGCCGTCGCCCGCCGCATGTACACCCACCGCTTCGGCGACACCGCCCCCAAGGACGCCACGATCGCCCAACTACGCGGCCTGGAAGGCCAGCGGATGAAAGCGATGTACCGCCTCCTCGCCCAGCAGCACCGAGTACGCCCCTTCAAACGCTCCTACGACCCCGCCGACTGGGACGGCCAGGACCCCGTCAACCGCGCGCTGTCCGCAGCCAACACCTGCCTGTACGGCATCACCCACGCGGCGATCACAGCCATCGGCTGCAGCCCCGCCCTCGGCTTCGTCCACACCGGCACCTCACACTCGTTCGTCTACGACATAGCCGATCTGTACAAAGCCGAACTCACCCTGCCCCTGGCCTTCTCCCTGGCCCAGTCCCCCGACCCCGAAGGCGAGGCCCGCCGCTCCTTCCGCGAAGGGCTGAGGCTCTTCCGCCTGCTGCCACGCATCGTCGCCGACATCCAGGACCTCCTCGAACCCGACGAGGGAACGCGCCAGGACGACGCGGAAGAGGCGGTCGAAGAACTCGTACATCTTTGGGACCCGGTCAACGGCATCCTCGACGGCGGCACCAACTACGGCGAGGAGTAGCGGCATGGCCACCATGACCGTCATTGCCACCACAGCCGTCCCCGACCACGTCCGCGGAGCACTCAGCCGCTGGCTGACCGAGCCCATGCCCGGCCTGTACGTCGGCACCCTCTCGGCACGCGTCCGCGAAGAACTGTGGAGCGCCGTCAGCGCCTCCGTCGCCGACGGCGCGGCCGTCCTCATGCACCCGGACAACAGCGAGCAACGCTACGCCGTCCGCACAGCGGGGCAGCGCCGCCGAGAGCCTGTGGACTTCGACGGGCTCACACTCATCGCATTCAACCCCATGGAGGTAGATAACAAAATGGCAACGCCCTGAGAAACGCCAGTTCAGGAAACCTGTTCCCCGCGCGAGCGGGGGTGAGCCGCGCAGGGCGTCACCGTGCCGGAGTGGTCGCTGCTGTTCCCCGCGCGAGCGGGGGTGAGCCGGCTTTTGCCGGTGCCGGCCGGGCCGGCGATGCCTGTTCCCCGCGCGAGCGGGGGTGAGCCATCACTGGCCCTCCTGCCATACGACTTCGGTGACTGTTCCCCGCGCGAGCGGGGGTGAGCCGGAGACCCCGATGTACGACTGCCGCGCCTGTGACTGTTCCCCGCGCGAGCGGGGGTGAGCCGACGCTGTCGACGTCGGTCGGGCGGGTGCTGACCTGTTCCCCGCGCGAGCGGGGGTGAGCCGCTCGAAGCGGCGGTGGAGGACATGAAGGAGGGCTGTTCCCCGCGCGAGCGGGGGTGAGCCGATCGGCATAACGTGCTCAGTGACCTTGCCAAGCTGTTCCCCGCGCGAGCGGGGGTGAGCCGTCGCGCGGCGGGGTGCCGTTGAGGTGCGCGGGCTGTTCCCCGCGCGAGCGGGGGTGAGCCGGTTCTTCATGAACCTTGCGGTACTCACGCTGTCTGTTCCCCGCGCGAGCGGGGGTGAGCCGACCGGGGAGGCGGAGAAGGCGGAGCGCAGGGGCTGTTCCCCGCGCGAGCGGGGGTGAGCCGTCCAGGCGTCCGACCCCTTCCGCGACGCCCAGCTGTTCCCCGCGCGAGCGGGGGTGAGCCGCGCATGAACCTGACGATCCAGTGGTGCGAGATCTGTTCCCCGCGCGAGCGGGGGTGAGCCGCAGCGCATCGCCACCTGGATCGCCTCTCTGCTCTGTTCCCCGCGCGAGCGGGGGTGAGCCGAGTGATGTCCTCGGCGGCCTGACCATCCGGTTCTGTTCCCCGCGCGAGCGGGGGTGAGCCGCGGGGGTTGGCGACGGCCGTGCCGCCGATCCCCTGTTCCCCGCGCGAGCGGGGGTGAGCCGCGACAGTCGCCCTGCACCACCTGAAAGCCGGGCTGTTCCCCGCGCGAGCGGGGGTGAGCCGACATACGACTCCTCGAGGATGTACGCCGTGCCCTGTTCCCCGCGCGAGCGGGGGTGAGCCGGGCGTGTCGCTGATCTCCGGGTTCATCCAGGGCTGTTCCCCGCGCGAGCGGGGGTGAGCCGTCCCAGATCAAATCGACCCTCGGGTCGCGGGCCTGTTCCCCGCGCGAGCGGGGGTGAGCCGGACGGCGCGGAGGGCGCCTACTGCCCCCACTGCTGTTCCCCGCGCGAGCGGGGGTGAGCCGGCGATGCTCGGCGCCACCGACGACGTGAACAACTGTTCCCCGCGCGAGCGGGGGTGAGCCGTCGAGGGTGTTGGACATGGTGCGCTCCCGTTCCTGTTCCCCGCGCGAGCGGGGGTGAGCCGCCGCTGCTGTCGCTGCTGCTGTTGTTGCGTCCCTGTTCCCCGCGCGAGCGGGGGTGAGCCGACGAAGAAGTTCCCCGTCGTCGTGGTGGAGCTCTGTTCCCCGCGCGAGCGGGGGTGAGCCGCGGTGGGTGTCCTTCACCGCGATGTGCCAAGACTGTTCCCCGCGCGAGCGGGGGTGAGCCGGTGCGCATGCGCCTGGCCCCCATCGCCACGGTCTGTTCCCCGCGCGAGCGGGGGTGAGCCTCCGGCCCGGGGCGCTCGTACCGACCACCAGCACTGTTCCCCGCGCGAGCGGGGGTGAGCCGCAGACGGCGAGCCAGCTGCCCGGCCTGATCGTCTGTTCCCCGCGCGAGCGGGGGTGAGCCGGTGGTGCGGGCGCGGCTCGGCGAGATCTCGGGCTGTTCCCCGCGCGAGCGGGGGTGAGCCATCGATCAGCCACAGCTCGTCCTGCGGCACGGTCTGTTCCCCGCGCGAGCGGGGGTGAGCCGATTGGCAGGAACACTCCGATACGGGTTTCTGTCTGTTCCCCGCGCGAGCGGGGGTGAGCCGCTGCCCGGGTGGCTCGCGGCGGGCGGCTCGGACTGTTCCCCGCGCGAGCGGGGATGAGCCTTCATCCTGAAACTGCACCTGATTCCCCTCCTGCTGTTCCCCGCGCGAGCAGGGGTGAGCCGTTCACCGCCGCGGCGGCGCCCGCTGCCTTGAGCTGTTCCCCGCGCGAACGGGGGTGAGCCGAACAACCGGAACATCGACCGGTGTATCGAGTCCTGTTCCCCGCGCGAGCGGGGGTGAGCCAGCGATCTACGGTGAGTGGTCGCTGCTGCGGGCCTGTTCCTCGCGCGAGCGGGGGTGAGCCGACGGTGTAGGGGCGCATCGCGCAGTAGGTCTGCTGTTCCCCGCGCGAGCGGGGGTGAGCCGTAACCACCAGGGCGGCAACCCGAGAGTGGACGCTGTTCCCCGCGTGAGTGGAGGTGAGCTGGCCTCAGAAAGCTGCACCGCCACGCCGTCCGCTGTTCCTCGCGCGAGCGGGGGTGAACCAATGCCGTGAGCGCGACCACTATCCCCGAGTCGGGTGCGTCGCACCCAGAGGAGGCTTACAGCACACTCCATGCTCTGCGGCTCGCCGCTGCGCCGGTCCTGGTCCGTCGTTGGTCCGTGAGTGGTCCGTCAGCCCTGATCAACACCGACACAGGGTGAGACACGACGGGACAGGAAACCGGGTGGTGAGGTGCCGGATTGGACCCGGCGCCCTGCCCCACCTGCGGTTTGTGTGAGCTGGGGAGTCTGCTCGACTCGTGCGCCCGATGGCCGTTTCAGGGCACTCCGGCTTTCAAGACCGTTCCCTTAGGCCGCTCGGGCAACCCACCTCCGCTGCCGCCCACCTGGGACGGAGCGGGTACAGCGTACCGGCCCCGAGTGTTTCGCGGGGGCCGTGGTCCACACGGGGTCCACTGGCTCCGTTGCGAGGTACTTCCTGACCTGTAGCACTCCACACGCTGCACGCGGCCTCTGTGCCGCCAAGGGTAGAAGCCCCGATGGATGGAGCACGATGCCTCGCCGTTTCGGTTGGGGTGATGAGACGTCGCCGTTCGTCTGTAGCCGGGTGAGCGGGATGGTTTCGCTGCTTGGGCATGGCGGAGTCCCGGCGCGATGGTCGGTTTCTCCAAGGTCTTTCGGGTCGTGCAGGCAGGGGTTTGCCGGCCAGCCGGCGGGACGGGGCAGTGCGGCGAGGCGGTGGAA
Source organism: Streptomyces sp. GC420 (assembly GCF_009916105.1). Classification (GTDB taxonomy): domain Bacteria; phylum Actinomycetota; class Actinomycetes; order Streptomycetales; family Streptomycetaceae; genus Streptomyces. The sequence continues at coordinate 3,880 of NZ_JAAAXQ010000356.1, read as the reverse complement.
AGCCGTGGTGATTTCGTGTCTCCATGGCCGGGTCGCCGATATCCGCAAGCGCAGGCGTCGGTCGCCGCGAGTGGCGGGGAAACACAGCTCGGCGGTCGGCCAGGTCCGGCCGACCGCCGCCGGATGGCCGGCGGAACTGCGCGGAGGCGCAGCAGAAGGTAGATAAGAAACGTGAGAGCAGCAGACCAGTTAATGTCAGGATTTCTCCTGAACTATGCGATCCGTCCTGAACAGTGAGCCTTGACCGGTATACGTGTGCGCTTGTCTCGGGTGACCGTGTGGGCTCGTGAGCCAAGGTCCTGTGGCAGGCGAATGGTCGTTGTGTCTGCTCGCGAGCCCATGTGCGAGTGGTCACGCAGACGGTCCAGGCGGAACTCTCGCCCGGTGCGATCAAGGATGCCCGGAGTGCAGTGCCCGTGGCGCTCGGCATTCGCTGCGACGGTCTGTGACGACGGGCGATGACGCAGCCGGACCCTGGCCAGGAGCCCCAGCCGTCCGAATCCCCGCCCAGCGGAGCGGGGGGTACCGACCGGATGCCGAGGTGGCTGCCGCGGGCCATGGCGCTTGCGCTCGCCATGGTGGCCGCCTATCAGCTTGGCAGCTGGGCGTTCCAGAGGCTCACCATTCTGCTGCTCAGCATTGTGATCGCGTTCTTCCTGGCGCTGGGGATCGAGCCGGGCGTCGACCGGATGACGGCCCGAGGTATCCGCCGGAGCCTGGCCGCGTTCCTGGTGTGTCTCGCAGTGCCCCTAGGGGCGGCGGGGTTCCTCGTGCTGTTCGGTTCGATGCTTGCGGGTCAGATCAGCGGCGTCGTCGAGAACTTCCCGGAGTACTTTGACTCGGTCATCGGCTGGATCAACAGGACGTTCCGCACGGATCTGTCGGTCGACCCGGGCCGATTGGTGCGCTCCGACTGGCTCCAAACGTACGTACAGAAGCATGCGGGCGGGGTGTTCGATTTTTCGGCTTCCGTGCTGGGCGGTCTGTTCCGGCTGCTGATGATCTTCCTGTTCACGTTCTACTTCGCCACGGACGGCCCCCGGCTGGGCCGCTGGCTGTGCTCGCTGCTGCCACCGGCCAAACAGACGAAGGTACTCAGGGCCTTCGAGATCGCGGTCGACAAGACGGCCGGATACCTCTACTCCCGGGGGCTGATGGCCCTGATCTCCACAGTCGCCCACTACATCATGCTGGCAGTGCTGGGCGTGCCGTACGCCCCCGTGCTCGCCCTATGGGTGGGCGTGGTGTCGCAGTTCATCCCGGTCATCGGCACCTATCTGGCCGGAGCCGTGCCCATGCTGGTCGCGTTCACCGTCGATCCCTGGTACGCCGTGTGGGTGCTGGTGTTCGTCGTGGCCTATCAGCAGGTCGAGAACTACCTGATTCAGCCGAAGCTCACGTCCAAGACCGTGGACATCCATCCGGCGGTGGCCTTCGGTTCCGTGGTCGCGGGCACTGCCCTGCTCGGTGCGACCGGCACCCTCATCGCCATTCCCGCTGTGGCCACGTTGCAGGCATTCCTCGATGAGTATGGGAAACGGTACGACGTGGCGGATGATCTGCGGGCGGAGGGCGGCCCGCGTTACTCGCGCAGGGACGGGCCTTCGCCGCTCGCCCGTCTGCGCAGGCTGCTGCGCCGCCACGGCCAGTCCTGACCAGACCGACGAGGGCCGCTGCCTCGCGCGTTCTTGGTCCACGCCTGGTCCACACACACTGATCCACAACGCGACAGCGCCGGATCAAGGCGAGACGGGCCCATGCATTCCTCGCCCCCGCCCACCTGCGGCGGAAGCGGCTACAGCCCACCTGGCGGACCCACCCGAGGGGGCGTTTGGTCCGTCCTGGTCCGTGGCCTTCGGAAACCGCGCCTCCGGCCGGGCCGGCACCATGTGCGGGCGGGGCCCATGCTAAAGGTCGTCCCGCACGGTCTGTGCCGGCCGATGACGACAGCCGACGGCACTTTTCGTGCCAATCGAGTTGCCCGCCGGGCGGCGCGGTCGGGGCGGCGCGCCGACCGGACGGGGACTCGTTGGTCAGGGTCCGGCCCTCACGTCGGCCTCGGGAGCGCCGGCACCCGGCCGTCGCACCATGTAGACGTCGATCGGGTCCTGAATCTCCACGGTGAACCCGTGGCGCTCGTACAGCCGCCGGGCGGCGCTGCCCTGCAGGACATTCAGACGGGCGCACAGTCCGTCGGTGTCGATCCGCTTCAGCAGTGTTCGCAGGACAGCCGATCCGAGCCCTCGGCCCTGCAGACCCGGCGCCAGATAGAAATGCTCCAGCCAGCGCCCGTCCTCGGCCGGGCGCACGGTGACACACCCCGCGAAGGCACCATCGGCCACGATCACCGACGTGTGCTGTGCGGAGAAGGAATCCCGCAGCCGCTGCCGGACCCGATGCTCGTCGAACCGTCCCAACCGCTCCAGGTCCGGGCGCATCACCGTCGCCCGCAGCTCCGCGATGGCCTCGACATCCACCGGCTGCGCGGGACGCAGTGCCCAGTCCGTGGGACGGCCCGACTCGACCCCCGGGGCTGCCCGGTCCGGCCGTAACCCGTCCGTCCTCGCGCTCGTATCCATGGCCGGAGTATCTCAATGGCCGCTGCGACCACGTACGCAGCAACATCGTTGACCGGCGTGCACGCAGCCGGCCACAGGCGGTCGGCCGGCCGCCCGCGCCCCTGTGTCATGCGCCCGCGCGGCGGGCCCGTGGCGCGCCGGGGCCGGTAAGCGGGCTGCCGGACGCCGGGCCGCGACGAGGCCGACTGAGGCAAACTCGCCACCAGGAGAGGGAGTTGCCCGGCCGGGAATCGGCATCATGCGGTGGCCCACGGCCGCGGCAGGGGCTTGCGTGGCAACGTTGTCCACGTTCGGGGTCGGCGAAACATCGCGGCCGGACGGTGCGTTGCACATCTGGTGCCTGGTGCCTGGTGCCTGGTGCCTGGAGACGCGGACACGGCGGGTCGGGGGAGAGAGCAGAGTGCGCGATCGAGTGCGGTTCACAGTGCTGGGGCCGGTCCGGGCATGGCGGGACACGGCCGAGGTGCCGCTCGGGCCGCCGCAGCAGCGGGCCGTGCTGGCGGCGCTGCTGCTCGGCGAGGGTGCGCAGGTGCCGGTCCACCAACTGGTGGACGCGGTGTGGGGAGCGAACGCCCCCGGCTCCGCCGTGGGGTCGGTCCGCACCTACGTGCACCGGCTGCGGCGGCTGCTGGAGGCGCGGCTGATCCGCTCGGTCGGGGACGGCTACCTGGCCGAGGTGGACGAGGACGCGCTGGATCTCGCCGTCTTCCGGAAACTGGTCGCCCGCGCGGAACGGGCCCGTGCCCGGGGCGGGACCGAGGAAGCGTCCGCCGCGCTGCACGACGCGCTCGCACTGTGGCAGGGGACCGCGCTCGCGGGCATACGGGGGGCGTACGCGGAGGCGCAGCGGACTCGGCTCACGAAGCTTCGGCTGTCCGCGCTGGAGGCGAGACTGGCGGCCGGCCTTGAGCTCGGTGCCCACGCGGAGGCGGCCGCCGAGCTGGCGGACCTGGTGGCCGCGCACCCGTTCGACGAGCGTTTCCGCGAGATGCAGATGCTCGCCCTCTATCGCTCCGGACGGCAGGCGGCGGCGCTCGCAACCTACGGCGAGGCCCGGCGGCTGCTCGCCGAGGAACTCGGTGTCGATCCCGGCCCCGCTTTGCGAGCCATGCACGAGCGGATCCTGCGCGCCGACGATGGGCTGCTCCCGCGCGCCGGCGAAGGACCGCTCGCCCGCACCGCCCGAGGGCCCCTCGCCCGCACCGACGAAGGGACCCCCGTACGGTCCGCCCCGGAGCACGAGCCGACGGCCGGGACGGAGCCCGAGCCGCTGGCCGGTCGCGCCGAAGCCCTCGCCCCCC